>JAEYTW010000635.1 GCA_023433835.1 Pseudomonadota bacterium | reverse complement strand
CGCCCCCCGCCGGCCGGGGGGCGACGGCCAGGTGCATCGGGGTGACGGAATGCAGGGAGCCGGAAGCCTTGCCCCGGCCGCGCGGCGTGCGCACCGTGTCGTAGATGAATGCGTCGGTCATGTCGTTCCTCCTGATCTCTCGGCCGTCACCTTCAGATGGTGCGGCCGATCAGTTCCTTCATGATCTCGTTGGTGCCGCCGTAGATGCGCTGGACGCGGGCATCGGCATAGGCGCGCGCGATCGGGTATTCCCACATGAAGCCATAGCCGCCGTGCAGCTGCAGGCATTCGTCCATCACCTTGCCCTGCAGGTCCGAGCACCAGTACTTGGCCATCGCCGCGGTGGTGACGTCCAACTGCTTCTTGCAGATCAGCTCCAGGCACTTGTCGACGAAGACACGGGCGATCTGGGTTTCGGTCTTGAGCTCGGCCAGCTTGAACTTGGTGTTCTGGAACTTGGCCAGCGGCTGGCCGAACGCCTGGCGGTTCTTGACGTAGTCGGCCGTCCACTCGATCGCCGCCTCGCAGGCCGCGACCGCGCCGATGGCGATCTGCAGCCGCTCCCACGGCAGTTCCTGCATCAGCAGGAAAAAGCCCTGGCCTTCGCCGCCCAGCATGTTCGAGGCGGGCACGCGGACATCCTCGAAGAACAGCTCGGAGGTATCCTGGGCATGCATGCCCAGCTTTTCCAGGTTGCGGCCGCGCTTGAAGCCCGGGCGGTCGCCCTCGACCAGGAACAGGCTGGTGCCCTTGGCGCCGTCCTTCGGGCTGGTCTTGGTCACCACGATGATGATGTCGGCGTTCTGGCCGTTGGTGATGAAGGTCTTCGACCCGTTGATGACGTAGTCGTTGCCGTCCTTGACCGCGGTGGTGCGCACGCCCTGCAGGTCGGAACCGGTGCCGGGCTCGGTCATCGCGATGGCGCCGATCACCTCGCCGGTCGCCATCTTCGGCAGCCAGGTCTTCTTCTGCTCCTCGGTGCCGTAATGCAGGATATAGGGCGCGATGATCTCGGAATGCAGGCCGAAGCCCGGACCGGTCAGGCCCATGCGGGACTGTTCTTCCATGACGATCGCGGCAAACAGCTTGTCGGTGCCGGCGCCGCCGTATTCCTCGGGCATCGAGGTGCACAGGAAGCCGTTCTCGCCGGCCTTGCGCCAGACCGACTTCGGCACGATGCCGTCCTTCTCCCACTGCGCGTGGTGCGGCTGGATCTCGCGTTCGTAGAACTTGCGGACCTGGTCGCGGAACAGTTCGTGGTCCGGGGTGAAGATGGAACGCTCGATCATGCGCAGGCGCCTTCCTTGTCGGTTTCCTCCGGCCGGCGGCGGTGTGCTTCGGCCGTTCGATGATTCATCAGTCAAAAATTGGCCAATAAAAGCCCGGGCAGGGGTGACCCTACCCGGGAGTAACCTAGCTTAAAAGTTTGCGGCGTCCAGTGCCATCATGCTCTTCGCGCCCGCCTGCAGCTTGGCGAGATGCGAGGCCGTATCCGGCAGCATGCGATCGATGAAGAAGCGGCCGACGGCGATCTTGGTCTCGTAGAATTCCTTAGCCGCGAGGCCGTCGCCCGCCTTGATCTTCCCGGCCGCGGTCTTGGCCATCTGCGCCCACATGAAGGCGATCGCGGTCAGGGCGAAGATGCGCAGGTAGTCGGTCGAGGCGGCGCCGGCCTCGTCCGGGTTCTTCAGCGACGCCTCGGCGATGAAACCGGTGGCGGTCTGCAGCCGGGCGAAGGCCTTGGCCAGCGGCTGAACGAACTCCCGGCCGATATCGGGGTCCATCATGTTCTCCTGGACATAGCCGGAGACCAGATGGAAGAAGCGGCGCAGCAGGCGGCCGAAGCCTTCCGGCATCTTGCGGCCGACGAGGTCGAGGGCCTGCACGCCGTTCGCGCCCTCGTAGATCATGGTGATGCGGGCGTCGCGGACGAACTGCTCCATGCCCCATTCGGCGATGTAGCCGTGGCCGCCCAGCACCTGCTGGGCCATCGTCGCGCTCTCATAGCCGTAGTCGGTGAAGTAGGCCTTCACCACCGGCATCAGCAGCGCCAGCATGTCGTCGTTGATCTTCTTCTGCTCGTCGTCCGGATGCTTCTTGGCCAGGTCGACCATCAGCCCGGCCCACAAGCCCAGCGCCCGGCCGCCTTCGGCGAAGGCGCGGATCGACATCAGCATGCGGCGGATGTCGGGATGCACGATGATCGGATCGGCCGGCTTGTCGGGGAACTTGGTGCCGGAGATCGAGCGCATCTGCAGCCGGTCCTTGGCGTAGGCGGCGGCGTTCTGATAGGCCACCTCGGCGATGCCGAGGCCCTGGATGCCGACGCCGAGGCGGGCGGCATTCATCATCACGAACATCGCGCGCATGCCGCGATGCGGCTCGCCGATCAGCCAGCCGGTGGCGCCGTCGTAGTTCAGCACCGCGGTGGTGTTACCGTGGATGCCCATCTTGTGCTCGATCGAGCCGCAGGAGACCCCGTTGCGGGCGCCGAGCGAGCCGTCCGCGTTCACCAGGAACTTCGGCACCACGAACAGGCTGACGCCCTTGATGCCGGGCGGGCCGCCGGGAATCTTGGCCAGCACCAGGTGGATGATGTTGGGCGCCAGGTCATGCTCGCCGGCCGAGATGAAGATCTTGGTGCCGGTGATCCTGTAGGACCCGTCGTCCTGCGGCTCGGCCTTGGTGCGCATCAGCCCGAGGTCGGTGCCGCAATGCGGCTCGGTCAGGTTCATCGTGCCGGTCCATTCGCCGGACACGAGCTTGGGCAGGTACATCGCCTTCTGCTCGGGCGTGCCGTAGGCATGCAGCGCCTCGTAGGCCCCGTGGCTCAGGCCCGGATACATGCCGAAGGCGAGGTTGGCCGAGCACATCATTTCCGACAGCGCGATGCCGATGACATGGGGCAGGCCCTGGCCCCCGAAATCGGGGTCGGCGGTCAGGCCGGGCCAGCCGCCCTCGCAGTAGGCCTTGTAGGCTTCCTTGAAGCCGGTCGGCGTGGTGACCTCGCCGTCGTGCCACTTGCAACCCTCGCGGTCGCCGACCTGGTTCAGGGGCTGGATCACCTCCTGCATCAGCTGGGCGCCGCCTTCGAGGATGGCGTCGATGGTGTCGGTCGTGGCGTCGGCGAAGCCCGGGATGTTGGCGTAGTTCTGGATCTTCAGGACCTCGTGCAGCACGAAGCGCATGTCGGTCAGGGGGGCGGTATAGCTCGGCATGGTCTGATGCTCCTCAGTTCCGCAGCGGCTTGCCGGTGGTCAGCATGTGCTCGATGCGGTCGAGCGTCGCGTTGGTACGGATCAGCGACATGAACCCTTCACGCTCCAGCGTGTAGAGATCGTCTTCGGTCGTGATCTCGGTGATGTCCTTGTCGCCGCCGGTCAGCACGCGGGCCACGGCGCCCGACACGACGACGTCATGTCTGGTCGCCTTGCCCTGCAGGGCGAAGCCTTCGACGGCGATGTCGAGCGCGGCCTTGCCCGACGCGCCGGCCAGGTTCAGCTCGACCGGCTTGGGCGGCTGGTAGCCCTCGACCATGGCCAGCGCCCGGGCCTTGGCGTCGGCCAGGACCCGGCGGCGGTTCATGGTGATCGCATCCGATTCGCGCAGGAACAGCATCTCGCGCGCCTCGGCCGCCGAGGTCGAGACCTTGGCCGTCGAGATCATCTCGAACACGGTGGCGAGCGGCGGCATCGGGCCGCCCGGCCGCTTCTTGTTCTGGACGTGGCGGGTGATCATCTCCTTGCAGCCGCCCCAGCCGGGCAGCACGCCGACGCCGACCTCGACCAGGCCCATGTAGGACTCGGCATGGGCCTGCACCGCGTCGCAGTGCAGCGTGATCTCGCAGCCGCCGCCCAGCGCCATGCCGGCGACCGCGGCGACGACGGGGAACGGCGAGTACTTCAGGCCCTTGTAGATGTTCTGGCCTTCGGCGATGCCGCCTTCCAGCACCGGCCACATCGCGACATTGGCCTGGAAGAGCGCGATGCCGACATTGGCGCCGACCGAGAAATTGTCGCCGTCATGCCCGACCACCAGGGCCTTGTAGCCCTTCTTGTGCAGGTTGGAGGCTTCCTTGACCATGTTCAGGATGTCGGCGTCGATCGCGTTCATCTTGGTATGGAATTCAAGGCAGGCGACGCCGTCGCCGATATCCCAGATCGAGGCGCCGCGGTTGCCGGCGATGCGGGTCTTGCCGCGCTTCTTGTCGGCCAGGCTCCAGGCATCGTCGGCCACGGGGATTTCGGCATACTCGCCCGACAGGGTCAGGTAATAAGCCTTCTCGCCCTCTTCCTTGTAGAGCGGGCGGCCATCGGCGACGTCGACGATCTTCGGGATCGGGCGGCCTTCGGCGCGCAGCTTGTCGGCAAACCACTTGGTGCCGAGCTGGTCGATCTGCTCGAACGGGCCGAACTTCCAGGCATAGCCGGTCTTCATCGCGCGATCGACCGACAGGATGTCGTCCGATATCTCGGGAATGAGCGACGCGGCGTAGCTGAGCACGCGGCTCAGCAGATCCCAGGAATACCGGCCGCCCTTGTCCTGATGCTCGACCAGCGCGCGCAAGCCCTTGCGCGAGGCGTTGATCGACTCGAGCGCGGCCTTCTGCTTGGGCCGGTATTCGCCGGTTTCGAGGTCGAGCACTTCCTTGCCGCGGGCACGGTAGAAGCCGCCCTTGCCCTTGCGGCCGGTATAGCCGGTCTCGATCAGACGGCCGATCAGCTTGACCAGCTTGCCCTCGGGCTCGAAGGCCTGGGGGAAGGCGTCGGTCGCCGGCAGCAGCTTCAGCATCGAGGCGTTGACATGCGGGGCGAGGTCGATGCCCGTCAGGTCCCCTAAGCCGAAGATGCCGGTCTTGGGGATGCCCATCGGCTTGCCGACCAGCGCGTCGGTCTCCTCGATGGTCAGGCCGTGCTTGAAGGCCAGGCTCATCGCCATGTAGGACCAGTAGATGCCGATGCGGTTGGCGATGAAGCCGGGCGTGTCCTTGCAGCGCACGACTTCCTTGCCCAGCACCACGTCGCCGAAATGGGCGAGCGCTGCGATCGCGTCGTCGCGGGTCTGCGGACCCTTCACCAGCTCGAACAGCCGCATGTAGCGCGGCGGATTGAAGAAGTGAGTGATGCCGAAGTCGCGGGCGAAGCTGTCGGGCAGGCCTTCCAGCAGGGTCGCCAGCGGGATCGTCGAAGTGTTCGAGGTGACGATCGAGCCCGGCTTGCGCACGCCCTCGAGCTTGGCATAGAGGTCGCGCTTGATCGCGGGGTTCTCGATGATCGCCTCGCAGATCCAGTCGACATCGGCCAGGAGGTTGAGGTGATCCTCGAGGTTGCCCGGCGTGACCAGCCGCGCGTTCTTCGCATGCATGAACGGCGCGGGCTTGGTCTTCAGCATCTTCTCGATTGCGCCCTCGGCGAAGGCGTTGCGGTTCTTGGCATCCTTCGGGACGATGTCGAGCAGCACGCAGGGGATGCCGGCATTGGCGACATGGGCGGCGATCGCCGCCCCCATCACCCCGGCGCCGATCACGGCGACTTTCTTGATCTCGGCCATGGTTTCAGGTCCCGCCTATCAGATCGCTTCCAGGACGGTGGCGATGCCCTGGCCGCCGCCGATGCACTGGGTGGCCAGCGCATACTTCTTGCCTTCGCGGCGCAAGAGGCTCGCGGCCTTGCCGGTGATGCGCGCGCCGGTGGCGCCCATCGGATGACCCAGCGCGATGGCGCCGCCGTCGAGGTTGATGCGCTCGTTCTTCATGCCGGTTTCCTTCAGGCAGGCCAGCGCCTGGGCCGCGAACGCCTCGTTGATCTCGATGATGTCGATGTCGTCGAGGGCGAGGCCGGCGCGCTTCAGCGCCTTGGCGGTGGCCGGCACCGGACCGATGCCCATGATCTCCGGCGCGCAGCCGGCGACCGCGATCGACTTGATGCGGGCATAGGGCTTCCAGCCCTGCGCGGCGGCGTATTCCTCGCTGCAGACCAGCACGGCCGAGGCGCCGTCGGTCAAGGGCGACGAGGTACCGGCGGTGACGGTCCCCTTCTCGTCGAAGGCGGGCTTCAGCCCGGACAGCCCTTCCATCGAGGTGTCGGCGCGGATGCAGCCGTCCTGGTCGACGGTCTTGTTGCCGTCGACGATCGCAATGATTTCATCGGCGAACTTGCCGGCGGCCTGGGCGCTGGCTGCCTTGGCATGGCTTTCGATCGCCATCTGCTGCTGGGCTTCGCGGCTGATGTCGTGCTTCCTGGCCAGGTTCTCGGCGGTGATGCCCATGCCGACATAGGCCTGCGGGTATTCCTTGGCCAGGCGCGGATGCGGGCTGACGTTGAAACCGCCCATCGGCACGCGGGTCATCTGCTCGACGCCGGCGCAGATGAAGACTTCGCCCGCGCCCATCTGGATGGCGCCGGCGGCCTGGTGGATGCCCTGCATCGACGAGCCGCAGAAGCGGTTGACGGTGGTGCCGGCGGCCGACAGCGGGATGCCCGCCAGGAACGAGACCATGCGCGCGACGTTCAGGCCCTGCTCGCCCTCGGGGAAGGCGCAGCCCATGATCACGTCCTCGATGTCGTCCTGGTTGACGCCGGTCTTGGTGATCAGGCCCTTGACGACCTGGGCGGCCAGCTCATCGGCGCGCACCTTGGCCAGCGCGCCCTTGCGGGCCAGGGTGAACGGAGACCGGACGTAGCCGGCGATCACGACGTTGCGCATCAGTCTTGTCCTTCTTGCGAGACGATAGGTCGAGAATTCTTATTGGCAGCCACCACCCGGGTCGAGGCCGCGGGCACGGAGATAGTCGGAAAGCTTGATCGAGGCATCCCGCTGACGATAGTCGAGGAAGTCGTCGAGGATGTGACAGGATTCCTTGAGTTCGCGGATCGCGTCGTCGAGGTCGCGGCGCTGCGCTTCCAGCACGGCAAGCCGGTCGCGCGACTTGGTCAGGGTCACGCGCAGCTGTTCGGACTGGTCGTCGCCGAGATCGTAGAGATCGAGCATTTCGCCGATCTCGGTCAGGCTGAACCCGAGCCGCTTGCCGCGCAGGATCAGGGCCAGCCGCGCCCGGTCGCGCCGGGTATAGATGCGGGCCAGCCCCTGGCGGACGGGGTTCAGGAGCCCCTTGTCCTCGTAGAAACGGATGGCGCGCGGCGTCACGTCGAACGCCTCGGCCAGCTCGGTGATGGTGAAGGTGCGGTCGGCCTGGCCTGGCGCGTCATTGCGCAGGTCCTTGGCGTCTGCCTCCCGCATGGTCACTGCCATGTCGTTCCGCCCTCGTTATGGTTCTCGGGTCGGCGCGGATCCTAGTTGACGTTAACGTAAACGTCAAGCGCGGATATATGCGGGCTGAGGATGGCTACTCGCCGGTAGCTCGTGCGGGGCCGGCGAAGGTCGCCACGGGGATTAAATCACGGTTCGGCGCGTCCGGCGATTCCTTCAGGCGACGACGACGCGGTCGCGGCCGGCGGCCTTGGCGCGGTAGAGGGCGCGATCGGCCTCGGCGATCAGGTCTTCCCAGGCGACGTGCTCCGGTCCGGCCTCGGCGATACCGATCGAAACCGACAGCCTGGCCCCGGGGGCGGAGGGCAAGGTCAGGGCCGCGACCTCGGCCCGGATCCGCTCGGCCACCAGGCGGGTGGTGTCGAGGCCGATATCGGTCAGCAGCGCCACGAATTCCTCGCCGCCATGGCGGCTGACCGCGGCAATGCCGCCGAGCGACCGGGTCAGGATGTCGGCCGCGGCGGTCAGCGCGTCGTCGCCCGCGGCATGGCCGAAGTGATCGTTCAGCGCCTTGAAATGGTCGAAGTCGCAGACCAGGGCCGCGGCCGTGCCCTGGCCACGGGCGATCCGCGGCCATTCGCGCCCGGCGATCTCGGCGAAGGCGCGGCGGTTCAGCAGGCCGGTCAGCGGATCGTGCCGGGCCAGGTCGATCAGTTCGACCTGCAATCTGCGGCTGGTCAACAGCGTCAGCGCCCAGACCAGCAGGAACGTGATGCAGATCGCCGTCAGCACGAAGGCGCGTTCGCTCCAGGCGCTGCCCAGGCCCGGCAGGTCGGTGGGCGGCCAGGCGGTGGCGATGCGCAGCAGCGCCGCGAGGGCCTGCAGCCCCAGGATCGCGCCGATCAGGCGGCAGGCGGCACGCAACGGCCCGGGCATGCTGAGGAAGGCGCAGGCCATGGCATAGCCGTGCGTCACGGCCATGAGCAGCGCGAAGACGAGGCTGCGGCATGCCGTCGGCGCCCCGGTCGCGAACGTGGCGGCGCTCGCCGCCGTCGCCATCGCGGCCAGCACGAACCCGACGGCCAGGGGCGGCGCGCGGTTGCAGGCACGGACGATGCCCCCGACATAGATGACGATGCCGGCAAAGCAGAGCCCGTCGCCCGCGATTTCCACGGCCGGTGGCGCCGCGGCGACCATCGCCGGCAGGGTGCCCGCGACGATCAGCACGGCGCCCAGCGCCCAGTCGCGCGTCGGGCGGTAGTCGCGATGGACATGCCAGACATAGGTCAGCGCGGCGGCCTGCAATCCGAGCGTCAGGATATTGACCAGCAGCAGCGTATTGTAATCGATACCCGCAATCATGCGCCCGACCAGTCGGAACTGTACGTGCGTGAGGTATACTCCGTTGCCGTGCCGGGGGGATTAAATCGCCGTAAAATTCGCACGGTTCCGGCGCCGATTACGTGCTGTCCGTGACATGATTAATACCGTACTGTCGCGCAGGACGGCTGGAAGGCGCGATGATGCCCGATGCAAGCGATATCGGCTGGTTCAAGGCAACCTTCGGGCCGCAGATCCGGCAGGCGGCGGCCGGCACGCCGTTCGACGTCGCCATGCTGACCGCCGTGGCGTGCCAGGAGACCGGTCCGATCTGGAGCACGCTGCGCCGGCGCAATCTGCCGGTGCCGCAAATCCTCAGGCTGTGCGTCGGCGATACCCTCGATGCCAGCGCGGGCCGGCAGGCCTTTCCCCGCACCGCCGCCGACCTGCAGGCCTGGCAGCCGGGCGGCGAGCAGATGTTTGCGCTGGCCCATCAGGCCCTGGTCGAGATGGCCCAATATATCCCCGGCTATGAAGGCGTGGCACAGAACCCGGAGAAGTTCTGCCATGCCTTCGGCATCTTCCAGTACGATCTGCAGTTCTTCAAAACCAACCCGGATTATTTCCTGCGGGGCGGCTATGCCGATTTCCCGACCTGCGCCGGCGTCTGCGTCGAGGAACTGAACCAAGGCCTTGCCGGGCTGGGCTGGCAGGGGCGCACCCAGCTCAGCGACATGGAGATGGCGTTCGTCGCCATCGCCTACAACACCGGCCGCTGCGACCCGTCGCTCGGGCTGCGGCAGGGGTATCGCAACGGCGATGGCCAGTATTACGGCGAATGCTTCCATGCCTTCCTTGAGCAGGCGCGCGCGGTCGGCGGTAGCCCCGCGTCGCCTGCCGCGTCGCCGCTGTCCGGCGCCAGCTATACCGTCGCGACCACGTCCGAGGCGCTCAATCTGCGCCGGACGCCGGCGTCCGATCCCGGCAACGTCGTCGGCGAACTGCCGCCCGGCACGATCGTTCAGGCGGTCGGGGGCTTGGCCCAGAACGGTTTCATCGAGGTCGCGGCGACCGTCGGCGGCACAATCCTGCAGGGTTATGCCGCCACGCAGTTCCTGAAGGCGGTATAGCCGACCGCCAGGATCTCGCCGAGATCGGCCCCGCCATAGGGGATGTAGGCGGCGGGCCAGGTGCCGAACTCGTCGTGCAGGTCGTCGGTGAAGGCGAGGGTCATGGCGCGCAAATCCTCCGCTGCTTGGCCCGCCCGGGCCGATGGATTAAGGTAGCGAAACAGCGCTCGGGAGGAAGCGACGATGTCCGAGGCACGTATCGGTACCTACGCCGAATTCTGGCCCTACTACCTGCGGGAACATGCCCGGCCGGGTACGCGGGCCCTGCATTACATCGGGTCGACCCTTGGGCTGGCCTGCCTTGTCGCCCTGGCGGCGACCGGCAATCCCTGGTTCCTGCTCTACGGCCTGATCGCCGGCTATGCCTTCGCCTGGGTTGCCCATTTCCTGCACGAGAAGAACCGGCCGGCGACGTTCAGGTACCCGCTGTGGTCGTTCGTCTCGGACTGGAAGATGTATGCGCTGTGGCTGACCGGCCGGCTGGGGCCCGAGCTCGACCGCGCCGGCGTGCCCGGCCTGGCCGCGCGCACGGCCTGAAGGCCTCCGGCTGAAAATTTTCCGGATAAGCCGTTGAATTTCCAGCGCGGAGTCGGATAATCCGGGCTCCGGAACATGTCGACGTCGGCGGTGCATGGACCGGAGCGCGTCTTAGCCGCGCCGCCGACTTGCGTAGCCATGAAGCTTCCCCTTCTCGCCCTCGTCCTGCTCACGATCCTTGCCGGGTCGGGACGGGTGTGGGCGCAGGGGGCCGCGATTCCCAATACCGGCACGCCGCTGATCACCGACCTTTCGGCCCATCTGATCGCGATCCGCTCCAACTTCACGGGCACCAGCCTGCTGATCTTCGGCGCGATCGAGGAGCAGGGCGACATCGTCGTCGTGGTGCGCGGGCCGCCCGATACGGTGACGGTGCGCAAGAAGGACCGCATCGCCGGCATGTGGCTGAACCGCGAATCGGTCTCCTTCACCGAACTGCCGGCCTATTACAACCTGATCGCCAGCCGCCCGCTGTTCGAGATCGCCTCGCTGGGCCTGTGGCAGCGGCTGCGCATCGGCGCCGACAACCTGCGCTATATCCCGACCCGGCCGCTCGACGATGCCGAACTGGCGCGGTTCCGCGACGCGGTGATCCGCGTGCGCAACGAACAGAAGCTGTTCCAGCAGGCCGGCACCGTCACCTTCCTGGGGCCCAAGCTGTTCCGCGCCCAGGTCGATTTTCCCGCGATCGTGCCGGTCGGCGTCTACCGGGTCGAGGTCTACCTGATCCGCGAGGACCGCGTGATCGCCGCCCAGGCCATTCCGCTGTTCATCAACAAGACCGGCTTCGAGCGCGAGATCTTCGCCTTCGCCCATGAATACGCGATCTATTACGGCGCGGCCTCGGTCATCCTGGCGATCATGATCGGCTGGCTGGCCGCGCTGGTGATGCGGCGGAATTGACACATCCGCGCCGGCGCCCCGGTGAAGGGGGAAGGCCGGGGGCCAGCGCAGGGAAAACGACCTGGTTGGTCAGCGCGCCGCGGCCGCCGCGGCCATGTGGTCGCGCAGCGAGCCGTAGGGCTGGGGGAAATCCAGGAGGTTGTTGTCGGCCAGGGTCGAGGGGCGGTGCAGCACCGCCTCGACCTGGTCGCCCTCGAGGCGATAGACCAGGAAGCCGACTTCCTTGGCGCCGATCACCGGCTGGTAGTCGTCGGGCAGGATGAAGGCGGTCGACGGGCCCCAGCCGTGCAGCACGCCGTGCACGCGGGTCAGGCGATGCTGGTGCACGTGGCCTGATGCCACCAGACGCAGGCGGGTGGGCCCGAGGATGTTGAGCAGCCGTTCGCGCGCCGTCGGCACGACGTAGCGGTGATTGAGGTCGGTTTCGGCCGGGTGGCTCAGGAACAAGGGCTTGTGCATGAACAGCGCCACCGGACGGCCGCGGGCGGCGTGCGCCTCGTCGGCCAGGTAATCCCACTGCTCTTCCTCGGCCGCGATGCCCGATCCCATCAGCTGGGCGTTCAGGCCGATCAGGCGGAACTCGCCGGCCTCGATGCCCCACCAGTCCGGGCCCCAATGGTCGATGAAGCGGGCGCGACGCTCGGCCGTGACCGGCTGCTTGGGCGGATGGGCGCCGCCGGGGTTGTCGCCGAGATCGTGATTGCCCGGCACCACGCGCCAGGGCGAGGCGATGACGTCGTGCAGCGACCGGGCCTGGACATGGTCGGCATCGAGATCGGCGCCGTTGACCGTGATGTCGCCGGTATTGACGACGAGGTCGGGATCGAGCTCGTCGAGCGCCTCGAGCGTGGCTTCGAAATTCGGCACGAACTGGGGCGCGGTCCCGGAGAGGTGCGTGTCGGTGACATGGGCGATCGTGAAAGCGGGCATGGCTGATGCTCCCTCGGGCGAGAACCGGGACGGATGCGCCGAACGTGCGCGCCGTCGATGACCGCTTGATGACGCCCGGGAATTTCATTGCGCCTTCGTGGAACGGCAAAAAAACCGTCATCGACGCCGCGCAGAATTTCGCGCTCGGCAAATCCACCGGTGCACGAAAAAAGGCGGCCGCCATGATCCGATCGTTTCTCCTTGCCGCGGCCAGCGTCCTCGGCCTCGCCGGACCGGCGCTGGCCGATACCGAGATCGTGTTCTACCACTACCAGACCGGCACCAGCCGCGACGTGCTGAAACAGATCATCGCCGATTTCGAAGGCGCCACCCCCGGTGTCAAGGTGCGCGAGATCTTCAAGGCGTCCGAGACCATCACCGCCGACGTGCAGTCGGCGCTGGCCGCGCGCCGGCCGGTCGACATCGCCACGGTGATCGGCAAGAACATCAATTTCTTCCTGACCAACACCCCGGCCGTGGCACTCAACGAAGATCCGGCCAAGGCCCCCTGGCTCGACAACTACCTGCCGAACTTCCTCGATATCGGCCGGGTGGGCGCCAAGGTCTATGCCATCCCGCACGCCTATGGCACGCCGATGCTCTACGTCAACAAGACGCTGTTCGCCGAGGCCGGGCTTGACCCGAACAAGTTGCCCAAGACCTGGGAGGAGGTGATCGCGGCGGCCCAGGCGGTGACGGCGAAGACCAAGGCGGCCGGCGTCGCCCAGCTGCAGGCCGCGTCGAAGGATTACGGCACCATGCTGATGGTGACCGCGGCCGGCGCCGAGTACCTGTCGAAGGATGGGACCCGGGCCCTGTTCGACAGCCCCAAGGGCATCGCCGCCCTGCAGATGTGGCAGGACCTCGCGGTGAAATACAAGGTGATGCCGATCGCCGACGATCGCCAATGGACGGCTGCGTTCGTGGGCGGCCGGATGGCGATGTACATCAATTCCTCGGCCGGCCTGCGCTCCTTCGTCGACGGCTCGGCGGGCAAGTTCGAGCTGGGCGTGGCGCAGTATCCGCTGTTCGGGACCGAGCCGCGGCGGGTGCCGAATTCGGGCGCGGCGCTGATGCTCTATGCCCCGGCCGGCGAGAAGCGCGACGCCGCGCTCAAGTTCCTCGGCCACCTGTCCAGGCGCGACGTCTCCAACCGCTGGTCGCGCGATACCGGCTACATGCCGCTGGCCAAGGATCCGCTGGCCGACCCGGCGATGAAGCGCTATGTCGAGGAATTCCCGCTGGTCGCCCCGGTCATCGCCCAGATGGCCGAGACCGTGCCGACCGCGGTGTGGCCCGAGAAAGGCACGCTGGAGGCGCAGAACATCGTTTCCAACCTGGTCGACGACCTGTGGGCCGGCAAGGCGCCGGCCGCGGTGCTGGTGCCCGACGCGGTCAAGCGGATGAACCAGGCGCTGGCCGCCAACAAGCAGTGACGGCCCGGCTGCCCCGGCCCAGCATCGCCTGGGCCTATCTCGCCCCGATCCTGGTCCTGATGGCGGCCTTCACCTACTGGCCGTTCATCCACACGCTCTACCTCAGTCTCGTGTCCTGGAACCTCAATCCGGGGCAGCCGACAAAATGGGTGGGCCTGGCCAACTACCAGGGCGTCGCCGCCTCGCCGCTGTTTGCCGCGGCCGCACGCAATACGCTGATCTATATCGCGGCGGGTATCCCGCTCAAGGTGCTGCTGCCGATCCCGCTGGCCGTGGCGGTATGGAGCTTCGGGGCTCGCGGCCATGTCTACCGCACCATCCTGTTCCTGCCCACATTGCTCTCCTTCGTCGTGATCGCGGTGGCGTGGAGCTGGCTGCTGAGTCCGCTCGGCGGTTACATGCAGCAATTCCTCGGGCTGTTCGGCCTGCCCATGCCCAACCTGCTCGCCGATCCCGACTGGGCGATCTGGGTGGTGCTGGGGCTGTCGTCGTGGAAGATCCTCGGCTTCAACATGCTGCTCTATCTCGCCGGGCTCGCCTCGATCAACCGGCAGTATATCGAAGCCATGCGACTCGACGGCGCCGGCGACTGGGCGGTGCTGCGGCATCTGATCTGGCCCCTGCTGACCCCCACCACGTTCTTCGTGCTGATCTCGACCGTGGTGTTCACGATCCAGCAGGTCTTCACCCCGATCGACGTGATGACGCAGGGCGGGCCGTCGAATGCGACCACGAACCTGTTCTACATGGTCTACCAGTACACCTTCCTGACCTTCAACGTCGGCTACGGCGCGGCCGGCACGGTCATCCTGTTCGTGCTGCTGCTGGTCGTCACGCTGGTCAAGGTCGGGCTGCTCGACCGTTACGTGCACTACAGGCAGTAGATGGAGCTGGCGCGCCCCTGGAAGGTGATCGGCCATGCGCTGCTGACGCTGGCCTCGTTGGCCGTGCTGGTGCCGATGGCGCTGGTGGTGCTGGCGGCGTTCAAGCCGCATAACGAGATCTTCTCCAGCGTGCCCTGGCCGCAGAAACCCACGCTCGGCAATTTCGTCGCGCTGTTCCGCGACATGCCGTTCGGCCAGTATCTGTGGAACACCGCCGGCACCACCGTCTTGCGCGTCGGCGGCCAGATCGTCGTCGCCATCCTGACCGCCTACGGCTTCGCCCGGTGGCAGTTCCGCGGCCGCGACGTGGCCTTCGCCCTCGTGCTCGGCGCGATGATGATTCCGCATCAGCTGACGATGATCCCGATCTACATCATGATGGGCAATCTCGGCTGGTTCGATACCTGGGCGGCACTGATCGTGCCCAACCTGGCCATG
This sequence comes from Pseudomonadota bacterium, assembly GCA_023433835.1. Classification (GTDB taxonomy): domain Bacteria; phylum Pseudomonadota; class Alphaproteobacteria; order Ferrovibrionales; family Ferrovibrionaceae; genus JAFKFH01. The sequence continues at coordinate 6,985 of JAEYTW010000635.1, read as the reverse complement.
CCGTTCGCGGTGTTCCTGCTGCGCCAGCATTTCCTGGCCTTTCCCCCCGACCTCTACGATGCCGCCGAGATGGATGGCGCCGGCCATTGGCGCGCCCTGTGGCTGGTGGTCGTGCCCAATCTCGGGCCGGCCCTGTCGGCGCTGGTCGTCGTTCTCTTCATCGATTGCTGGAACGAATATTTCTGGCCGCTGCTGGTCACCGATTCAGATCATGCCCGCACGCTGCAGGTCGGCATCCGGCAATATCTGCAGCAGGAGCTGGCCGATGCCTACGGCCCCCTGATGGCCGGCGTCACCCTGGTCAGCCTGCCGGCGCTGGCCGTGTTCTTCGCCTTCCAGCGGCGGGTGATGGATACCTTCGTCTCGTCTGGCCTGAAGGGATAGCACGATGGCCGATATCGTCTTCGACGGCATCGAGAAACGCTTCGGCACGGTCGCCGCCGTCGCCCGCTTCGATCTGGCCATCACCCACGGCGAATTCGTCGTGCTGGTCGGCCCGTCGGGCTGCGGCAAGACCACCAGCTTGCGCATGCTCGCCGGTCTCGAACCGCCGACGGCCGGGCGCATCCGGCTCGGGCCCGACGACATCACCGACCGCCCGTCGCGCGACCGCAACATCGCGATGGTGTTCCAGAGCTACGCGCTGTACCCGCACATGACCGTGGCCGAGAACATCGGCTTCTCGCTGCGGCTGAAACGCCTGTCGAAGCGTGAGATCGCCGCCGAGGTCGCGGCTGCCGCGGCGACGATGGGTATCGAAACCCTCCTGGACCGCAGGCCGCGCGAACTGGCGGGCGGCCAGCGCCAGCGCGTCGCGGTCTGCCGCGCCATCGTGCGCCGGCCGGAAGCCTTTCTGTTCGACGAGCCGCTGTCCAACCTCGATGCCCGCCTGCGCGCCAGCGCCCGGGCCGAGATCCGCACGCTGCAGCAGCGCCTGGGCGTCACCGCCGTCTACGTCACCCACGACCAGGTCGAGGCGATGACGATGGCCGACCGCATGGTGGTGATGAAGGACGGCCATATCCAGCAGATCGGCCGGCCGCTCGAGGTCTACGAGCATCCGGCCAATGCCTTCGTCGCCGGCTTCATCGGCGCGCCGGCGATGAACCTGCTGCCGCTGGCCCGCGCACCGTTCGCGGCCGTCGGCCCCGGCGACGCCCTGGTCGGCGTGCGGCCCGAGGATATCAGGCTCGATCCCGCCGCCTGCGTCCGGCCGCTGGCCTTCCAGGCCAGTTTGCGCCATGTCGAGGAACTCGGGGCCGAGAGCCTGCTGCATCTCAGCCACGAAGGCCTGGGGCTGCAGGTACGCCTGCCCGGCAGCTGGCGCGGGGCCGACATGCAGCAGTTTTTTGTCGATGCCGCGCGGCTTCATCTATTCTGCGGCCGGACTGGTGAGCGTTTAAAGGTATCAGCATGACCGAACTCCCCCGCCGCCTCGATCTGTCGGGCGTCACCAATTTCCGCGATCTCGGCGGCTATGCCACGGCCGACGGCCGGGCCTTACGCTGGCGCCGGCTGTTCCGTTCCAGCCATCTCGGTGCGCTGGCCGACAGCGATCGCGCGGTGCTGGGCGAACTGGGCATCACCACGATCTGCGATTTCCGCGGCCAGGACGAGGCCGCCTTGCGCCCCAGCGCGCTCGATCGTGCCGAGGTCGTCTCGCTGGCGATCGAACCCTCGGTCGTGCCGGCGCTGCAGCGGCTCGTCGCCTCGGGCGATCCGGTGACGGGCGCGGCGGTGCTGGCGATGATGCAGGCGACCTACCAGGCCTACGTGCGCGACCATGCCGGGCGCTATGCCGAACTGTTCCGCCAGCTCCTGAAGGGCGGACCGCTGGTCTTCCACTGCTCGGCCGGCAAGGACCGCACCGGGGTCGGCGCGGCGCTGACCCTGTCGGCGCTGGGTGTCGACCGCGACACCATCGTCGCCGACTACCTGCTGACCAACCGGTACTGGCGCGAGGACGGCTCGAACGCCCGCGCCCTGCCCGAGGAGGCGATGGCCGTACTCGGCCGCGTCGACGAACGGCTGCTGGCGGCCGCCTTCGCCGCGATCGAGGCCGACCACGGCAGCGTCGACGGCTTCCTCGCCGCGATCGGCGTCGGCCCGGCCGAGCGCGAACGGCTGGCCGAGCTGTACCTCGAAGGCTGACGCGTCAGGCCGTCACCAGCCGTTCGAGCGCGGCGCGCAAGCCCGGCGGGATCGGCGTCGGGGTCTGCGGCCCGCGTTCGACGAAGACATGAACGAAATGGCCGGTCGCCGCCGGGGTCTCGACGCCCTGGCGGTACAGCGCGATTTCGTAGCGTACCGAGGAATTGCCGAGCCTGGCGACGCGCAGGCAGGCGTCGATCACTTCCGGAAACGCCAGCGACTGGTGGAACTGGCAGAAGGTCTCGACCGCCAGGCCGACGATCGTGCCGCCGGCGATGTCGAGGCCGCCTTCGCGGATCAGGTACTCGTTCACCACGGTGTCGAAATAGGAATAATAGACCACGTTGTTGACGTGGCCGTAGATGTCGTTGTCCATCCAGCGTGTCGGGATCGCCAGGCTGTGGCGATAGGCCGCGCGGGTCTCGGTCTTGCGATCGGTCACCGGATCACCACGCCTGCTCGTAGATCGCCAGCGCGTCGGCCTCCGTCACCTCGCGCGGATTGTTGACCAGCAGGCGGGTCTGGTTCATCGCGTCGCGGGCCAGCATCGGCAGCTGGTTGTGGCTGATGCCCACCTGGCGCAGCTGCTTTTCCAGCCCGACATCGTCGATCAGTGCCTCGAGCCCTGCAACCAGCCCCTCGGCTGCCGCGACATCGCTGGCGAAGCTCTGGTCCGGGCAGACCAGCCGGCCGAGCTCGGCATACTGGGCGGTGGCGGCGCCGAGATTGAAGCGCAGCACGTGGGGCAGCATTAGGGCGTTCGACAGGCCGTGCGGCACGTGGAAATGCCCGCCGACCGGATAGGCCAGCGCATGGACGGCGGCGACGGGCGCGTTGGCGAAGGCCATGCCGCCCAGCAGCGCGCCGAGCAGCATCGCGGAACGGGCATCGCGGTCCCGCGCGCCATCGCCGCAGACATGGCGCAGGTTGCGGCCCAGCAGGGTCAGCGCCTCGCGCGCCAGCGCATCGGATACCGGATTCTTCTTGTGCCTGGAGGTAAAGGCCTCGATCGCATGTACCATCGCGTCGACCCCGGTCGCCGCGGTGACGTGGCGGGGCAGGCCCAGCGTCAGGTCGGCGTCGAGCAGTGCCACGTCGGGCAGCAGCATGGGCGAGACCACGCCCTTCTTCTCCGATTCGCCCGTCGTGATGATGGCGATGCCGGTGACTTCCGACCCCGTGCCGGCGGTGGTCGGCACCTGGACCAGCGGCAGGCGGCGACCGCGGGCATTGCCCACGCCGTAGACCTCGTCCAGGCGCTGGGCGGCCACGGGCAGGAAGGCGGCAAGCTTGGCGACGTCCATCGACGACCCGCCGCCGAAGCCGACCACGCCATCGACGCGCTCGGCCCGGGCCAGCTCGGTCACTGCATGGACGACCGCTTCGGGCGGGTCGGCCACCACCTGATCGTAGATCACCACGCCGATTCCGGCGGTTTCGAGCGACGCCAGCGCGGCATCGAACAGGCCGAGTTTCGCGACGCCGGGATCGGTCACCAGCAGCGCGCGGGTGACACCCAGATCGGCCATCAGTTGCCCCAGCCTGGCGCTCGCTCCCGGTTCGCAGAGCACCCGGCGCGTGGTTTCGAAACTCAAGGCAACCATGGTCCCACCCTCTCCCTTTTGGCCAATCCGGCATTTAGATGCTATGGGAAGGTCTAGCATGACCTCGACCCTGTTATCGACCCTCGCCCGCGCGATGTTTCCGCTCGACGGCGCCATCCCCGAACTGGTGCCCGGCATCGTCGCCGCCATCGACGGCCTCGCGCCGCGCCGTCTCGACCGCTTCGCTTTCGTCGACCTGACGGCCGGATCCTGCCTGATGCCGCTCTATTACGGTGCCCGCGGGGTCGGCCGCCTGGTGGTCAACGACGCGGCCGAGCGCACCGCGGTCGCGGCCCGCGCCCTGTGGGGCGGGGTGCCGCTCGACTGGACGACCGTCGAACGGCTGGTGACCGCGCCCAACCCGCGGCTGCGTCCGCATGTGCCGAGCTTCCATTTCATCTGCGACTATCTGCTGGAACCCGCCGCGGATGTATTCGACCGGCTCTATTACGCTGAAGTCCCGGCCAGGGCGGCGGCCGTCTATCGCTACCTGGCGCTGCTCTGGGCGCAGGGGTTCGCGGTCGACGACGACCAGAAATTCCCGGTGCTGATGACCCATGACGTCGACCAGATCGCCGATCTCGACGGCGGCTGGTGGCAGGGTTATCTCGCCCGCGCCGCCGAACCGCTGGCGGCGCTGGCCCCGATCGCGGCGCGCATCAACGAGGCGATCGGGCTGCAGCGGCCGGGCGCGGTCGAGGTGCATTGCCAGGACCTTGCCGCGCTGATGGGACGGCTGGCGCTCGACGGCGATTGCGTCGTCGCGGTCAACCCGCCGACCAACGGCATCGACGAATACGTGGTCGACGACCAGATCGTCCATTCGCTGCTGGCCAACCGGATGATCCCGCTCACCCGCAGCCGGGAGACGCCCGCCCAATTCTGGGAAGCCCGCGTGCGTGCCGCCCTCCAGGCCCTGCCGCGTGGGGCGCATGCGCTGGTCTTCGGCGGCGACGGGGCGATGACGCTGAATGCCTGCCGCAAGGTGTGGGCGGCTTACGGCCCGATCGTGCATGAACATCCGCTGCGCCGCCGCCGCCGCGAATCGGCCTGGGCGATCGTCCGGCGGGCATGAGGCGCGCCGGCTTCATCGCGCTGCTCGCGACGCTGTGCGGCCCGGCGTTCCATGGCCCGGCGCTGGCCGAGCCGCATCCCGGCCCGCCGCCGATGGTGCCGGAGGCTGCGGCCGTCGCGCCGTTCGTGGCCGAACTTCGCCGTGCTGCCGTCCTCTCCGTTTTTCCCAGGAACGGCGAGACGGTCGAGGCCGAACTGCGCAAATGGGGCGTCACCGAGATCGAGGCGGCCCAGATCGGCCAGCTGCTGGCCGGCGATGCCGAGCTTGGCCGGCTGCGCCGGCAGGACCGCCTGGTCCTGTCGCTGATCAAGCCGGGGGACGGGCCTGCCGAACTGCTGGCCCTGCAGATCCGCGGCGGCGCCCGGCGTCAGCGGGTGCTGGCGCGCGGCGAGGACGGCGGCTATGGCGTCTTTGCCGACGACAGCCCGGTGGGCATCGAGATCACCGTGGCGTCGGGTACCGCCAAGGCCGGCCTGCGCTCGGCCCTGCCGCTGCCGCCGATGGTCTACCCGAAGGCCATGACGGCATCGTTGAGCCTGCCGTCCATGCCGCTGGCACCCCTGACGCTGGGCGCGCCGCAGGCCTTGTCCGGGCTGATCCGGCCGATCGCCAAGGCCCGGATGACCTCAGGCTTCGGCTGGCGCATGCATCCGGTGCTGGGCGACATGCGCTTCCACAAGGGCATGGATTTCGCCGCCCCGCTGGGGACGCCGGTCTATGCCACTGCCGACGGCATCGTCGAGATGATGGAATGGCGCGGCAACTACGGCCGCCTCGTCACGCTGCGCCACGACAAGGGGCTGGAAAGCCGCTACGCCCATCTGTCGGGCTACGAGATGGGCCTGCGCGTCGGTGCGCGGGTGGCGCAAGGCCAGGTCATCGGCTATGTCGGTGCCTCCGGCCTCGCCACCGGCCCGCATCTCGATTTCGAACTGCGCATCGGCGGCCAGCCGGTCGATCCTGCCGTCATGATGTCGCTGTGGTGATCCTGTGACGGCCGGCACAGCGGTCCGGGGCCTGGCCAGGCATCATCCTCACATGGCGACGGACCCCGCAACCGGCGCCATCCCCGGACCCGCAACCGGGGTTCAAAGTCCCGGCCGCCGGAGGGTGATGTTCCCTCCCGCTCCTGCCCCAGCCTTCCGGCGGCCGGGCTTATTTTCCTAGACTGAAACCCCCTCTATCCCTTCTTCAATGCCGCCTGCAGCGCGCGCTTGGTGCCGCGATGGGGAATGGCGGTGAAGGGGTCTTCGGGCCAGTCGTGCTTGGGATAGCGGCCGCGCATCTCGGCGCGGACCTGGACATAGCCGTTGCGCCAGAAGCTGGTCAGGTCGCGGGTCACCTGCAGCGGCCGGCCGGGCGGCGACAGCAATTCGATGGTCAGCGGCACGCGGCCGCCGGCGACCGTCGGCGTCTCGATCTGGCCCAGCATTTCCTGCAGCTTGACCGACAGGAAGGGGTCGGCGCCCGGGCGGTAGTCGATCGGCGCCCGGCTGCCGCTCGGCAGGTCGAAATGGGTGGGGGCGAGCTGGTCGAGGCGCTGGCGCTGGTCCCAGCTCAGCCGCGCCGCCAGGGCGGCATCGAGGTCGATGCGGTCGAACTGGCTGCGCCGGGTGATGCCTGCGACATAGGGCCCGAGCCAGTCGTCGAGCGCGGCGAGCAGACCCTCGTCCGAGAAATCCGGCCAGTCGCCGCCCATCGCCTTCGCCACCAGCGCGACGCGGGCGCGCAGCTGTTCGAGCGCCCTGGTCCAGGGCAATACGGCCAGGCCGAGGCGGCGGATGCCGTCGAGCGCCGCGGCGACCAGCGCCTCGGCCGGCGGGTCGGTCCAGCGGTCGTCCTTCAGCGGAATGGCGCCGAGCCGGCGGCGGCGGCGGGCCTGCACCGCGCCCTCGCGATCGTCCCAGGCGACCAGCGTTTCGGAAACGATCAGCCGGCCGAACAAGGCCTCGACATCGGTTTGATTCAAGGGTGCCGCCCGGAACACGCGGGCCTCGCGCGCATCGCCGTCGAGGTCGGCGATGGCGAGCCAGGGGCTGGCGGCCAGCGGATCGGTCTCGTCGACCACCGCGCCGCGGCCGTTGGCCATCAGGAAGCGGCCGCGCGTGCCCGGGCGCAACTGCGCGATGCGGTCGGGGTAGGCCAGCGCCAGTAC
>JAEYTW010000588.1 GCA_023433835.1 Pseudomonadota bacterium | reverse complement strand
CGTCGGGCCCGGGCGCGCGCCAGCTCGCCGATCTGCTGAAAATGCCCTATCGCGTCGAGCCGCTGTCGGGCATGCGCAAGACCATCGCGCGCCGCCTGACGGAATCGAAGCAGACGGTGCCGCATTTCTACCTGACCATCGATCTCGAGGTCGATGCGCTGCTCGACATGCGGGCCAAGCTGAACGCCAAGTCGGACGGCTGGAAGCTGTCGGTCAACGACTTCGTCATCCGCGCCGCGGCGCTGGCGCTGATGAAGGTGCCGGCGGCCAACGGCTCCTACGACGACAGCGGGCTGATCTACTACCAGCATGCCGACATCTCGGTCGCGGTGGCGACGCCGAACGGCCTGATCACCCCGATCATCAAGGGGGCGGAGGGCCGCGGCCTCGTCGACATCTCGACGGCGATGAAGGACCTGGCCGTCCGCGCCCGCGACGGCAAGCTGAAGCCCGAGGAGTTCCAGGGCGGCACGTTCTCGATCTCCAACCTCGGCATGTTCGGGGTCAAGCAGTTCGAGGCGGTGATCAACCCGCCGCAGGGCTGCATCCTGGCGGTGGGGGCGAGCGAGCAGCGCCCGGTGGTGAAGAACAACGCGCTGGCCATCGCGACCGTGATGACCTGCACGCTGTCGGTCGACCATCGCGTGGTCGACGGCGCGGTCGGCGCCGAATGGCTGAAGGCGTTCAAGGGCCTGATCGAAGACCCGTTGACGATGATGCTGTGAGGAGGCGGCCATGAGCACGCAAGCCTATGACGTCGCCGTGGTCGGTTCCGGCCCCGGCGGGTATGTCGCCGCGATCCGCGCCGCCCAGCTCGGCCTCAACACCGTGGTGATCGAGCGCGAGCACCTGGGCGGCATCTGCCTCAACTGGGGTTGCATCCCGACCAAGGCGTTGCTGCGCTCGGCCGAGGTCTACGACAACATCCAGCACGCGGCCGCGTTCGGCCTCAGCGTTCAGGGCGCCTCGTTCGACCTGGCCAAGGTCGTCGATCGGTCGCGCAAGGTCGCCAACCAGCTTTCGGGCGGCGTCAAGCACCTGCTGAAGAAGAACAAGGTCACCGTCATCGACGGCGAGGGCAGGCTGGCCGGCGCGGGCAAGCTGACCGTCAAGGCGAAGGACGGCAAGGAACAGGCGGTCGAGGCCAGGCATATCATCCTGGCTACGGGTGCGCGGGCCCGCGCGCTGCCGGGCCTCGAGCCCGACGGCAAGCTGGTCTGGACCTACAAGGATGCGCTGGTCCCCAACACCATGCCGAAGTCGTTGCTGGTGGTCGGGTCGGGCGCCATCGGCATCGAGTTCGCCTCGTTCTTCCGCTCGCTCGGCGCCGAGGTCACGGTGGTCGAGGTGATGGACCGCCTGCTGCCGGTCGAGGACGAGGAGATCTCGGCCTTCGCCCGCAAGCAGTTCGAGAAGCGGGGCATGAAGACCCGGGTCGCCACCACGGTGACCAAGCTGGACCGCCAGGGCGACAAGGTCACCGCGACCCTGCAGGCCAAGGACGGCAAGACCGAAACGCTGACGGTGGACCGTGTGATCCTTGCCGTCGGCATCGTCGGCAATGTCGAGAACCTGGGCCTGGAGGGGACCAAGGTGAAGGTCGAGAAGACCCACGTCGTGGTCGATGACCATTGCCGGACCGGGGAACCCAACGTCTATGCCATCGGCGATCTTGCCGGCGCGCCATGGCTCGCCCACAAGGCCAGCCATGAAGGCGTGATGGTCGCCGAGATGATCGCGGGCCAGCAGGTCCATCCGATCGACCCGACGACGATCCCCGGCTGCACCTACTGCTCGCCCCAGATCGCGAGTGTCGGGCTGACCGAGGCGGCGGCCAAGGCCCGGGGCCACGAGGTCCGCGTCGGCCGCTTCCCGTTCATCGGCAACGGCAAGGCGATCGCGCTGGGCGAGCCCGAGGGCATGGTCAAGACGGTGTTCGACAAGAAGACCGGCGAGTTGCTCGGCGCCCACATGGTCGGCGCCGAGGTGACCGAACTGATCCAGGGGTTCGGCCTCGCCCGCTCGGCCGAACTGACCGAGGCCGAGCTGATCCATGCGGTATTCCCGCACCCGACGCTGTCCGAGATGATGCACGAGTCGGTGCTTGACGCCTACGGACGGGTCATCCACATGTAGGCAGGTGCGCTGGCCCCGCCCAGGAATGGGCGGGGCGAAGCCCTGATTTTGACCAAGGTCATTTGCCCCATGTCCCAGCCCGCCCCGACGATCGCGGCCCTGCGCCACCCCGAGAAGGCGCATCGCCCCGACAATCCGATCCAGCGCAAGCCGGAATGGATCCGCGTCAAGGCCCCGGGTTCGCCCGAATACCACGAGACCCGCAAGCTGATGCGCGAGCTGAAGCTGAATACGGTCTGCGAGGAGGCGGCCTGCCCCAATATCGGGGAATGCTGGAAGCAGAAGCATGCGACGGTGATGATCCTGGGCGCGGTCTGCACCCGCGCCTGCGCCTTCTGCAACGTCGCCACCGGCAAGCCGCTGGGCGTCGACCACCATGAGCCCGACCACGTCGCCGAGGCCGTGGGCAAGCTGAACCTCGAACATGTCGTCGTCACCTCGGTCGATCGCGACGACCTTGTCGATGGCGGCGCCAACCAGTTCGTGCGCACGATCAAGGCGATCCGTGCTGCTGCGCCCAATACGACGATCGAGGTGCTGACGCCCGACTTCCTGCGGAAGGAGGGCGCGATCGAGGCCGTCGTCGCGGCCAAGCCCGACGTGTTCAACCACAATCTGGAAACCGTGCCGCGGCTCTATCCGACCATCCGCCCTGGCGCGCGCTATTTCGCCTCGCTGCGCCTGCTGCAGAAGGTCAAGGAATGCGATCCGTCGATCTTCACCAAGTCCGGCCTGATGGTCGGCTTAGGCGAGCAGAAGATCGAGATCCAGCAGGTGATGGACGACCTGCGCGCCGCCGACGTCGATTTCATCACGCTGGGCCAGTATCTGCAGCCGACGCCGAAGCACGCGGCGGTCGACCGTTTCGTCACCCCGCCGGAATTCGCCGAATATGCCAAGGCGGCGCGGGGCCGCGGCTTCCTGATGGTGGCCTCGTCGCCGCTGACCCGCTCGTCCTACCTCGCCGGTGACGACTTCGCTCAGCTGCGGTTGGCGCGCCAGGCCCAGCTGGCGAACACGACCGCCCCGGCCAGCAGCACCGCGGCGATCAGCGCGAACCCGCCGGCGTAACCGAAGCGGTTCGACAAGGGCGTCGTCATCAGCGGCGAGACGAACTGGCCGAGGAAGATCGACGCGGTCATGCCGCCGACGATGCGGCCGCGCAGCCGCGGCGGCGTCAGCCCGATCAGCCAGGTGGAGCCGTTGGGAAAGAACAGCCCCAGCCCGATGCCGCCGACCAGGGTTGAGGCCGCGATCATCGGATAACTCGACGACAGTGCGATGCCGGTATAGCCGATGCCCATCGACGCCAGCGACACGGCATAGACCATGGGCACCGACGTCTTCATCCGAAGCTTCTGGAAGCGCATCGCCGCGATCGACGAGGTCAGCGTGGCGCCGGCCAGCGCGAAACCGGCGAGGCCCGGATCGCTGATGCCGAGCCCGGCCAGCAGGAACGGCAACTGCACCGGCATCATGTAGTAGAACGCCATCGCCAGGAACGACAGCACCATGATGAAGCCGATCAGCGGCACGTTGAGCCTGGCCGGCGGGGCCGCGCCGTCGGGCCCGGCGGCATGGGCATGCCGCGCCGGCTCCTTCAGCAGGAAGATCGCGGTCGGCAGCAGCAGGAAGGCCAGCAGGTAGACGCCGAACGGCATCCGCCAGTCGAGCTTGGCCAGCACCCCGCCGGCCGACAGGAAGATGACCCCGCCGAACGACATGAACGAGGCCTGCCAGCCCATCACCTTGAAGCGCATGTCGCCGCTGTAGAGATCGCCGATGAAGGTCGACGAGGCGGTCATCACCGCGGCCACGGCGATGCCCAGCACCACCCGGCTGATCAGCAGCAGCGTCAGGTCGTCGAGCAGCGCGCCGGCTCCGCCGGCGAGGGCATAGCCGAGGATGCCGGCGAGCAGGACGGGCTTGCGGCCGACGCGGTCGACCAGCATGCCCGCCGGAAAGGCGAACAGGGCGATCGACAGCGCCGGGATGGTCAGGACCAGCCGCACCAGGATCTCGGCCCCTTCCGCCCCGGCGAAGTGGGCGAGCAGCCCGGGCAGGGCGGGCGCGATGATCGCCCCGGACATCACGGTCAGGGTCGAGGCGCCGAGCAGGGTCAGGAGGACGATACGCGGTGGCTGGGGCGGCAAGGGGACGATCCTGGCATTAGTTTTGCTGCAGTGCACATAAAGTCATGAAAACACGGTCTTGCCCAGCGTCGTTACCGGCGGGTAGCGTGCGCGAGCCACGCGCCGAGGGGAAGGCTGCCATGCGTCTCACGCTTAACGACCTGATTAATCGCCATCCGGCCGAGGCGGTCGCCCTGGTCGAGCGCGGCCGGCCTGTTTCCTATGGCGAAGTCGGGCGGATGGCGGGGCAGGCCGCGGCCTGGCTCGAACGACAGGGTATCGGGCCCGGCGACAAGGTGGCGGTGTGGCTGGTCAACCGCATCGAGTGGCTGGCCCTGCTGTTCGGGCTGGCCCGGATCGGGGCCACGCTGGTCGCGGTCAACACGCGTTACCGCGCCGCCGAGGTCGACCACATCCTGCGCCAGAGCGGGGCGAAGCTCCTGGTGCTGCAGCTCGATTTCCGCGGCATCGACTTCCCCGCGATCCTGGCCGATGTCGGCGCCGACCTGCCCGCGCTGGAGCGGATCGCGGTGGTGGCGCCGCCTGCCGTGCTGCCGCCGGTCCTGCTCGGCCGGCAGGTGGTGGCCTACGCGCCGGACGACAAGGAAGCCCCCGACCGGGCTGCGCCCGACATGCCGGCAGTGCTGTTCACCACCTCCGGCACGACCCGCGGCCCCAAGCTCGTGGTGCATCCGCAGCGGACGCTGGCCCTGCACGCGCGCCGTTGCGCCGTGATCCATGGCCTGGATGCCGGTGATAGCAGGCTGTTCGCCGCCATGCCGTTCTGCGGGGTGTTCGGCCTGGCCGCCCTGCTGGCTGCCCTGGCTGGCGGCGCGCCGGCCCATCTGATGGAAACCTTCGAACCGGGGGCGGCGGCCGATCTGATGCGGCGCGAGGCCATCACCCATGTCTATGCCAGCGACGAAGTCTATCGCCGGCTGATGGAGGTGGGCGAGGCGCCGTTCCCGGCGGCACGCCTCTTCGGGTTTGCAGCGTTCGGCCCCGGCGCGGCCGAGCTCGCCCGCAAGGCGTGGGACCGCGGCCTGCCGCTGGTCGGCCTCTACGGGTCCAGCGAGGTGCTGGCGCTGTTTGCGACGCAATCCCGCGACCTGCCGCTCGCGCAGCGCATCGAGGCGGGCGGCCTGCCGGCCTCGGCCGATGCCGAGGTGCGGATCGCGGACGGCGAGATCGAGATCCGCAGCCCGACGAATTTCATCGGTTACCTGAACAACCCGGAAGCGACGGCCGAGGCGATGACGCCGGACGGTTTCTTCCGCACCGGCGATGTCGGCCGGCTGCGCGGCGACGGCAGCTTCGTCTTCGAGACCCGCAAGGGTGATACCATCCGCCTCGCCGGCTTCCTGGTCAGCCCGGTCGAGATCGAGGATGTGCTGAAGGGTATCGACGGCGTCGCCGATGCCCAGGTGGTTGCGGTCGAGATATCAGGCCAGCGCCGTTGCGCCGCCTTCATCATCGGCACCGCACCGGAGGAGGCGGTGATCGCCGGCGCCCGCCGCCTGCTGGCGCCGTTCAAGGTACCGGCGCGCGTGTGGCAGGTCGACGATTTCCCGCGCACGCAAAGCGCCAACGGCACCAAGATCCAGCGGGGCAAGCTGCGCGAGATGGCGGAGGAAAGGTTGGCGGCAGGATAAGGGATGGGAATTTTGTCATTGCCGGGCTTGGAGGAATGGGTCAGGCGTTGCGCCGCAGCTCCTCCTCGACGAAATCCAGCCGGTCCTGGCCGAAGAACATCTCAGTCCCGACGAAGAAGGTGGGGGCGCCGAACGCGCCGCGGCCGACCGCTTCCTCGGTATTCGCGCGCAGCTCGTCCTTGACCGACTGGTCCTCGGTCAGCGCCAGCAGCGCGGCCACGTCGATGCCCGCCGCGGCGAGACGGCGCCCGACTTCCTGTGGATTCTGCATCGGCGCCTGCTCGATCCACATGCCGCGGAAGATCGCGTCGAGATAGCCAGGCAGGACGCCCTGGCGCTGGGCCGCGACCGCGCCGCGCATCATCAGGATCGTATTGATGGGGAAGTTCGGATTATGGGCGTAGGGCACGCCGTAGCGCGCCGCGTAGCGCTGCAGATCGCGCAGCATGTAGGCGCCCTTCGGCGCCACCTCGCCCGGCGCGCGGTTGCCGGTCGACTTGAACACGCCGCCCAGGAGCATCGGGCGCCACCGCATGTCGGCCCCGGTGCGGGCGGCGATGCCGGGCAGCTGGGTATGGGCGAGATAGGCCGTCGGGCTGCCGACGTCGAAGAAGAATTCCAGTGTCGCCATGGCGGGCCCCTCCCTATCGGCCTCGATGGATCAGGCCGGGCGTCTCCGCGCCCGGGCCCGGGTGAACATGAACGTCGCGCGCAGCCACCGCCGCGCCGCAGACCGAGCAGGTGGTGACGGGGTCGAAATCGTGGCCGCAGGCAAGATGGCGGTGCAGCAGCGGCCGGCCCGTGCCGTCGTCCATGTGGACATTACCCCAGTGGACCAGCGCCATCATCACGGGGTGCAGGTCCAGGCCCTTCTCGGTCAGGCGGTATTCGTAGCGCTTGGGCCGGTCCTGATAAGCCACGCGGCGCAGGATGCCGTCCGCCACCAGCTGGCGCAGCCGGTCGGCCAGGATGTGGCGGGTGATACCCAGCCGTTCCTGGAACTCGTCGAAGCGCCGCACGCGGAGGAAGCAGTCGCGCAGGATCAGCAGCGTCCAGCGGTCGCCGATCACCGAGACGGTGCGGGCGATCGAGCAGGCTTCACGGTCCAGTTCGCTCCAGCGCATGTTTGACAAGTTCCGTTTTGGAACGCATCTTGTCAAGGTTCTCTTTTGGAACTGACTAGATGGAGGAAACGATGGGCGAGGGGCGCAAGGCCGTTCTGGTGGTGGGCGCGGGCGATGCGACTGGCGGGGCGATCGCCCGGCGGTTCGCCCGCGAAGGCTTCGTCGCCTGCGTCGTCCGGCGTACCGCCGACAAGCTCGGCGGCCTGGTTGCCGCCATCGAAGGCGATGGCGGGCAGGCGCGGGCTTTCGGCGTCGACGCCCGCAAGGAGGAGCAGGTCGTCGAGCTCTACGACACCATCGAGCGCGAGATCGGCCCGGTCGAGGTCGTGGTCTTCAATATCGGCGCCAATGTCCGCTTCCCCGTGGTCGAGACCACCGCCCGGGTCTATTTCAAGGTCTGGGAAATGGCCTGCTTTGCCGGTTTCCTCACCGGCCGCGAAGCCGCCCGGCGCATGCTGCCGCGCGGGCGAGGCACGATCTTCTTCACCGGCGCCACCGCCTCGATGCGCGGCCGGGCCGGGTTTTCGGCCTTTGCCGGGGCCAAGCATGGCTTGCGGGCCCTGGCCCAGAGCATGGCGCGCGAACTGGGGCCGCAGGGCATCCACGTCGCCCACCCCGTCATCGACGGGGCGATCGATACCGCCTGGATCCGCGAGAATTTCCCCGATGCCGCGGCGCTGGCGCCTCAGGACGGGATCCTGAAGCCCGCGTCGATCGCCGAAACCTACTGGCAATTGCACGTCCAGCCGCGCGATGCCTGGACCCATGAGATCGACCTCCGGCCCTGGATGGAAGCGTGGTGACGCGCCGCGCGGCTTGACGGATCGGGCAGGGGGCGGCAAAGGTAACCCCCTCGTTCACCAGCGCGCGAGTTCCCGCCGACGATGCCGACCCACGCCGAACTGCGCGAATTGCCCTATCGGGCCGAGGACATGTTCGACCTGGTGGCCGAGGTCGACAAATATCCGGAATTCCTGCCCTGGTGCATCGGCGCCCGCATCCGCAAGCGCGAGGGCGACGTCATCACCGCCGACCTGATCATCGGCTTCAAGATGTTCCGCGAGCGTTTCACCTCGCGCGTCGAGCTCGACCGGCCCAACCTGCACATCGATGTCGAATACGCCGAAGGGCCGTTCAAGTACCTGCGCAACCACTGGCAGTTCGTGCCCCGCGAGGGTGGGGGCTGTGCCATCGATTTCTTCGTCGATTTCGAATTCCGCTCGCGTCTTTTGCAGAAGACCATCGAACTGTTGTTCGGCGAGGCGGTGAAGCGGATGGTCGGCGCCTTCGAGGCCCGCGCCCGCCAGCTCTACGGCACGCCGCCGGCCCCGACCGCTTAAGCCTTTTGCGCCGCCTGCAGTGTCAGGCGTTCCTTCAGTTCGGCCACCGTCAGCGGCCGGGCGAAGTGATAGCCCTGGCCGTAGCCGCAACCGCGCTGGCGCAGGAAGGCGGCCTGGGCCGCGTTCTCCACCCCCTCGGCCACGACGGTCAGGCGCAGGCCCTGCGCCAGGTTGAGGATCGCGTCGACGATCGATTCGTCGGAGGTGTTGCCGGGAATGCCGCGCAGGAAGACCTGGTCGATCTTGAGCGTGTTGACCGGGAACTGGCTGAGATAGCTGAGCGACGAGTAGCCGGTGCCGAAGTCGTCGATGGCGATGGTGGCCCCCAAGCCCCGCAGGTCGCGCAGCACCTCGATCGCCCGTGCCGTATCGGCGGCCAGCACCGTCTCGGTCACCTCGAATTCGATCACGCCGGGGGCGACGGCGGTCTCGGCGAAGACCTTGCGCACGGCATCGACCAGCCCGACGCTTTCGAACTGGCGCGGCGACAGGTTGACGGCCATGCGGAAGTCGGCGGCATCGATCGCCTGGATTTCGCCGATACGGTCGCAGGCTTCGCGCAGCGCCCACAGGCCGATCTCGGCGATCAGGCCGCTCTGCTCGGCCTGTTCGATGAATTCGAGCGGCGAGACTTCGCCCAGCGCCGGCGAGCGCCAGCGGGCCAGCGCCTCGGCGCCGACGATGCGCCCGGATTCCAGATGGACCTTGGGCTGGTAGAGCAGGAACAGTTCGCCCTTCGCCACCGCCGAGGCCAGGTCGATCTCGATCGCCACGCGGCGCGAGGCGACGGCTGCCATCTCCAGTGAGAAAGCCTGGCGGCGGTTGCCGCCGCGCGCCTTGGCGGCGCGGGCCGCCAGCTCGGCGTGCTGCAACAGCTCGACGGCGCCGGCGGCATGCTCGCCCGAGGCATAGCCGATCGAGGCGGTGAAGGAGAGCCGGTGGCCCGAAACCGTGATCGGCTCGGCAAAGCGCCGGGCCAGGGCCTCGGCCCGCTCGGGCACCTCGGCCGGGCTGGTCAGCAGGATGAATTCGTCGTCGCCGACCCGCCCCAAGGTCTCGCCCGGCTTGATCGCGGCACTCAGGCGTTCGACCAGCAGCACCAGCGCCTGGTCGCCGCCGGCCCTGCCGGCAATGGTGTTGGCCTTGCGGAACTGGTCGATGTCGAGATGGATGGCCGCGACGGTCGGATAGCGCGACTCGATCAGTTCGCAGAGCCGCTTGCGGTTGGGCAGGCCGGTCGGGAAATCGTGGTTGGCGGCATGGTTCAGCCGTTCGAGTCGGCTGCGATAGCGTTCCAGCCGCGCCTCGACCGAGGCCAGCACCAGATCGAGGTCGAGCGGCTTGGTCAGGTAATCGTCGGCGCCGAGGCGGCGGCCGGCGATCATGTCCTGGCGCTCGGACAACGCCGACAGGAAGATGAACGGCATTTCCTCGGCCACGCCGGGCTGCGCGCGCACGGCCTGGAGCAGTTCGAAACCGCTCATTTCCGGCATGTTGACGTCGCACAGCACGAGATCGGGATGGTGTTCCTGGATCGCGTCGAGGCCGACGCGGCCGTCCTGGGCCTCCAGCACGAAATGTCCGGCCGAGGCCAGCGCGCGCGACAACATGCGGCGCAGGGCCGGCTCGTCGTCGATGACCAGGATGCGCGCCATATTGGGTTACTGTCTCGCCTGTTGCCGAACGCCGGTCGAAAGTGTTCTTCCGACGATAGTAGCGAAAAGAAGGGGGACAACACAAAAGAATGAGATCAGATTCGACTTGCGCTGATGTAAGAGCATTCGATGCTGAGCCACGCCGATATAGCGGCCTTTCACCGCGACGGGTTCCTGGTCGTCCCTGATTTCGTGTCACCCGATCGGTGTGACGCGCTGGTCGAGCATGTCGCGGGGCTGATCGCCGCGCTATCCCCCGCCCAGGGGGTATCGATCTTCACGACCGACGAACAGCAGCGCCATGCCGATGCGCGCTTTTTCGAGTCGGCCGGCGGCGTGGCGCTGTTCTACGAGGCCGGCGCGGTCGACGCCGAGGGGTGTTTGACCCGGTCCCCCGCGGCCGCGGTCAACAAGATCGGCCACGCGCTGCATGACCGCGATCCAGAATTCGTGCGGTTCTCGCGCGATGCCAGGCTCGCCCTGATCGCCGATGACATCGGCCTGCGCGGTCCGCGGCTGATCCAGTCGATGGTGATCTGCAAGCCGCCGGGCATCGGCGGCGAAGTCTCGGCCCATCAGGATGCCACCTTCATCCGCACCGAGCCGGCCTCGGTCGTGGGCTTCTGGTTTGCGCTGGAGACGGCCGAGGCCGGCAATGGCTGCCTGGAGGCGCTGCCGGGCGGGCATCGCCTGGGCCTGAAGCGCCACTATCTGCGCGAGGGGGACGAGACGCGTTTCGTCGAGGTCGACGCCGCACCGTGGCCCGAGGACGGCTGGGTGCCGCTGCCGGCCGCGAAAGGCAGCCTGATCCTGCTGCACGGCCTGTCGCCCCACCGCAGCGCCCCCAATCGGTCCGACCGCTCGCGCCTCGCCTATACGCTGCACGTGGTCGATGGCGGTGCCGAATACCTCCCGGACAACTGGTTGCGGCGTGGCCCCGCCGATCCGCCGTTCACGGGTTTCTGAAGTCTGGCATGCCGCTTGCTACGACAAACGCGGGAACCACCAATCCGGGATCCGCAGACCATGTCGCTGAACGTCGCCGCAACCGCCAAGACCGCAGACTTCGCCAGCAAAGCCCCGGCTGACGTGGTTGCCGCCATTCAGCGCGCCTCCCAGAAGACGGGGGTAAACTTTTCCTACCTGATGGCACAAGCTGCCCAGGAGAGCGGTTTCGACACCAAGGCCCAGGCCTCGACCTCGTCGGCCCGCGGTCTCTACCAGTTCGTCGACCGCACCTGGCTCGAGATGGTGCGCGACCACGGCGCCGAGCACGGCCTGGGCGACCTGTCGGCCTGGATCGAGGGCAAGCCCGGCGAAACGCCGAAGGTGCGCGACCCCGTGATCAAGGCCAAGATCATGGCGCTGCGCGACGATCCGACCTTCGCCAGCATGATGGCCGGCGAATACGCCGCCGGGAACAAGACCAGGCTGGAGCGCGAGACCGGCGGCAGCGCCGGGGCGACCGAACTCTATATGGCCCATTTCCTCGGGCCCTCGGGCGCCTCCAGGTTCCTGACGGCGCTGAAATCGAATTCGAACGCCCAGGCCGACCTGATCCTGCCCGAGGCGGCGGCGGCCAACCGCAACGTGTTCTACGCCAAGGATTCCGGCCGGGCCCTGTCGGTCGGCGAGATCTATCAGCGCTTCGCCCGCTCGATCGGCGGCAAGCAGGCCGAGTTCGGCAACATGCAGGCCCTGGTCCAGCCGCTGCCGACCGCGCGCGATTCCACGATGGGCGCGGGCGGTTCGCGGGTGACGACGGCCGGCTGGAACGGTCCGCCCGGCGGCCTGGTGGCGCCCGAGACCGTGATGGTCCTGTCGCGGATGACCGAGACCCTGAACGACTTCGGCAAGTCGCCCGACGTCGCCGCGCAGCAGGCCGACGCAGCCGAGCGCTCCAAGAAGCGCCAGCGCGCGGTGCTGGCCAACGACAATACGGTCTAACTGGCCGTCACCTCCGCCCCCGCGATGCCCTCGCGGCGGCGCAGCGCCAGTGCCCAGCCGACCAGCGTGACGACCACGCCCACCGCGCCCGACAGCCTGAGGCCGATCAGTTCGGACAGCGCGCCGAAGGCGAGCGCCCCCAGCGCCGGCCCGGCCGTCAGGATCATGCCGTACAGGGCGAGCGTTCGTCCGCGGGTCGCCGCCGCGGCGGCATACTGGACCAGGGTCTGGGCCGAGATCGCCGACAGCACCGCCATCGTGCCGAAGGCGAAGATCGCGACCAGCGCCGGGACCAGCGTCGGGCTGGCGACGAAGGCGGCCAGGGCCACGCCCATCCCGCCCGACCCATGGATCACCAGCCGCGACAACCCGCTGGTGCCGCCGGTGCGCAGCATCATGTAGAGGCCGCCGGCCACCGCCCCCAGGCCCAGCACCGCCATCAGCCAGGCGAAGCCGTCGGCCCCGCGCTCGAACACATGGTCGGCAAATCCGGGCAGCAGCTCCATCATGCCGCGGGCGCCGAAACCGCCGAGCGCCATCAAGAGGAAGATCGGCCCGATCGCCTGGTGGCGTGACGCATAGGCGATGCCGGCCGCACTTTCGCGCCAGACGCTGGGCCGGGTTCCCGCTTGGGGCGGCTCGGCCACCTTGATGCCGCTGATAGCGGCGAGGAAGCCGACATAAGTGACCGCGTTCATCGCGAAAGCGAGCGTCGAGCCGCCATTGGCCAGCACGATGCCGCCGATCGCCGGCCCGATGAAGCGGGCGACGTTGAAGGTGATCGAATTGATCGCGATCGCCGCCGGCAGCATCGAGCGGTCGACCAGCAGCGGCATCAGCGCCAGCCGCGCCGGCTGGTTGGCGGCATTGAGCACGCCGAGCCCGACGGTCAGCAGGAACAGGCCCCAGATGTCGAGCCAACCGAACCCGGCGAGCAGCGCCAGCAGCACCGCCTGGACGAGGCCGCCCGATTGGGTGACGCGGATCAGGCGCAGCTTGTCGTGGCGGTCGGCCATGGCGCCGGTGATCGGCGCCAGGAACAAGGGCGGGATCAGGTCGGCCATCGCCATCAGGCCGAGCCAGGCGGCGGAATGGGTCAGTTCCCAGGCCAGCCAGCCGACGGCGATGCGCTGCAGCCAGGTGCCCGACAGCGAAACGATGTTGGCAATGACGAAGCGGCGATAGCCGGTCTGGCTCAGCGCCGCCGCGACATTGCCGAGGCCCCCCGGCAATCGCATCCCGGCCCGCGCCTACTGTTGGGTGGGCACGACGATCTGGCCGTCGATGATCGCGTTGCGCGCGCGCTCGATGCGGAAGCGCATGTCGTCGGTGACGAGGGGGGCGTTGTACTGGTCGAAGACGATGTCGACGCCCTTTTCCTTCAGGCCGAGCTCGCGCTGGCCACCCCGCCAGAAGCCTTCCTTGCCGGCCATGAAGCTTTCATAGACCGCGACGTCGACCCGCTTGAGCTGCGAGGTCAGGATCGAGCCGGGATAGAGGCCGTTCTGGTTGGCATCGACGCCGATGGCGAGGTCGCCCTGCATCTTGGCGGCATCGAAGATGCCGATATTGGAGAGCCCGGCGCCGGCGTACAGCACGTCGGCGCCGCGGATCAGCTGGCTGCGCGCGACTTCGCCGGCCGTGGTCGGGTCGTTGAACGCGGCCGGGGTGACGCCGACGAAGTTCAGCAGCACCTGGGCATCGGGGCGGGCGTAGTGGGCACCGTATTCGTAGCCGGTCGAGAACTTGCGGATCAGCGGAATGTCGATGGCGCCGATGAAGCCGATGCGGCCGCTCTTGGATGCCATCGCCGCCAGCATGCCGGCGAGGAAGGCGCCCTCGTTCTCCTTGTAGGTGATCGATTCGACGTTGGGCAGATCGACCACGGCGTCGATCAGCGTGAAATGCACGTTCGGGTATTTGGGGGCGAGGTCCTTCACCGGCGTGGCGTAGTAGAAGCCGATCGCGGCGATCTGGCTGGCCCCGCGGCGGATCAGCGCGGTGACGCCGCGCTCGAATTCGCCGGGATTCTGCGGCTGGTATTCGAGATAGGGGATGCCGGTCTCGGCCTTGAAGCGCTCGGCGCCTTCATAGGCGCCTTCGTTGAACGACTTGTCGAACTTGGCGCCGGTGGCATAGACCAGCGCCGGCACGAAGTCGGCGGCGCGCGTCGCGTGGGGCAGGATCGCGGCCGCCGCCAGCAGCGCGATCGCGGCCAGTTTCCCGCCCGCGCTCACAGCGCCTGCGCCCGGTTCAGCGCGGCGGCGAAGGCCGGCGCATCGACATTGCCGCCCGAAGCGACCACGACGACGTTCGCATAAGCCCGCTTCAGGCGGCCCTTCAGCACGCAGGCCAGGGCCACCGCGCCGCCGGGTTCGACCACCAGCTTGAAATACTCGAAAGCAGCCCGCATCGCGTCGTCGACCTCGGCATCTGAGACGGCCAGCCCGCCGGTCAGGCGGGGGCTGGCCACGCGGAAAGTGAGCTCGCCGGGGGTTGCCGCCAGCAGCGCGTCGCATTGCGACATGCCGCCCGGGTGGTTGGCGACGCGGGTGCCGGCCGCGAGCGAGCGGCCCATGTCGTCGAAATCGGCGGGTTCGCAGGTGAAGATGTCGGCCTGCGGCGCCAGTTCGCGCACCGCCACGGCGACCCCGGCGATCAGCCCGCCGCCCGAGGTGTTGGCCAGCACCGCGTCGGGCGTCAGGCCCAGCGCGGCCATCTGGCGGCAGATCTCGAGCCCGACCGTGCCCTGGCCGGCAATGATCCTGGCATCTTCGTAGGGCGGCACCACGGTCATGCCGCGGTCGCGGGCATAACGGGCGCCGATCGCCTCGCGGTCCTCGGTCCGGCGGTCGTAGAGCACGACCTCGGCGCCGTAGGCGCGGGTATTGGCGATCTTGATGTCGGGCGCGTCGGCCGGCATGACGATGACCGCCGGAATGGCCAGCAATCTTGCCGCCAGCGCCACGCCCTGCGCATGGTTGCCCGACGAGAAGGCGACCACGCCGCGCGCGCGGTCGCCGGCGTCGAGCTGGACCAGCCGGTTCATCGCGCCGCGGAACTTGAAGCTGCCCGTGCGCTGCAGCGGCTCGGCCTTGACGAACAGGCGAAAGCCGAGCCGGTCGTTCAGGAGCGGGCTTTCCAGCAACGGGGTGACGACGGCCGTCGAGGCGATGCGCCCGGCCGCCGCCTCTATGTCCGCGAAGACCGGATCAGAAACGCTTGAGGAAGGCATCGATGGCCTCAACGCATTCAGGTTCGTCGAGCAGCGGCACATGGCCCCGGTTGGGTACGGTGCAAAGCTGCAGGTCCGGCTTTTCCTTGCCCATGCGATCGACCGTGGGCTGATCCAGCACGTCGGACAACTTGCCGTGGATGACCAGGGTCGGGATCGGCTTCAGCGCCCCGAACAGCGGCCACAGATCGGGCACCGGGCCGCCGGCCTGTTCGCGCACCGCGTCACCGAGCTTCAGGTCGTAGTCGAGCCGGAAATTGCCGGCCGCCTCGTCGCGCACGAAGGTGTTCTCGGCCTGGGTCATCCAGCCTTCGGGGGACAGGTCGGGGTAGGCACCGCCGAACTGCTGCTTCAGCGCGGCGGCCGCCGTCGCGAGGTCGGGGAAGCGGGTGTCGCGGCCGACATAGCCGGCGATGCGCTTGCGGCCGTCTTCGGACACTACCGGGCCGATGTCGTTCAGCACGATACCCCCGATCAGCGCCGGCACGGCGGCGGCCAACCCCATGGCGACGAGGCCGCCGAGCGAGGTGCCGAGAATGACGACGCGGTGGATGTTCTCGGCCGCCAGCAGCGCCATGACGTCGCGCACGTAGATCGGCGGGGCGTAGTTCTGGTAGTTCGGGTCGTAAGCGGACTTGCCGCGGCCGCGCCAGTCGGGGCACAGCACGCGCCGTTCGGCGCCATGGCGCCGGCCGACCGGGTCGAAGTCGCGGGAATTGCGGGTCAGGCCGGTCAGGCAGAGCAGCGGCACGCGCTCCAGCCGCTCGGCCCCGTAGACCCGGTAAGCCATGGCCAGATCGTCTTCGACATGCACCACGCGCTCGACGTAGGGGTGTTCCTGTTTCATCGGGAATCTTTCTTGAGGCTGAATCACGGCAAGATTGCGGCGAAATGCCGGCGGCGATCACTCCGCCGTGGTCACCTCCGCCCGGCGGCCGGTGCCGCGGCCGCGGATGTCGCTGTCGAGCGTCATCGGGACATTGCCGCGGGTCAGCTGGCGATAGACCTGCACCCCTTCGACCACGCGCTGGACATAGTTGCGGGTTTCGGAGAAAGGGATCATCTCGATCCAGTCGACCGGGTCGATCTCGCCGGTGCGCGGGTCGCCCCAATCCTTGATCCACTTGCGCACGCGGCCTTCGCCGGCATTGTAGCCGGCCGCGGCGAGCGCCAGGTTGCCGCTCCAGTTCTCGATCAGCCCGGCCATGTAGCTGGAGCCGAGGGTCGCGTTGAAGCGCGGATCGTTGGTCAGCTTGTCGGCGGCGTAGGTCAGGTTCAGCTTCTTGGAGACTTCCTTGGCCGTCGCCGGCATCAGCTGCATCAGGCCCAGCGCGCCGACCGGCGACACGGCGCCGGCGTTGAACTCGCTCTCCTGCCGCGCCACGGCCATCACCACGGCGGGGTCGAGGCCGTAATCGCCCTTCGCCAAGACGTCGATGATCGGGAAATAGGCGTCGGTCACGAGATAGCCGCCCTGGTGGGCGCGCTTGGCCACCGCCAGCGCGAGATCGACGCGGCCCAGCTCGCGCG
>JAEYTW010000580.1 GCA_023433835.1 Pseudomonadota bacterium | reverse complement strand
GCCAGGCGCGCCGGGGGGCCGCCGCCGAATAGATCCGACGGCTGAGATTGCTGACCGGGCGCAAGGCCGTTATAAGCAGGGTCTTGAGCGTCCGGGTTTGACGATAGTCCAGCAACGCCCGGCGGATTTGGCGCGGGGGTCCGGGGCCGGCGGAAGTCGGCCTGCAAGCCATGTGGTCTGAAGCATCCGTCCTGCGGCTGGTGGCCGCCACCTCCGACAGCATCGCCATCGTCGATCGCGAGCTGCGCTTCCGCGCCGTCAGCCCCGCCTACCGCACGCTGTTCCTGCGCCTCTACGGCGCGATCCCCGAGGTCGGTACCCTGCTGCCCGACGCGCTGGTCGAGGAAACGGTGGCGACGCGCGCGGCGGTGCTGGCCGGGTTCGAGGCGGCATTGCGCGGCGAGGACGTGGTCCAGGAATGGTTCGGCGGCGATATCGGCGGCGGACGTTATTCCTCTGTCGTCGAGGCGCTGACCGACGATGCCGGGGCGGTGGTCGGCGCGGTCGAGACCTTGCGCCCGATGTCGGGCCTGCGCCCCGGTCTCGACGATGGCCAGCTGGGCGAGCTGATCGACATTTCGCCGGCGCTGATCGCCGTGTCGCGGCTCGAGGATCGGCGGCTGCTCTATGCCAACCGCGCCTGCCTCGCCTTCTACGGCCTCGACCCGGAAGCGCATCCCGATTTCGACATGCATGGCCAGCCCGGCGAGCGCGAAGCGTTCATCGAGCGGCTGCGCCGCGAAGGCTCGGTCCAGGGGATCGAATTCAAGGTGCGCCGCGCCGACGGCGAGATCCGGGTCATGCACGGCTCGGCCCGGGGCGTGCGCTTCGGCGGCATTCCCGCCGCCCTTTTCGTCGCCCACGACATCACCGAGCGCGTCGAGATGGAAGACGCGACGCGCGAGCATGCGCGGCGCTGGCGCCGGCTGATGGACAAGATGCCGTCGGGCGCGGTCCTGATGAACCAGGGCACCGTCATCGCCAATCGCGCCGCCGAGATCATCACCGGCTATGCCATCGGCGATGCCGATACCGTCGACGAGTGGATCCGCCTCCTGTTCGCCGAGGAGGCCGACGGCGCGCGCCAGGAACTGCAGCGCCTGCGCCGCCACGGGCTGATGCCGCCCAGGGTCGCCAGGCTGAAGCGGCGCGACGGCGAGCAGCGCTTCGTCGAACTGTCGGGCACGGCAGACGGCGACGAGATCATCCTGATGCTGTCCGACGTGACCGAGCGGCGCCAGGGCGAACAGGCGCTGGCGCGCTCGGAAGCGCTCTACCGCACCATCGTCGAGACCAGCCAGGCCGGCATCTGCGTGCTGGATACCTCAGGGCTTCTGGTCTTCGCCAACCAGCGCATGTCGGGCCTGCTCGACCGGTCGCTCGGCGCGCTGATCACCACCTCGCCGCTCGCCTTCATCCACCCGAAGGACCGCCTGCGCGCCGCCGCCCAGCTGGCCGACAACAGCCAGGGCCGGTCGGACGTGCAGGATTACCGCCTGTTGCGCGCGGACGGCGAGATCGTCTGGGTCCGCCTGACCTCGAGCCCTCTCTACGATCGCCAGGGCGAGGTCACCGCGATCCTGGTGCTGATCGACGACATCGACCGGCGCAAGCGGGCCGAGCTGGCGCTGGCGCGCGAAACCCGGCGGGTCTCGGCCATCCTGGCCTCGATGTTCGACGGGGTCGTCGTCACCGACGGCCAGGGCATGATCGACAGCTTCAACCCGGCGGCCGAGAAGTTGTTCGGCTATGGCGCCGAGGAAATCTCCGGCCAGCCCCTGACCGCGCTGCTGCCTGGGCTGCGGCTCATTGCCCGCCGCGGCGAGGACGGCGTCGTCATGGGCCAGCGCAAGGATGGCGGGCAGCTGCCGCTCGAGGTCGCGATCGCCCCGATCCAGTTCGACGACCACGACAGCGCCGAGGGGCCGCCGGCCTATGTCGTCGTGGTGCGCGACATCGCCGATCGTATCCGCAGCCAGAACGAACTGATATCGGCCAAGATCCAGGCCGAGGGCGCCAGCCGCGCCAAGACCAATTTCCTGGCCAACATGAGCCACGAACTGCGCACGCCGCTCAACGCCATCATCGGGTTCTCCGAGATGATCGAGCGCCAGGTGCTGGGCGAGAACGGCTGGCCGCGCTACATCGAATATTCGCGCCACATCCATCGTTCCGGCACGCATCTGCTGGCGCTGATCAACGACGTGCTCGACCTCTCCAAGATCGAGGCCGGCCGCTACGAGCTGTCCGACGAGGTGATCGGGCTCGGCGAACTGCTCGATGCCTGCCACACCATGGTGATGGGGCGGGCCGAGGGCGAGGGGCTGCAGGTCACGCTGACCCTGCCGGAGACCGAGCTGAGCCTGCGCGGCGACCGCCGGGCCCTGACCCAGATCCTGCTGAACCTGCTGACCAACGCGGTGAAGTACAATGCCCAGGGCGGCAGCGTCGCGGTCACCGCCTGCCGCCGCGACGACGGCGCGGTCGACCTGGTCATCCGCGATTCCGGCGTCGGCATCGCACCCGACGAGATCGAGCGGCTGTTCCAGCCGTTCCAGCGCACCGACGCGGCGCTCGCCCGCTCGGTCGAAGGCACCGGCCTCGGCCTTTCGATCACCAAGCGCCTGGTCGAGATGCATGGCGGCGAGATCCGCCTCGATTCGGCGCTGGGCGAAGGCACTACCGTAACGGTCACCTGGCCGGCGGGCCGGGTGGTGGCGCCGGAAACCGGCCTACAGCACGATCGGGGCGCCGAGGCCGAGGCGGTCCAGCGTGTGCCCGAGGCCTGAGAGGTCGTCGGACGGCGCGGTGAAATAGGCACGGTGGCCCGCCGCCGCCGGCAGCGCGATCCCTTCCAGCCCCAGCAGCGTCTCGACCCGCCGCGCGATCGCCTCGCCGGAATCGAGGAAGGTCACCGGTCGCGGGGCGGCGGCGGCCAGTGCCGCGCGCAGCAGCGGGAAATGGGTGCAGGCCAGCACGATGACGTCGAGCCGGGCGCCGTCGGGTCCGGCGAAGAACGGCGCCAGGATGGCACTGAGGCGGTCGCGCGGGGGCTCGCTGCCGCGCAGCGCGGCCTCGGCCAGCGTCACCAGCTCGGCCGAGCCGTTGCGGATCACCGTGCAATCCGGCGCGAACCGGCCGATCAGGTCTGATGTATAGGGCCGGTCGACGGTGGCGGGGGTAGCGAGCAGGCCGATGACCTTGGACGCGGAGAGGCCCGCGGCCGGCTTGATCGCCGGCACGACGCCGACCACCGGGATGGTCAGGATCGATCGCAGATGCGGCAGCGCGAAGGTCGAGGCGGTGTTGCAGGCGATGACGAGGATATCGGGCGCACACGCGGCCATCGCCTTGGCGACGCTGGCCTCGATCTGGGGCAGCAGGATCTCGGCCGGCTTGGTGCCGTAGGGGAAATGGCGATTGTCGCCGGTGAAGGCAAGTTCGACGCCGGGCAGGCGGCGCGCGATCTCGGCCAGGACCGACAGCCCGCCGACTCCGGAATCGAACACCAGCACCCTTGGATGTCGCGCCGTCACCCGTTGCCTCCTTTTCGAATCGATCCGGACCCCATGCTAGGGACGCCGCCGCCTTGCGGCAATGCGGCCGCTTCCACTAGAGTTCGGCCATCGATGATCCCCGGAGCGCACCATGCTGTTCTCGACCACGCCGACCCTGGAAGGCCACACGATTGCCCGCTATCACGGCCTCATCACCTTCGAGGCGATCATCGGTGCCAATATCTTCCGCGACATGATGGCCTCGATCACCGATATCGTCGGCGGCCGCTCGGGTTCCTATGAAAAGGCGCTGGGCGCGGCCCGCGACCACGCGCTGGAAGGTATCGAGGAGAAGGCCCGGGCGCTCGGCGCCAATGCCGTGGTCGGCATGCGGCTCGATTACGAAGTCTTCGGCTCAAAGGGCATGATGCTGGTGATCGCCTACGGCACCGCCGTCACCACCGCCGTCACCACCGCCTGATGCCAGATGGGAATTCTTTCAATCCAGTCCCGCGTCATCTACGGCCATGTCGGCAATGACGCGGCGATCCTGCCGATGCAGCGCCAGGGCTTCGAGGTCTGGGCGATGCCCAGCGCGATCCTCTCGGCCCATCCGGGCTATGGCGGCGCGGTAGTCCAGCCGATCGCCCCGGCGATGATCGAAGGCTGGCTCGCCGCGCTGGAAGGGCTCGGCATCTGGGCGCAGGCCGAGGCGGCGCTGACCGGCTGGCTCGGCTCGGTCGGCAACGGCATGGCGGGGCTCGACGCGATCCTGCGGCTGAAGGCCGCGCGGCCGGGCCTGCCCTATCTCTGCGATCCCGTCATCGGCGACCGGGCCGAGGGGGTCTATGTCGCCCCCGACATGATCGCCTTCTTCCGCGATCGGGCGCTGCCGGCGGCCGATATCGCCACGCCGAACCATTTCGAGGCGGAAACCCTGACCGGCCGGCGCATCGACAGTCTCGATGCTGCCTTGGCCGCAGCCGGGGCGCTGCGGGCGCTGGGGCCGGCCCGTGT
>JAEYTW010000510.1 GCA_023433835.1 Pseudomonadota bacterium | reverse complement strand
ATGCCCGAGGCATCGCGCGAGGCGCAGTTCCTGCGGACGATGGATTTCTTCATCGAGGACGTCAAATCGTCATCGACCCAAGGCATCTTCTTCGAGCTGAGCGCGCTGGCCGGGCGCGACCGCTTCGCCGCCGAGGTGATGGAGAAGATGTTCGCCCGGGCCCGCCGCGCCATCCGCCGGCTGATCCGCGACGTGGCACCTGATATCGACGAGGCGCAGCTGACGTTGCGCGCCGCGCTCATCGTTTCGCAACTGATGGGGCTGACCTTCTTCATCGGCGGCAATCGCCCGACCCCGCCGGAATTGGCCGGGTTCGAGGCCGCCACCCGCCGCACCATGCTCGACATCGCCACGCGCCCCGTCGCAGAATAGGCCTCATGCAACAGATCGATCCCCGCCCCACGCTTGCCGCGCCCGACGACGATCCCTGGCTGTGGCTGGAAGACGTCGAGGGCGACGCGGCGCTGGCCTGGGTAGCGGGGCAGAATGCGCGGACGCTGGAACGCTACGGCAGCGGGCGCTTCGCCGCCGATCGCGATGCACTGACCGCGATCCTCGACCGGCCCGACAACATTCCCTATGTGACCCGCCGCGGCGGACGGCTGTTCAACTACTGGACCGATGCGATCAACCCGCGCGGCCTGTGGCGCACGACGACGCAGGAGAGTTTCGAGAGCGCGGAACCCGAATGGGACATCCTGCTCGATCTCGATGCGCTGGCGACGGCCGAGGGCGAGGACTGGATCTGGCACGGCGCGGCGACGTTGCACGGCAACCATGAGCGCGCGATCCTCAGCCTGTCGCGCGGCGGCGGCGATGCCTCGGTGCTGCGCGAGTTCGACCTCAGGACGAAGACCTTCGTGGTCGACGGTTTCGTGCTGCCCGAGGCCAAGGGCGGCGCCGCCTGGCTCGATCGCGACACGGTCCTGCTGTCCTCGGCGTTCGGCGGCCCCGACATGGCGACGACGTCGGGCTATGCCCGCACCGTCCGGCTGTGGCGCCGCGGCACCGACCCGCTCGTCGCCCCGGTGATCTTCGAAGCGCCGGCGGACTCGATGAGCGTGTGGGGCAACCGCGACAACAATGTCGTCGAGGAACGGCTGGTCTTCGGCGAGCAGATCGGCTTCTTCGACAGCCGCGCCTGGATCGGCGACCGCACCGGCGCCAAGACCCTGATCGACCTGCCGACCGATGTCTGGTTCCACTGGCATCGCGGCTGGATCGCGGTGCGGCCGCGCACGGCATGGACCGTAGGCGGGCAGACCTATGCGCCCGACACCGTCGTCGGCATGGACTTCGACGATTTCCTGGCCGGCGGCCGCGATTTCGTCCGGCTGTTCGAGCCGCAGGCGCGCCGTTCGCTGCAGGGTTTCTTCTGGTGCGACGGCCGGCTGATCCTGTCGATCTCCGACAACCTGGCACCGGTCTACGAAATCCTCACCCCATCGGCCAACGGCTGGGTGCGCCAGGGCATTACGGGCCTGCCGCCGATCGGCGTCGTCGATCTCTGGCCCTTCGATGCCGACGAGGAGGAGGCGAACGGCGACCTGCTCGCCAACACCCAGGACCCGCTGACCCCACCGTCATTGTCCGTGCTGCACCCGCCGGCTACGCCGCGGATCTTCAAGCGCGCGCCGCGGGCCTTCGACCCTGCCGGCCTTGAAGTGACGCAGCACGAGGCGATCTCGGTCGACGGCACCGCCGTGCCCTATGTCCAGGTCGGCCCGCCCGGGCTGACCGGCGAGGCGCCGGTGCATCTGTCCGGCTATGGCGGCTTCGCCATCACCCAGAAAGCGTATTACCGCGCCGGCATCGGCAAATTGTGGCTGGAGGCCGGCGGCACCGCCGTGGTCGCCAATATCCGCGGCGGCGGCGAGTTCGGCACCGCCTGGCACGATGCCGGACGGCGCGCAGGCAAGAAGCTGAGCCACGACGATTTCGCCGCGATCGCCGCCGACCTGGTGGCCCGCGGGGTGACCAGGCCCAAGCGGATCGCCGCCGAAGGCGGCTCGAACGGCGGCATCCTGATCACCAACATGCTGACCCGCTATCCCGAGCGCTTCGGCGGGCTGTTCTGCACCATCCCGCTGATCGACATGCGGCGCTATACTAGGCTGCTGGCCGGCGCCAGCTGGATTGCCGAATACGGCGACCCGGACAGCCCCGAGGACTGGACCTTCCTGTCGCGGATCTCCGCCTACCATACGGCGGCGCCAGGCCAGCCCTATCCGCCGATCCTGATCGCCACCACCCGCCGGGACGATCGTGTCCATCCCGGCCATGCCCGCAAGATGGCGGCCAAGCTGCAGGCGATGGGCTACGACGCGGCATTCTACGAGCCCGAGGCCGGCGGCCACGGCTATGGCCGCGACAATCGCGAGCGGGCGGCATTCACGGCCCTCGGCTACAATTTCCTGCGGCAAGCGATCGGTTGGGAGTAATTTCCTGAGAGGGGGCCGCGGGCGGCACCGCGCCTACCCTGAATCCCGGCTTTCGCCGGGATGACGATGGCAGAACACAAAGTGTCAATCGTCATCCCGGACGAAGCGAAGCGGAGATCCGGGATCCAGGGCAAGGGTGGCCGTCAGGCCGCCTGCTTCTTCTGGTTCTTGATCAGCGCGATGATCCGGGCCGCGGCTTCCGGGATGTTGGTGCCCGGGCCGAAGATCGCCGCGGTGCCGGCGGCCTCCAGGAACGGATAATCCTGGGGCGGGATGACGCCGCCGCAGACCACCAGCACGTCGGAGGCGCCTTGCGCCTTCAGCGCGTCGATCAGCGCCGGCACCAGCGTCTTGTGACCGGCCGCCTGGCTGGAGACGCCGACGACATGGACGTCGTTCTCGACGGCATCGCGCGCGGCTTCCTCGGGTGTCTGGAACAAGGGCCCGATATCGACGTCGAAGCCGATATCGGCGAACGCCGTGGCGATCACCTTGGCGCCGCGGTCATGGCCGTCCTGGCCCAGCTTGACGACCAGCAGGCGCGGGCGGCGGCCCTCCTCGGTGGCGAAATCGGTGATCTCGCGCTGGATGCGGGCAAACCCCTCGTCGCCGTCATAGGCCGAGCCGTAGACGCCGGCGATCGAGCGGATGACGGCCTGGTGGCGGGTGAAGGCGCGTTCCATCGCATCCGACATCTCGCCGACCGAGGCGCGGGCGCGCGCCGCGGCCACGCAGAGCTCGAGCAGGTTGCCGTCAGCCCGCGCGCCGGCCTCCAGCGCGTCGATCGCCGCCTGGAATGCCTTGGGGTCGCGGGTCGCGCGCACCCGGGCCAGGCGGGCCACCTGCGCCTCGCGCACCCGGGCATTGTCGATGTCCATCGTCTCGGGCTTCTCGTCCTTGGCCGGACGATACTTGTTGACGCCGACCACGACCTCCTCACCGCGATCGACGCGGGCCTGGCGGCGGGCCGCGGCCTCCTCGATCTTGAGCTTGGGCATGCCCGACTCGACCGCCTTGGTCATGCCGCCGAGGGCCTCGACCTCCTCGATCAGCGCCCAGGCCTGCTCGGCCAGCTGGTTGGTCAGGGCCTCGACGTAATAGCTGCCGCCCAGCGGATCGACGACATGCGGGATGCCGGTCTCCTCGGCGATGATCAGCTGGGTGTTGCGCGCGATGCGGGCCGAGAATTCGGTCGGCAGGGCGATCGCCTCGTCGAGCGCGTTGGTGTGCAGCGACTGGGTGCCGCCGAGCACGGCGGCCATCGCCTCGACCGCGGTGCGCACGACGTTGTTGTAGGGATCCTGCTCGGTCAGGCTGACCCCCGACGTCTGGCAGTGCGTGCGCAGCATCAGGCTGGAGGGCTTCTTCGGGTTGAACTGCGACATGATGCGCGCCCACAGGAGGCGCGCGGCGCGCAGCTTGGCGATCTCCATGAAGAAGTTCATGCCGATCGCAAAGAAGAACGACAGCCGGCCGGCAAAGGCATCGACGTCGAGGCCGCGGGCCAGCGCCGAGCGCACGTATTCCAGGCCGTCGGCCAGGGTGAAGGCCAACTCCTGCACCTGGGTCGCCCCGGCCTCCTGCATGTGATAGCCGGAGATCGAGATCGAGTTGAACTTGGGCATCTTCGTCGCGGTATAGCCGATGATGTCGGCCACGATCCGCATCGAGGGTCCGGGCGGGTAGATGTAGGTGTTGCGGACCATGAACTCCTTGAGGATGTCGTTCTGGATGGTCCCGGACAGCTTCGACTGGTCGACGCCCTGTTCCTCGGCCGCGACGATGAAGGAGGCGAGCACCGGCAGCACCGCGCCGTTCATCGTCATCGACACGCTCATCTTGTCGAGCGGGATGCCGTCGAACAGGATCTTCATGTCCTCGACGGAATCGATCGCCACGCCGGCCTTGCCGACATCGCCGACGACCCGCGGATGATCGGAGTCGTAGCCGCGATGGGTGGCGAGGTCGAAGGCGACCGACAGGCCCATCTGGCCGGCGGCGAGATTCCGGCGATAGAACGCGTTCGATTCTTCCGCCGTCGAGAACCCGGCATACTGGCGGATCGTCCACGGGCGGTTCGCATACATCGTCGCCCGCACGCCACGGGTGAACGGCGCGAAGCCCGGCAGGTCGTTCACGCCCTCGATGTCCGCGACATCCTCGGCAGTATAGAGCGGCTTGACCACGATGCCTTCGGGCGTCGTCCAATCCAGCGACGACAGGGGCTGCTCGCCCAGTTCCTTCTGCGCCAGCTTCTGCCAGTCGGCGATCGTGGGTTTGGCCATGGTCTTATCCTTTCGGCAGAATCACGTGCTGGTTTTCGGCCGTGACCGGCCGGGTCAGTTCGCGCAGGCGGCCATCCTTCAGGCCGTAGATCACCGGATGCAGGCTGAGCGACTGTCCGCGCGCCCAGGCATCCTGGATCGTCTGGGTGTGGATCAGGTTACGGGTCTGGCGCAGCACGTTCAACTCGCACAGCCGGTCTGCCCGCGCGTCGTCGTCGGGCAGGGCCGCCAGTTCGTCGCGGTAGTCATCCATGGTGTCGCGCACCGGGCGGATCCAGTGCTCGGCCAGGCCGATGCGGTCGCCGGTCAGCGCGGCGCGCACGCCCGAGCAACCGTAGTGGCCGCAGACCAGGATATGTTCGATCTGCAGCCGGTCGACGGCGAACTGCACGACGCTCAGGCAATTGAGGTCGGCAAGCTGGACGAGGTTCGCGACATTGCGGTGCACGAACAGTTCGCCCGGCGCCAGGCCCACGACCTCATTGGCCGGCACGCGGCTGTCGGCACAGCCGATCCACAGGTATTTCGGCGCCTGCTGGGCGGCGAGACCCTTGAAGAACCCGGGCGCCGCCTCCTCGACCGCCTTGGCCCAGGCTGCGTTCTTGGCCAGGAGGTCGTTGATGTCGGGGGTGGACATGCTCATTCGAACTCCATGATGACCTGGTCGACGGCCAGGCTGTCGCCGGGCTTGGGCAGCACCGCCTTGATGCGGCCGTCACGCTCGGCCTTCAGCACGTTTTCCATCTTCATCGCCTCGACCACGGCGAGGGTCTGGCCGGCCTTGACCTCCTCGCCCGCCTGAACGGCGATCGAGACGACGAGACCCGGCATGGGGCACAGCAGGAACCTCGACATGTCCGGCGCCACCTTGACCGGCATCAGCCGGGCCAGGGCGGCGGCTTCCGGGGTGCGCAGCACGATATCGCGCTCGGCCCCGCCATGGGTCAGGCGGAAGCCTTCCGCGCGGCGATGGACCAGGATGCTCATCAGCCTACCGTCGACCGCGGCCTGCATCCGGCGCGCGCCGGGCTGCCAGTCGCATTCGACGACCAGGGGCCGGCCGTCGACCACGATCCGCACGCCATCGCCCTCGTCTTCCAGCGCCACCGTCACCTCGCGCCCCGCCACGAAGGCGATCCAGTCGGTGCCGATCGCCGGGCGATAGCCGGGCTGCTGGCCCGAGATCGAGCCGTCGCGCAACATCTGGGTCAGATGGGCGTAGGTGGCGCAGGCGACCAGCGCGCGCTCGGCGGCTTCGTCGAGCGGCGCGCCGTGGAAGCCTTCCGGATATTCCTCGGCGATGAAGTTCGTGGTCAGCCGGCCGGCGGCGAAGCGCGGATGGGCGACGACGGCGGCGAGGAAGTTGACGTTGTGACCGATGCCGGCGACCTCGGTCGAATCGAGCGCCTCGCTCATCCGCGCCAGCGCCTCGGCCCGGTCCTTGCCCCAGGTGCACATCTTGGCGATCATCGGGTCGTAGAACATCGAGATTTCGGACCCTTCGACCACGCCGGTATCGACGCGGACATTTTCGGCCTCCGGCTGGCGGAAGCGCACCAGGCGCCCGGTCGACGGCAGGAAGCCGCGATAGGGATCCTCGGCGTAGAGCCGGGCCTCGATCGCCCAGCCGTTCAGCTTGATGTCTTCCTGGCGGAAGGGCAGCTTCTGGCCGGCCGCGACGCGGATCATCTGCTCGACCAGGTCGATGCCGGTGACGAGTTCGGTCACCGGATGCTCGACCTGCAGGCGGGTGTTCATCTCGAGGAAGTAGAAGTTGCGCTTGGCGTCGACGATGAACTCGACCGTGCCGGCCGAGTAGTAGCCGACCGCGCGGGCCAGGGCCACCGCCTGCTCGCCCATCGCCTTGCGGGTGCGGGCATCGAGGAACGGGCTCGGCGCCTCCTCCAGCACCTTCTGGTGGCGGCGCTGGATCGAGCATTCGCGCTCGCCGAGATAGACGATGTTGCCGTGCTTGTCGCCCAGCACCTGGATCTCGATGTGGCGCGGCTCCTCGATGTATTTCTCGATGAACACGCGGTCGTCGCCGAACGAGGAGCGCGCCTCGTTGGTCGCCGACTGGAAGCCTTCGGCCACCTCGTCGGCCGAGCGGGCGATGCGCATGCCCTTGCCGCCGCCGCCGGCCGAGGCCTTGATCATCACGGGGAAGCCGATCTTCTTGGCGATCTTGACCGCCTCGTCCGGCCCCGAGATCGCGTCGAGATGCCCCGGCACGCCGGAAACGCCGGCCTTCTGGGCCAGCTTCTTCGATTCGATCTTGTCGCCCATCGCGAAGATCGCGTGGGTCGACGGGCCGATGAAGGCAATGCCGGCGGCATCCAATGCCTCGGCAAATTTCCGGTTCTCCGACAGGAAGCCATAGCCGGGATGGACCGCGTCGGCCCCGGTGTCCTTGCAGGCCTGGACGATGCGATCGATCAGCAGGTAGCTCTCGGCGGCCGGCGGCTTGCCGATATGGACGGCCTCGTCGGCCATGCGCATATGCATCGCGCCGTCATCGGCATCCGAATAGACGGCGACGGTGGCGATCCCCAGCCGCTGGCACGAGCGGATGACGCGGCAGGCGATCTCGCCGCGATTGGCGATCAGGATCTTCTTGAACGGGATCGCGTCGGGGGCGGCGGGCTTTGCAGCCTTCACAACCTTCGCAGCGTTCTTGGTCTTCGCGACTGCCTTCTTGGCGGCAGGCTTCTTGGTCTTGGCGGCCATCAGTGTCTGCCCTCAGAGCGGAATGTTGTCGTGCTTCTTCCAGGGATTGCTCAGCTGCTTGTCGCGCAGCATGGCAAGCGACCGGCAGATGCGCAGCCTGGTGTTGTGCGGCCGGATCACGTCGTCGATGAAGCCGCGATGGCCGGCGACGAACGGGTTGGCGAACTTCTGGCGATATTCCTCGGCCCGGGCCTCGATCTTCTTCGGATCGTCCATCTCGGCGCGGAAGATGATCTCGACGGCGCCCTTCGGGCCCATCACCGCGATCTCGGCCGACGGCCAGGCGTAGTTCAGGTCGCCGCGCAGATGCTTCGAGGCCATGACGTCATAGGCGCCGCCGTAAGCCTTGCGGGTAATGACCGTGACCTTGGGCACCGTCGCCTCGGCATAGGCGAACAGGAGCTTGGCGCCGTGCTTGATGATGCCGCCATATTCCTGCTGGGTGCCCGGCAGGAAGCCCGGCACGTCGACGAAGGTGACGATCGGGATGTTGAAGCAGTCGCAGAAGCGCACGAAGCGCGCCGCCTTGCGCGACGAATCGATGTC
Organism: Pseudomonadota bacterium; assembly: GCA_023433835.1. Lineage (GTDB taxonomy): Bacteria > Pseudomonadota > Alphaproteobacteria > Ferrovibrionales > Ferrovibrionaceae > JAFKFH01. The sequence continues at coordinate 4,298 of JAEYTW010000510.1, read as the reverse complement.
GAGACAGCCGGCCAGCACCATCGGCTGGTTGGCCACGATGCCGACGGTGCGCCCCTCCATGCGGGCGAAGCCGGTGATGATGTTCTTCGCGTAGGCCGGCTGGATCTCGAAGAAGTCGCCGTCGTCGACGACCTTCTCGATCAGTTCCTTCATGTCGTAGGGCTTGTTCGGGTTCGGCGGCACCAGGGTGTCGAGCGACATTTCCTTGCGGTCGGCCGGATCCGAGGTCTCCCGCACCGGCACCGGCTCGCGGTTGGACAGCGGCAGGAAATCCATCAGGCGCCGGACCTGGGAGATGGTCTCGACATCGTTCTCGAAGGCGAGGTCGGCGACCGAGGACTTGGTGGTGTGGGTGACCGCGCCGCCCAGCTGTTCCTGGGTCACGATCTCCTGCGTCACCGTCTTGACCACGTCCGGGCCGGTGACGAACATGTAGGACGAATCCTTCACCATGAAGATGAAGTCGGTCATCGCCGGGCTGTAGACCGCGCCGCCGGCGCAGGGGCCCATGATCACTGAGATCTGCGGCACCACGCCCGAGGCCAGCACGTTGCGCTGGAACACCTCGGCATAGCCCGCCAGGCTGTCGACGCCTTCCTGGATGCGGGCACCGCCCGAATCGTTCAGGCCGATCACCGGCGCCCCGACCTGGATCGCCTTGTCCATGATCTTGCAGATCTTGCCCGCATGCGCCGCCGACAAGGCGCCGCCGAACACGGTGAAATCCTGGCTGAACACGAAGACCAGCCGGCCGTTGATGGTGCCGTAGCCGGTGACGACGCCGTCGCCCGGCACCTTCTGGGTCTCCATGCCGAAGTCGGTGCAGTCATGTTCGACGAACATGTCCCACTCTTCGAACGAGCCTTCGTCGAGCAGAAGGCTCAGGCGCTCGCGCGCCGTCAGCTTGCCCTTGGCGTGCTGTGCCGCAATCCGGCGCTCGCCGCCGCCAAGCCGCGCCTTGGCGCGCTTTTCTTCCAACTGACGGATAATATCCTGCATGCCCTGCTCCTTAGGGGTCGATGGCGCACTTTATTCGCAACATTTGCAATACGACAACCTGCAATATGCTAGAATGATGCGACACAGCGAACGGATTTGCTGACCTTTCCGCCGATTTGCGAATCTTGCGAATGCAGAAAAAGATCTTTCTCGGACACAAGCTGCGCCGGCTGCGCGAACAGCGCGGCCAGACCCAGGCGGCACTTGCCCAGGGGCTGGGCCTGTCGCCGAGCTATCTGAACCAGATCGAGAACAACCAGCGCCCCCTGACCCTGCCCGTCCTGCTCAAGGTCGTCCAGATCCTTGAGGTCGATCTGGCGACTTTCGCCGAGGACGACGAGGCCCGGCTGACCGCCGACCTGCGCGAGGCGATGGCCGACCCGCTGTTTGCGGGCAGCCCGCTGAACCTGGCCGAGCTGCGCAACGTCGTCGCTGCCTCGCCGGCCTTCGCCCGTAGCGTGCTGAGCCTGCATCAGGCCTACCAGAAGCTCGGCGAACGCTTCCAGTCCTTCGCCGAGACCCTGGAAAACCAGCCGGGCGCGGCGGCCGGCGACGGCGCGCAATTCCCCTATGAGGAAGTGCGCGACTATTTCCATTACAAGAACAACTACATCGACCGGCTGGACGAGGCGGCCGAGCGCTATACCCTGCGCGGCGATTTCCATATCGGCGAGATGCAAGCCGACCTGATCGGCTATCTGAAGCAGCGCCACGACGTGCGGGTGCGCATCGTGGCCGACGATGTCGAGGATGCCGCGATGCGCCGCTTCGACACGAGCACCTCGACGCTCTATCTGTCGTCGCAGCTGTCGGCCTCCAGCCGCAATTTCCACCTGGCCAACCAGATCGCCCTGCTGTCCGAGCGCGATACGATCGAAGATCTGGTGGCCGAGGCCAAGCTGACCTCGGACGACGCCCGCGCCATCTGCCGCGTCGGCCTGGCCAACTATTTCGCCGGCGCCCTGACCCTGCCCTACCGCGCCTTCCTCACCGATGCCCGCGCGGTGCGCCACGACGTCGAGCGGCTGCAGCGCCGCTTCGGCGCGTCGTTCGAGCAGGTCTGCCATCGCCTGTCGACCCTGCAGCGGCCGAATGCGCGCGGCATCCCGTTCTATTTCTTCCGGGTCGACATGGCCGGCAACATCACCAAGCGGCATTCGGCCACGCGTTTCCACTTCGCCCGCTTCGGCGGCGCCTGCCCGCTATGGAACGTGCACGAAGCCTTCGCCCAGCCGGGCAAGATCCTGGTTCAGCTGGCCCGCATGCCCGACGGCGTCAAATATGTCTGCATGGCGCGCACCACGACCAAGCCCGGCGGGGCCTATCGCCGCCCGGTCCGCGCCTTCGCCATCGGGCTGGGCTGCGAGGCGGAATACGCCGCCGAACTGGTCTATGCCGCCGGCCTCGACCTGACCGACGAGGAGGCGCCGGTGCCGATCGGCGTCAACTGCCGCATCTGCGAGCGTACCGATTGCCAGCAGCGCGCCTTCCCCGCCTTCGGCCACCGCATCACGGTGGAGCCGAACGAACGCAGCTTCGTGCCCTACGTTTCCTCGGCTCAATAACCGAGGGCGCAGCCGTCCTTGCGCGGATCCGAGCCGGCGATCAGCACGCCGCGTTCGTGATCGATCAGGATCGCCTGGCCGCCGCCGATCGGGCTGGTCCGCCGCTTGATCTGATGACCGCGCGCGGCAAGGCCGGCGATCACGTCTTCACCAAGCGTCGGCTCGACCTCGAGCACGCCGTCGAAGGCGAACGAGCGCGGCGCGTCGAGGGCCGCCTGCACGTCGAGGCCGCGGTCGAGCAGGCCCGAGATCAGCGCGGCGTGGCCCGCCGCCTGGTAATGGCCGCCCATCACGCCGAACGGCGCGATGACCCGCCCGCCCTTGGCCAGCATGCCCGGGATGATCGTGTGCAGCGGCCGCTTGCGCGGGCCGATCGCGTTGGGATGCCCTTCGATCAGCCGGAACGAGGCGCCGCGGTTATGCAGCACGATGCCGGTGCCGGGATCGACGCGGGTCGAGCCGAAGGCCGAGAAGATCGAGTTGATGAACGAGATCGCATTGCCGTCGCGGTCGACGGCACAGAGATAGATGGTGTCCTTGTGCTCGGCCTCGGTCCACAAGGCCGGCGGCATCGCCTTGCTGCGGTCGATGCGGCGGGCGAGCGTCTCGGCGACGACGGGGGCCAACAGCCTGGCGGCGAGGTCGGGCGCCGCGGCGGGATCGGCCAGGAAGGCGTCGCGGTGGTGATAGGCGAGCTTGGTGGCCTCGGCCTGGAGATGGACCCGGTCGACGGCGGAGACATCGGGGCCGAGGTCGAAGCGTTCCAGCACCTGCAGGATCATCAGCGCCATCAGGCCCTGGCCGTTCGGCGGGCATTCCAGCACCTCGTGGCCGCGATAGCCGGTCGAGATCGGTTCGGCGTAATCAGCGCCGTCGAGGCCGGCGGCGAAGTCGTCCAGCGTGTGCAGGCCGCCGAGGCCGCGCAGATAGGCGACCAGCGAGTCTGCCGTGCGGCCGGCATAGAAGGCGGCCGCGCCGTCACGCGCGACCTCGCGCAGGCGCTGGGCCAGCAGCGGCTGGGCATGGCGCTCGCCGGCCGCCGGCGCGCGGCCGTGCGGCAGGTAGAGCGCCGCGGCCCCGGGGTCCTTCTGCAGGTCGGCGACTTCCTCGGCCCAGTCCTGCGCCACGCGCGGGGCAACGGGGTAGCCGTTCTCGGCATAGGCGATGGCGCGGGCGAACAGGCGATCCATCGGCAGCCTGCCGTGATCGCGATGCAGCTTGCACCAGGCCGAGATCGCGCCGGGCACGGTGATCGCATGCGGGCTGGAGCGCGGGATCGCGCCTTCGACGCCGGCCTCGCGCAAGCGATCGACCGAGGCGGCGGCCGGCGCGCGGCCCGAACCGTTCAGCGCGATCGGCGCCTTGCCGGCCGGGGCGTACAGCACGAAACAGTCGCCGCCGATGCCGGTCATATGCGGTTCGACCACCACCTGCACCGAAACCGCGGCCAGCGCCGCGTCGACCGCGTTGCCGCCCTGGCTGAGAATTTCCAGCCCGGCGGCGGTGGCCAGGGCGTGCGAGGTGGAGATGGCGGCCTGGCCGGCCATCACGGGCGAGCGGCCGCCCGCGAAGAAATCACGCTGATACGCCCCGGCCATGGTTCCCACCTATGCAGTCTGGATTATGTATTGTCTGGATTGATAGGTTGACGGCAGGCAGCTTGGCAAGGTCAAACCGTCCGGGGCGGATCCAGGCCCGCGGTGCTGACTGAAAGAACCGATCGTTGCCCCGGGG
>JAEYTW010000364.1 GCA_023433835.1 Pseudomonadota bacterium | reverse complement strand
CCGCGCGACTGGATCCTGGAGCTCGTGGCCCGCGACGTTGCCGTGATCGAGGCGGCGATGCGGCCGCTGGCCACGGCCGAGGCCGATATCGCCGCGCTGGGCCGGGAGGACTTTCCGCTGCCGCGGCTGAAGCCGCGTCTCGATGCGATGCTGCGCGACCTGATGGAGGGCCGCGGCTTCGCGCTGATCCGCGGTCTGGACGTCGCGGGCTGGTCGATGCGCGAGGCGGCGACGGCCTTCTTCGGGCTGGGCCGGCATCTCGGCCGCGCCTGCTCGCAGAACGGCAAGGGCCATGTGCTGGGCCATGTCCGCGATCTCGGCCTCGCCTCGACCGATCCCGCCGTGCGCATCTACCAGACGGCGGAGCGCCAGACCTATCACACCGATTCCTGCGACGTCGTCGGCCTGCTGTGCCTGCGCGCGGCCCGGGCCGGCGGGTTGTCGGCGCTGGTCTCGTCGGTGACGATCTTCAACGAGATGCGCCGCCGCCGCCCCGATCTGCTGCGCCTGCTGCTGCAGCCTGTCGCCACCGACCGACGCGGCGAGGTCGCGCCCGGTCAGAAACCCTATTTCATGATCCCGGTGTTCAGCTGGTATCAGGGCCATCTCTCGGCGATCTACCAGCGGCAGTATATCGAGTCGGCCCAACGCTTTCCCGATGCCCCGCGGCTGACGCCCGGGATGGTCGAGGCTCTCGACCTGTTCGACGAACTGGCCAACGACCCGGCCCTGAACTTCCACATGGCGCTGGAGCCCGGCGACATGCAGTTCGTGTTCAACCACACGCTGCTGCATGATCGCACGGCGTTTCAGGATTGGCCCGAGGCCGACCGACGCCGGCATCTGCTGCGCCTGTGGCTGGCGCCCGAAGACGCCCGGCCGTTGCCGCCGGTGTTCGCCGAGCGCTTCGGCACGGTCGAGCCCGGGCGGCGCGGCGGCATCATCCTGGAAGACACCAGGCTCAACGCGCCGCTTTCGGCGGCTTAGGAACCGGCCCGCGCGCCGCGGCCATAGACCAGCAGCATGACGATGATGACGCCGCCGTAGATCATCTGGCGCCAGGCTTCCGGCATTTGCATCACCGACAGGATGGATTGCAGCACGGTGATCAGCACGACGCCGGCGACCGTGCCGACATAGCGGCCCCGCCCGCCCAGGATATTGGTGCCGCCAAGCACGACGGCGGCGATGGCCGGCAGAAGATAGGCATCGCCCATCGCCTGGTAGGCCTTGGTCGAATAGCCGGCCAGCAGCACGCCGGCGAGGGCGGCGAGCGCGCCCGATATGGCAAAGGCCGCGACGATCACGCGGCCGGTGGCGATGCCGGAAAGATAGGCCGCGCGCTCGCGGTTGCCGATCGCGTAGATGTAGCGGCCGAGTGTCGTGCGGGTCAGCAGGAAGGTGGTGGCGGCACCGACCGCGATCCAGACCAGCAAGGCGTTGGGGATGCCGGCCAGGCTGCGCCCGACCGCCAGCATGTGCATCGCCGGCGTGGCATGGTCCTGCGGCGCGAAGCCGCCGGTATGCAGGACCATCAGGCCCTGCGCGACCGCGTTGGTGCCCAGCGTGAAGATCATCGACGGCAGGCGCAGCACGGCGACGCCAAGCCCATTGACGAGCCCGAAGGCCGCGCCGCACAGCACGCCGAACGGGATCGCGGCCCAGGCCCAGCCCGGCGCCCAGCCGGCCAGCGCCGTCGACATCATGCCGCCCACGGTCACCACCCAGGGAATCGACAGGTCGATATGGCCGAGCAGGATGACGAGCATCGCGCCCGACGCGATCAGGCCGAGGAAGGCCGCGACCTGCAGCTGCTGCAACAGATAGCTGGTCGACAGGAAGTTCGCCGAATAGAGGCTGCCCAGCGCCAGCAGCAGGCCGGTGCAGGCGAAGACGATCAATGCGGCCGGATCGACGGCGCGGCGGAGGGCGGTGACGAGGGCTGACATCGTGCCGCGTTCCTCAGCCATAGACGTCGAGACGGTTGCGCAGCTTCAGCAGGCGCAGGCTGCCCAGGCTGACCGCGGCGAGCAGCACGACGCCCTGGAACAAGGGCTGCCACAGCGGCGGCAGGTCGAAGACGAACAGCAGGTCTTCGATCGTGCGCAGGACGAAGGCGCCGAAGATCGCGCCGATCGCCGAGCCGACGCCGCCGAACAGCGAGACGCCGCCGATGACGACCGCGGCGATCGAGTTCAGCGTATAGGTGCCGCCGATCGGCGCCGATGCTTCGCCCGACCAGGTCAGGCAGGTCAGGAGCAGGCCGGCAAGGGCGGCGAGCAGGCCGGACAGGCCATAGGCCGTCAGCTTGGCCCGGCCGATATCGAGGCCCGACAGATAGGCCGCCGTCTCGTTCGAGCCGACGGCATAGGCGGCGCGTCCCGCGACCGAGCGGCGATAGGGCAGCCAGACCACCAGGACCACGCCGAGCAGCAGGACCAGCATCGTCGGCACCGGCCCGAGGATCTGGCCGGTCATCGCGTCGGCGAAACCTTCGTCGACGCTGCCGCCCGGCGTCGGCCGCAAGGCCAGCGCGATGCCGTAATAGACCGCGCCGGTCGCCAGCGTGGTGATGATCGGCTGCAGCCGGCCATAGACGACGATGGCGCCGTTGATCAGGCCGCAGGCGAGCCCCGCCCCGAGCACCGCGACGACGCCGAGCGCGACCTGCAGCGGCGAGCCCTGGACCAGGATCGAGGCAAGGCAGTTGGCCAGCACGAAGACCATGCCGACCGACAGATCGAGCCCGGCGGTGACCGCCGGCAGGGTCTGGGCCATCGCGACCAGCGCCAGCAGCACGCCCTTGTTGGCCGCGGTCAGCACGACGGCCGGCGTCAGCCCGGCGCTGTGATTGGCGATATAGACGGTGAACATCAGCAGGAACACGGCCAGGCTGAGCAGCGTGCCCTTGTGGGCGGCGAGATGATGGCGCCAGTCGTTCATGCCGCTGCCCCGTCGACGTTGAGGGCGGCGGCGACCAGCGCATGCTCGCTCAGTTGCTCGCGTGCCAGCATGCGGCCGATCCTGCCCTCGTTGAACACCGCGACCCGGTCGCAGCAGCCGATCAGTTCGTCGTAGTCGGTGGAATAGAACAGGATCGCCGCGCCGTCGTCGGCCAGGCGGCGCAGCAGGCGATAGATTTCCTGCTTGGTGCCGACGTCGATGCCGCGGGTGGGATCGTTCAGCAGGATCAGCCGCGGCCGGGTCATCAGCCACTTGGCGATCACCACCTTCTGCTGGTTGCCGCCGGACAACGCCGCCACCGGCGCATCGAGGTCGCCGGCGCGGATCTGCAGCAGGCGGACCATGGCCTGGATCGCCTCGTTCTCGGCACCGCGGTCGACGACGCCGCCATGGGCAAGGCCGGGCAGGGCGGCGATGGTCAGGTTGTCGCGCACCGACATCGGCAGCAGCAGCCCTTCGGTCTTGCGATCCTCCGGGATCAGCGCCATGCCGATGCCGGCCTCCTTGGCCGCGCGGGGGCCGTGGGCCTTGATCGTCCGGCCGTCGACGGCGATGCGGCCGGTGACGCCGGCCAGCACGCCGAACAGGGCCAGCAGGAATTCGCGCTGGCCCTGGCCGTCGAGACCGCCGAGGCCGACGATCTCGCCGCGCCCGACCGAGAGCGAGATGCCGCGCAGGCCATCGGCCCAGGCGAGGTCCTCGACCGTCAACACGGGCTCGGCCGCGACGGGGTGCGGCGACCGCTCGGGGAACATATGCCTGTATTCCCGGCCGATCATCATCTCCACCACCTCGTCGTCGCTGCGCGTGCCGTTCGCGAAGCTTGCGACGCTGCGGCCGTTGCGGAAGACGGTGCAATCGTCGGCCAACTGGCGGATCTCGTTCATCCGGTGCGAGATGTAGACGATCGCCAGCCCCTCGGCCTTCAGCCGCGCGAGCAGCTGGTAGACGCGCTCGACATCGGACGCGGTCAGGGCCGAGGTCGCCTCGTCGAGGATCAGCACGCGGGGCTTGCGCGCCAGCGCCTTGGCGATCTCCACGATCTGGCGGCGCGACAGGGGCAAGTCGCCGACCGGAGTCAGCGGGTGGATGTCGTCGATGCCGAGGCGCGCGAGGGCTGCTTCCGCCGCGCGCCGCTGCGCGCGGCCGTCGATCAGCCCGAAGCGGCGTGGCGGATCGGCGATCGAGATATTGTCGGCGACGCTCAGATCCGGCATCAGCGACAGTTCCTGGAAGATGCAGCCGATGCCGGCCCGGGCCGCCGCGGCGGGGCCGGCAAAGCGCCGGGACGTGCCATCCAGGCGGATCTCGCCGCCATCGGGCTGCACCGTACCGGCCATGATCTTGATCAGGGTCGACTTGCCGGCGCCGTTCTCGCCCAGCACGGCGTGGATGCGGCCGGCATGGCAGGTGATGGCGGCGTCCGTCAGCGCCTGGACGCCGCCATACCGCTTGGCGATGCCGGCCATCTCCAGGAGAGGAGGGGAGATGGCCATGCCTGCGCCCCGCCCTTAATTGTTCGTCTCGTTCTTGGCCATGATCTCGGTCGCCGTGATGTTGACGTTGCACGGCGGGAATTCGTTCGGCGTGAAGAAATTGTCGGAGAGGTCGGGGTAGTAGTTCGCGCCGGCCTTGAAGTTGGGGTTCTCGACGTAGGGCAGCGGCACCGAGATCATCTGCGGCAGCACCTTGCCCTGCAGCGCTTCGATCGCGGCCTTCATCGAGATCGCGACCAGGCCCGGCGACTGGCCGGCCGAGGCGCAGAGCAGCCCGTCCTTGGCGTGCTCGGCGCACAGCTTTCGGAAGCCGTTCTCGGCCTCGCCGGAGACGGGGATGAACGGATGCTTGGCATCGATCAGCGCGCGTACCGTGCCGGTCGACCCGCCCTGGGTATAGATGCCGTCGAACTTCTTGTGCACGGCCAGCGCGTCGGCCGTGACCTTCTGCGCGGTGCCGTCGTCCCAGTTGCCCACGACCTCGACGATCTCGAACTTGTTGCCGGGCGCCTCCATCACCGCGCGGAAACCCTGGTGGCGGTCGCGGTCGACGGAATTGCCGGGCAGGCCGCGCACCTCGAGAATCTTGCCGGTCTTCGCGGGAATGTTCCTGACCAGCCACTCGCCCATCTTGCGGCCCATTTCCGACTGGTCTTCGTTGACCATCATCACTTCGTCGGTATCGAGCACGTTGTCGAACGGCACGACGACGACGCCGGCGCGGTTGGCGCGCTTGACGACGGGCCCGAATGCCGTCGGGTTGACCGCGATGGTGATGATGGCGTCGTAGCCGGCGTTGATGAAATTGTCGATGGCGGCAAGCTGGGCGGCGACGTCGGTACCGGTCGAGACGACCTTCAGCTCCTTCACATGCGGCTTGATGTCGGGCTGTTCCGCAAAGGCCTTGGCCGTCTTGATCATCTGGATGCGCCAGGTATTGCCGACGAAGCCGTTGGCGACGGCGATGCGGTACGGCCCCTTCTTCTCGGGCCACTGGAAGAACTTGGTGGTCGCCGCCGCCGGTGCGAAGCAGGCAGGCATGTAGCCGGGGCCGGATACGACCTTGGGCGTCTGCTGGGCCGCGGCGGGCAGGCTGAGGCCGGTGATGATTCCGGCAGCAACAAGGGTGGCGGCCCAATGGCCGCGGACGCGTACAGACATGGCGGTTCCTCCTGCGTGATGCCACACCATTCCCGTCAGGGATTCATGCCATGCGGCATGCAGTTTCCCTGTCCGGTCGGCCCGGCTTATTTCGCGGACTCTACGCCTACGGAAATAAAAAGCAATATGTTAGCGGTATCTTATTTCACCGCTTAGAACGTCCGTGCACCGTTGACGTGCAGCGACACGGCATAGAGCGAGGTGGTGCCGCAGATATAGAGGCGGTTGCGGCGGGGCCCGCCGAACACGACATTGGCCACGACCTCGGGCACCAGCACCTTGCCGATCAGCGTGCCGTCCGGGTCGTAGCAATGGACGCCGTCGCCGGCCGAGGTCCAGATCCGCCCAGCATCGTCGAGGCGGAAGCCGTCGAACAGGCCCGCCGTGCACTCGGCGAAGACCTTGCCGCCATGCAGCCGGCCGCCGGCATCGACCTCGAAGACGCGGATGTGGCGCGGCCCGCCGGGCGCATGGCTGGCGCCGGTATCGGCGACGTAGAGCAGGCTTTCGTCGGGCGAGAAGGCGAGGCCATTGGGCTTGTCGAAATCGTCGGCGGCGATGGCGACGTCGCCGGTGCGGGGATCGACGCGGTAGAGATGGTTGGCGCCGATCTCGCTCGGGCCCTTGTTGCCCTCGTAGTCGGAGAGGATGCCGTAGGGCGGGTCGGTGAACCAGACCGCGCCGTCGGAATGGACGACGACGTCGTTCGGGCTGTTCAGCCGCCGGCCCTGGAAATGCGAGGCGATGGTGGTGATGCGGCCGTCATGCTCGGTGCGCGAGACGCGGCGGGCGCCGTGTTCGCAGCTGACGAGGCGGCCTTGGCGGTCGACGGTATTGCCGTTGGAATTGCCGGCCGGCTGGCGGAAGACCGAGACATGGCCGTCGGCCTCGTCGTAACGCAGCATCCGGTCGTTGGGAATATCCGACCAGACCACCTGGCGCATCGCCGGAAAATAAGCCGGCCCTTCGGCCCAGCGGCAACCGGTCCACAGCTTTTCGACATGGGCGGTGCCGTTGAACAGGTTGCGGAAACGCGGATCGTGGACTTCGTAGTCGCCGGCGGCCATGGCATCGCTCCCTGATATCGTTGGGCGCGAGCATAGCGCGGGGCAGGCATCGTGCATCAATGGAAATCCGCGACCCCCAGCCAGTCTCGCGACATGACGATGCTGTCGATCACGGGCCGGCGCCCGGCGTAGCGGCGCAGCAGCGCCTTCTCGTCGGCCTCGATTCGGTCGCAGCGATCGCGCCGGGCCATCGCGGCGAGCGCGCGGGCGCGCGCCTCATCGTAGGGTTCCTCGCCGGCCCAATGGCTGCACATCGTGCGCCGCGCGATGAACGCCGCCGCGTCCTTGGGCAGGTCATAGGGCAGGTGGCCGCAGCAGCTGCCGAGGTAGATCAGCGGCGTGCGGCCGTCCCACGGCGGGCCGGCGGCGGCGGCATCCTGGCCGTTCACCCGCACCACGCGGAACCCGCGCTCGAAACTGCGGACCGTAGGGGGCAGCGGGCTGTCGGCCACGATCTGGCGCAGGCCGCCGGCCGCGTCGTCCGCCCGCGTCGCCTGTTCGAGTTCCGCGCGCGTCGGCAGGCGATAATAGTGGCCCGTCTTGTAGGACAGCCATTGGGCATAGGCGCTCGCCTGTTCCCCGCTGACATCGACGACCGGGCGCCGGCCGCGGCCCTTGCCCTGGTCGCGCGGATAGACGCGAAAGCAGAAGCCTGCGGCAACGCAGGCGTCATATTCGGCGAAGGTCATGGGCGACCGTCCGATCGCGATCGGTTCGTCCGGCATTGCGACCATCTCGGGGCAGATCGCATCACAGTCGCGGAAAGGCGCGCCCGTCGCCGCCGGGGAGGTGTCGGCCGGCCGGGCGATGAGGGACAGGATGACGGCGATGACCGCCGCCGCAAGCGACACTCGACCCGGCATGACCGGTCTCCGCTGATGACACATCCAGGATAGTGGGCCGGCGATCGGTGTACGGGGCTCGCGGCGGCAATCCCCGCGTCATCGCGATTCCGTCCCGGTTCAGGGAGGATGCCCATGTCCACGAACTTCGCCATCGCCAGGCTGATCGACTGCGGGCCTTCAGGAACCGGGCTGTGCCAGGATGCGGCGCACCTGATCGGCATCGTGGTAGCGATACATCAGCTCGGCATAGCCCTGGACCTTGAAGGCACGCGGCGGCACCGCGGTGAAGGTGATCAACCGGCGGCGCGGGTCGAGCCTGACGCGCCGCCCGCCGCCGGTCCGCCGGGGCAAGGGCGCATTCTCATGCAGCAGCAACCCGGTGACCATGCTGCCGGCCCGGTCGTAGACCTCGAGCGTCTCGACTTCCGCCCAGGCGATCGGCCGATCGAGATGCCGGTGCAGCAGCGCATCCTGGCGCAGCACCAGGAAGGGCACGCGGCCGCGCCGCAAGGCGCGCAGCCCGAAGAATACGTAGGCGAGGCCCGCGGCGACGAAGCCCATGCCGACCAGCGTCGTGGTTTCGCGGTCGAGGCCCGGTACGCCCAGCGCGGCCAGCGCGGCCCCGCCGCCGACATGAAACGCGGCGATGATGAAGATCAGCACGGCAATGGGTGTCGTATTCTCGTAGAGCGACACGGCCGTATCGGCGACCGCGGCCGCTTGCGCCTCCAGGCCGGCGCGTTCGGCCGCGGCCGCATCAACTGCCCGGGCGAGGAAGCGCGCACTCAAATCGCGGCTGATGGCCGCGGGGTCGGCGAGATAGGTGGCGAGCCTGGCCGGCGCCTCCGCTCCCGGCACGGCGGTCGCCTCGGCGATCATCCGATCGGACAGCGCGACGCCGAAGGCGGCGAAGCGTTCGCGGGTCGGCGGATGGCTGTCGGTCGGGTGCGGCGTGTGACCGTCGAAGCGGCCGGTTGGATCGTCCAGCCCGCGCCGTTGCGCCCGGTCGATGGCGAAGGCGACGAGATCGGCCGGCATCTCGGCGGGATGGGCCCAGGCGAAATCCAGGACATCGTCGATCAGCCCGCGCACGGCATCATGGCGCAGCATCGCGCCTGCGGCGGCGGCCGGCGATACCAGGCGGGCGCTCGCCGCATCGGCCTCGAACTCGCGGCGGCGGCTCCACCCCTGCATGGCATGATGAAACTGATCCAGTGCAAACAGGGCGAGCCGCAAGGCGGGCTGGACCAGCAGCGCCAGCGTGCCGTCCCGCGTGGTGCCGGCCGCGAGCAGCGCGTCGATCGCCCGCCCGACGCCGGCATGGATCGGGGCGAAGCGCTTGCTGTAGGCGGTGTCCTGGCCGGCGAAATGGGAAAGTTCGTGGCCGATGATGACGGCGATCTCGTCCGCACGATGGAAGGCGAGATAGGGCAGCGGCACGTGGAGCGTGTTGCCCGCCAGGATCTGCCCGGTCGCTTCGATCCGCACCGGGCCGGCCACGGCGAAGAAGCCGTCGACCAGCCCGACGACGATGGTATCGGGCGGTTCGGCGCCGAGCCGGCCGGCCAGCGTCGTGGCCAGCTGCCAGAGGCCGGGCGCCTCCTGGCGCGAAACCGGGCGGCCAGTCACGACCAGTGGCTCGGGCGTGAACAGCCCGGCGACGCGGCCCAGCTGCAGCACGGCGCGCACGCCGGTATAGAGGTTGGCCGCGACGGCGCCGAGGCCGGCGCCGAGCAGCAGCCATCGGCGCGGCGTCGGATCGCCGATGTTGATGAAGGCCAGCGCCTCGGCGCTCAACGCGGCAACGATGCCGATGGCCGAGACGGCGACCAGCAGGATCAGCAATGCCGGCAGCGCCCGGCGAACCAGCGAGAAGCCTGAGATCAGCGCTTCGCGCGATCGCCGGCCCGCCCGGCCCAAGGCGAAGGCCGCCGCCACGATCAGCAGGCCGAGCGCCGCGGCGATCCCACCCGATACCGCCACGACCGGCGCCAGAGCCCGGCGCCACTGCGCCAGCATGAGGGCGAGATCCGTATCGTCGAGCGCCTGATGCATCCGAGACAGCGCCAGTTCGCCGACATAGGTGCGGCCGTCGCGTTCGAACCGCAGGCCGAGATCGACGCCGGCATCGGGGCTGCGCCGCGCCTCCATGGCGGTGATCCCTGCGGTCAGTGCGGCGCGCTCGGCATCGAGCGCGGCAATGTCGGTGGCGGCCCGCTGCTGCTGCCACAGGCCGAGCGCCAGGACGGCGAGGGGAAGGACGAAGGCGGCGACGACCAGCCCGAGCGGGCTCCTGAGGCGTTGCGAGGGCTGAACGGGTCGATCCTCCCATGCAAGATCAAGGTCCTGACGGTCACGAGATATCGCGCCACCGGCCGAAGTCGAACGCGGCGGGCCACTTTAATCCCGAACTCTTTCAATTTGTAAGGTTTGTGATTGCAGGCCTGGGCTTCCATCCGCTGTGCCGAACGGGCCAGCCCGGATCGCCCCGCGCAGTGCATCGGCGGCTTTTCGATTCACGCTCCCCATGGGCGCCGTGTTCTCTGGCGTGTCGAAGTCCCGGCTGTTGTTTCGATCCACGTCCCCGAATGGGGGGCGACTGACCGAGATCACGTCGACCATCACCCAGATCAAGTTTCGATCCACGTCCGCGCATGGGGACGACTTCGGGTCGACCCAGCCGGTCACCGCCTCGGCCGGGTTTCGATCCACGTCCCCGCATGGGGGACGACAGGCTTTCCACGAACCAGGCGTAGGTCTCTTCGCAGTTTCGATCCACGTCCCCGGATGGAGGACGACCGCCACCCTCGGGCGGGGCCCATGTCTCGCAGACGTTTCGATCCACGTCCCCGCATGGGGGACGACAGCATCCCTTGCGGTCTCCGCTGCGGTCTTCGCAGTTTCGATCCAAGTCCCCGCATGGGGGACGACCAGGGCGTAGGCCTTCAGGTACAGCGTCGAGAGGTTTCGATCTACGTCCCCGCATGGGGGACGACCAGAAACCCCATATGCGCAGGCGCGGGCCGGTGATGTTTCGATCCACGTCCCCGCATGGGGGACGACAAGGCCTTGCCGTATTCCGCGTCAGCAAACGCCTGGTTTCGATCCACGTCCCCGCATGGGGGACGACCACCTGTCGGTCGACGGCCCGCGCCACAAGGGCTGGTTTCGATCCACGTCCCCGCATGGGGGACGACTCGCCCATGCCCGAGGCCAGGCGGACGCAGGGCACGTTTCGATCCACGTCCCCGCATGGGGGACGACGGGCGGCTTCCCGGCTTAGACAGGAGCCTACGATGTTTCGATCCACGTCCCCGCATGGGGGACGACTCTATCCGACACAGGCCGATGCGCTGGCCGGAACGTTTCGATCCACGTCCCCGCATGGGGGACGACACTCCTCGAACGACATGGCGTGCCGGTAGAACGGGTTTCGATCCACGTCCCCGCATGGGGGACGACGATTGCCGTACACGTCGCCACACCGCCCGAGATCGTTTCGATCCACGTCCCCGCACGGGGGACGACCCTCACCGACCATCTGCTGGTCGCCCTTCCGCAGGTTTCGATCCACGTCCCCGCACGGGGTACGACCGGAAATAGAAGGTGGCCTTGCCGCCGGCCAAGGTGTTTCGATCCACGGCCCCGCACGGGGGACGACCGGGGTCGGTCTCGGCATCGCCCGAGGCAATGGCGTTTCGATCCACGTCCCCGCACGGGGGACGACGTGCGCGGGCCGAAGCCGACACCGTGGGCGGTCAGGTTTCGATCCACGTCCCCGCACGGGGGACGACATAGCGATCGCTGGGCGACGCGATCTTCAGGTGGCGTTTCGATCCACGTCCCCGCACGGGGGACGACCCGTGCGGTCGCCATGACATCGGCCGTTGATTGGGGTTTCGATCCACGTCCCCGCACGGGGGACGACGGGCTCGAATTCCGCCGTTGGTGCAAGGAGCTGAAGTTTCGATCCACGTCCCCGCACGGGGGACGACAGCGGCGGACCGCGCTCCCGACCGCCCAGCATCGCGTTTCGATCCACGTCCCCGCACGGGGGACGACCCGATGTTTGCCGCCAGCCGGATCTTTGCCTCGAGGTTTCGATCCACGTCCCCGCACGGGGGACGACACTTGTGCAGGGCGATAAGCTCCTCGTCGGTCGGGTTTCGATCCACGTCCCCGCACGGGGGACGACTCCCTGATCTTAAAGCCTTGTTTTGCTGATGGAAAACTTTGCCGTGGTGCGGATGTCGGGCGGGGGGGCGGCCGCGCGGGGGGGGG
>JAEYTW010000467.1 GCA_023433835.1 Pseudomonadota bacterium | reverse complement strand
GGGGCGCGGGTCGAGGCCGCGGCGCCGGTCGAGGCGTTCGACCGGCGCTTCATGCTGATGCTTGCAGTCCTGCCGGCCGGCGTATCGGCGATGGTCGCCGGACTGACCGGATACGGAGTATCGGATCTTTTCGCCGGCGGCCTATGGTGCTTCGCCGGGCTGGCCGCGCTGGTGCTGGTTCGTCCGGTCTTTTCTGCCGAGCGGATGCGCTGGCTGGCGCTCGGCTGGGCGATGATATTCCTGTTGCCGGCCCTGTCGTTCTCG
Organism: Pseudomonadota bacterium; assembly: GCA_023433835.1. Taxonomy (GTDB): domain Bacteria; phylum Pseudomonadota; class Alphaproteobacteria; order Ferrovibrionales; family Ferrovibrionaceae; genus JAFKFH01. Next base: position 18,510 of record JAEYTW010000467.1, on the reverse strand, counting down.
ATGACCCACACGGTCGGCCTGCTGCTGTCGGGTCGGGAAATGAAGGTTCATTTCCCCGGCGCCGCCGTCGCCCGGGCCGTTGCCGAGGGCTGGCGGCAACGGACCGGTACGCCGTTGCGGTACGTCACGGGATCCCTGTGGCTCGCCGGCAATATCGGTTTCTATGGCGAGGATCGCCCCTCGGTCTTCGTCGGGGCCGATTATCACTCGAATCCCTGGATTTCGGCCGATGCCCTGGCCGCTGCAGGCACCGTCCTGATCTGGAACGTCGAACGCGACGGCGAAGATATCCCTGTGGCGTTACGCGCGGTTTTTCCCGCCGCGACCAGGCAGCCGCCGATCGTGATCAATACGTTGCGCCGTCGCCACGAGATCGGCTGGGCGATCGTCAGGTAACCGGGACCGGGCGGTTTGCTTCCGCGGTATCGTCCATCGGCCGGCGCGGCAGGCGTATCTCGAAGACGGCGCCTTTCGGTTCGGCCGCCGCCGCGGTGACGCTGCCGCCATGGGCCTGGGCTATCGCCTTGACGACCGCCAGGCCCAACCCCGTGCCGCCACTGGCCCGAGACCGTGAATCGTCGGCGCGCCAGAACGGTTCGAAGACATGGGCGATCCTGTCCCAGGGAAGGCCGGGGCCGGTGTCGGAGACCCGCAGGATCGCGTGATCCCGCGTTGCCCGGGTCTCCAGCCGCAGCATGCCCGGCCCGGCATGCCGGCGCGCGTTGTCGAGCAGAGCCGTCAGGGCCTGACGAATCCGGGCACCGTCGGCCCGGATGCCGACGGCAGCAAGATCGGGCACGATGACCAGCCCCGCGGCTTCGAGATCCGCCGCCATGGTCGCCAGCACCGCTTCGACCTCGCCCGCGAGATCGACGGTATCGAGCCGAAGCTCGAGGCGGCCGTTCTGCACGAGCGTCAATACCTTGAGGTCATCGACGATGCGGCTGAGGCTTTCGACCTGCCCGACAAGGCCGCGCAGCGACGGGATGTCGGGTACGAAGACCCCGTCGACGAACCCCTGGAGCTGTCCGCGGAGGATGGTCAGCGGGGTGCGCAGTTCGTGGGCGATCGCCGCGTGCCAGGTGCGCATTTCCGCGTTCGAGCGCTCGAGCTGGCTGGCCATGGTGTTGAAATCTTCGACCAGTTGACGCGTTTCGTCGAAGACGGGACTGCCGGGCACGGCCCGCGCCGTCAGGTCGCCGGTCGCGATCCGGCGCGCGGCCGAAGCGACCGCGTCGAGCGGCCGGATGAGGCGCCTGGCGAACCGGAGCGCCGCGACCATCGCGCCGCCCAGGCCGAACATCGCGAGCGTCAGGTAGGCGAACCATTCGGGCCGGGTCGGCCACGCGGTAGCATCCCACATGGCGTCGAGTTCATGGGGCTCGAACAGTTCGGGAAAGATGAAGGCGTAGAAGGCGATCATGCCGGCGGTCATGGCAACGAGCGCCACGCCCGTCACCGAGACCATCGAGATGACGAGTTGCCGGTTCAGGCCCTTGGCGAAGATCAAGGGACTTGCGCCAATCTGTAGCCGACGCCGCGCACACCTTCGAAAAACCCTTCCGCGCCGGCAGCCTGAAGCTTGCGGCGGATGTTGCTCGCATGGGTGTCGATGGTGCGCTCCAGCGTGTTGCCTTCGGGCATGCACGCATCGATCAGTTCGGCGCGGGTGAAGGCGCGGGTGGGCGAGCGGGCCATATGGGCCAGGATCCGGAATTCGGTCGCCGTGAGTTCGAGCCGCATGCGGCCGGACGCGCCGTCGACCACGGCCGCGTGGGCGGCGGGATCGACCTCGACCAGCCCCACGCGCAGCAGGGTTTCGCCGGACCTGCCCTGGGTGCGGCGCAGGACGGCCTTTACCCGGGCGACGACCTCGAGCGGATTGAACGGCTTGGTGACGTAGTCGTCGGCGCCGATCCGCAATGCCTGCAGCTTGTCGAGATCTTCGTCCAGCGCCGTCACCATGATCACCGGCGTATCGCCGCGGCGCCGAATGGCGGCAAGCACCTCGTAACCGTCCGCCCTCGGCATCTTCACGTCGAGAATGACGATGTCCGGGCGCAGGCTCTGGTGCAGGTCCAGGGCTACCTGGCCATCCTCGGCACGCACCGTGCGCAGTCCTTCACGCTCCAGGTAGCCGGTCAGGATGCGGGCCACTTCCGGCTCGTCCTCGGCTATCAGCGCCAACGCATTCATCGCAACAAACCTCCGTCACGCTACCCTGCCCACGATACAGCGGGTGCCCCGGCACTGTGTCGGGGAATTGTCGAGGCCGCATCGTCGCCATCTCGACGGAGTGTCGAGATGGCATACGTGGATACCACGGTGCGGCGATTGCGGCTGCGACCGGCTGCTCCCTGCACGATCTGGATGATCGGCCCATCGGCCATCGACGCTGCCGCCATACGGTCGATGCGGTTTTTGCCGTGTCGATACCTCGGCACCCGAAAGTGGATTGGAAAGGCGTGTCCGATGATCATCGCGTTGGAGCATCTCACCCTCTGGCTCGAGTTGCGGACGTGGCGCAGGGCGGGACATCGACCCCGGCTGTGGTGGCGCGACGATGGCGCGCGGACGGTCACGCCGGCGCTGGAGCGATTGCTCTCCCTTTCCTGGCAGGCGGGCGTGCCGGTCAACATCGCGGTCGATCCCTGGTGCGATGGCCTGACGTTGAGCGATCGCCTGAATCCAGCCGCGCTGGCCTCGGTGCTTCAGCTGGGCGGAGGCATCCATCACGCGCCGCCGGACCCCGACGGTCGGGTGGAGAACCTGGCCCAGAAACTGCGGGCGTCGGCCCAGGTCTATGATGCCTTCGTCGGCTACGTACCTGTCTACGTCGTGCCGGTCGAAGTGCCGGAGGCACTGTGCTGGATCCAGATCCCGCCGAATGTGACGTCGGCGGCCGCGCTGAACGGGCTGGCGGGGCTGTCCGGCTTCGGCATGCTGAGCGCCTCGATCAGCGTGCCGCGGATCGACACGCATGTGCGCCTCGCAGCCGGGGAAAATGCCGGCACGCTCAACCGCCGACAGCTTGCGGCGCGTGTCGCGCACGCACTGCGCCATCGTCGCCTGCGCATGCTGTGGGACGAGCCGCTCGGCCTGCTGACCCATCACCTTGACCATGACCGGCAGGCCTGGGATTCCCTCGCCTGGCTCCTGATGCATTCTCCGCTGGCCGACGAGGCCGACTGGCTCTCGGCATCGGAATTGTTCCGGCAACCCTGCCGGGCAGTCGCACCGCCTTCCCGATTGCATCCGCAACTCGGCTGAGGAGCGAGGATCATGGGGTCTCACCGACGCCCAGGCGCAAGTCCGGACGACAGGCGCGGTTTCCCACAAATATTTAGAACGTCGACACGGTCGGCGACAGAGGGGCGGCGGGCGCCGGCGTCGTGCCGGAAAGCTCTGCATCGAGGCACGGCAACATGAGTGATAGCCCGGAATACGACATTGCCGAATCATCCGGCTTGCAGGGCGGCGCGACGATCGTCGTGTTCGACATGACGCGCAGCCTGGCGTTCTGGCGCGACCTGCTTGGTTTCTCCGTCGTCCACCGGAGCGACATGACGGTCCAGCTCGCCCGGCGACCGGGTGGAATCATGCTGCATCAACCCGGACCCCGCGGCCAGGGGCGACAGGTCGATCCGCCGCTCGGCTGCGGCGTGACCCTGCGGTTCGCGCTGGACAACTACGAACAGGTGAAAACCGTGCTGCTACGGGCCAGATGGCCGGTCTATGGCGGTCCCCAGGCGGCCTGGCGCCGGGCATGGGATGCCGATGCGCTGCCCCGCGATGCGTTCGTCCAGGATCCCGACGGCTATCTGCTGCAGCTGACGCCGGCGCGCGGCGGCTGGTCATCCTGGGAGGTACCCAAGACCGGCCACGCAATCGGGGAATCGTCCTCCGCCCAGGCCCTGCTGCATGCGCTCATCCACCAGGACAGCTTCGGCGGCATCATCGTGCGCCGTCGGCAGGGCGGTGTCTGGCACTACGACAACATCGTCGGTGCCGCCACCTTCGGCCTGGAGCAAGGCGGCGCCGACCTTGACGGTTCCGAGGAGGTCGTGCAGCGAGAGCAGGCGCTGGCATCGGTATCGATCGAGCAATTCCATCTGCTCCGCCATCTGACGGCAAGTCGCGAGCGGGCATGCCGCGAGCAGCGATGAACGGGCCGGCGCCATCCAAATCTGTCTTCACCCGTCATCGTGCGGTCGAGCGTGCGGGGGCTAACGCCGGGCAGCATGTCGATATCGAGGCCTGATTCCTGTTTCCCCCGCCCCTGCCGACGCGGTAGGCGAAGGCTTCTGATCGCGGCCTTGGCCGCGTCGCTGGCGATCAACCTGATCGGCGCAGCCTGGCTTTGGCATTCGATCCGGAATCCCCCTGGTTTACCCGCAGCCGGATCGTCGACGGCAATCGACGCGGACGGCCTGGCGCAGGCAGAGATCGGCCTGGAGCGCGCCGTATTCCGCCTTCGCCAGGCGCTCACGATCGAGCCCTACGATGCGGAGTTGGCGGCAACGGCCGCTTCGGAGGCCCGCTTCCGGATGGGCCAGATCGCGCAGTATCACCGCTCGGCGGCGCTGAAGGCCATCGGCGACATGTCGCGCGGCGACCGTGAGATTCTGGCCGACCGGCTGGAAGCGCTCCTCGCATGGCCTTCATCGCGACAGCGGCTTCCGGGCAAGCGCCGGCGGCGGGGGCACCCGCTCGGACCTGCGCGATCAGGCGGCGCGCCTGCCCCGCACCGGGCAGAGAAGTGATTTCACCACCCGTTACTCGACTAGATCAAAGGATATAGGTTCTTACAACCCCTGCGGACAACGGCAGACTACTCTATTCCACTGAAAATCTTGAAAAAGGCAAATAGTGCCGGCCTGTCGCAACTGGCACGGCATTCGCTGGCACACTGATCCGCAGGAAAGAGACACCGACCGTGAAGATACTGGATAACCTCAAGATCGCGCAGAAACTGGCGCTGGCCTTCCTGCTGCTCATCGTGATCAGCGTGGCGGTCAGTGCCCTGACCTGGCGGAACATGTCGGTACTGGAGCGCACGAATCGCTGGACCGTGCATACCTATCAGGTTCTCGGCGAGGCGCAGAATATCGTTGCCGGCATGATCAACCAGGAGACCGGCCTGCGCGGTCTTCTCATCGCCGGCGACGACAAGTTCCTGCAACCCTACCGCGATGGGCAACGCCAGTTCGCGGAAGCCCTCGCGGAAGCCAGGAAGCTCACCGCCGACAATCCGGCCCAGCAGCGCCGCCTGGCCGATGTTGAACGTTTCGCAACATCCTGGCGCGTCGATGTCGCCGAAAAGGAAATCGAGGCGGTGAAGTCGAGTCTCGATTCAGCGCGCAGCCTGGCGGCATCGGGTATCGGCAAGACGGCAATGGACGGCCTGCGCGGCGCGGTCGCCGAGTTCGAAAAGGCCGAAGAGAGCCTGCTTGTCGTGCGCAGCAACGAGGCGGAGGCGGCATCGTCGCTGCAGAACACGACGATCATCGCCGGCGTGGCGCTGACCGTCGTGCTGTCGGTGCTGTTCGGTTTCGGGCTATCCCGTGTTACGGCAACGCCGATTGGCCGCATCACCGCGCTGATGGGCCAGCTTGCCGATGGCAACAAGTCGATCGTGGTCGGCGACCGTGAGCGGCGGGACGAGGTTGGCGGCCTGGCCCGGGCACTGGAAGTTTTTCGCGTCAATGCGATCGAAGCCGACCGCGTGGCCACCGAGGCCGCGGCACAGCGAGAAGAATTGGCGCGCCAGGAAAAGGCCGCCGCGGAAGCCGCCCGCCAGCGCGAGGAGGAGGAGCGCCTGACCGCCGAGCGCCGGCGCCAGGAAGAGGCGGCGGCCGAGCGGCGCCAGGCCGAGGAAAAGGCGGCGCGCGACGCGGCCGAACGCCGGCGCGAGCAGCAGGAAACCGCGGCACGCGAGGAGCGGGCCCGCAAGCTGATGTCGATCGTCGGCGGCTTCGAGGCCGAGGTCGGCTCGGTCGTGCAGATCGTGGCCTCGTCGTCGACCGAGATGCATTCCTCGGCGCGGTCGATGGCCACGGTGGTGGAAGGCGTCTCGCGCCAGACCCAGGACGCGGCGGCGGCGACCGAACAGACCGCGGCCAATGTCCAGACCGTCGCCTCGGCGACCGAGGAACTGTCGGCCTCGATCAACGAGATCGCCTCGCAGGTCTCCACCGCCAGCCGGGTCGCCCAGTCCGCGGTGGATCAGGCGCGCCGGACCGACGAAATCGTCCGCGGCCTGAGCGTTTCGGCCGAGAAGATCGGCGAGGTCGTGAGCCTGATCAACACGATCGCCGGCCAGACCAACCTGCTGGCGCTGAACGCGACGATCGAGGCGGCCCGGGCTGGCGAGGCCGGCAAGGGCTTCGCCGTCGTGGCCTCCGAGGTCAAGAGCCTGGCCAACCAGACCGCCAAGGCGACCGAGGAGATCAGCCAGCAGATCGGCTCGGTCCAGGCGGCAACCGAGGAAGCGGTGGCCGCCATCCGCGAGGTCTCGACCGTCATTGAGCAGATCAACGAGATCTCGGGCTCGATCGCCTCGGCCGTGGAGCAGCAGGGTGCCGCCACCCGCGAGATCGCGCGGAACGTCGAGGATGCCTCGGTGGGCGCCAACGTGACGTCGAAGAACGTCACCGCGGTCAACCAAGGCATGGGCGAGGCCGGCGGGGCGACGACCCAGGTCCTCGCCGCGTCGGAAGAACTGTCCCGTCAGGCCGAGCGGCTGCGCGGCCAGGTCGAGCAGTTCGTCATCCAGGTCCGCGCGGTGTGAACGCGACGGAGGGGCCGGGGCGGCAAGCCTCCGGTCCCTCCGCACGCGGAGTCCCGGAGAATCCCGAGAGGGCGCTATCCCCCTGCCGGGTAGAACCACGCATAGTACCAGTCGCATACCGTCTCGATCCGCTGCTGGATGCTGACGGGAATGTCGTGATGGTGGGGCGCAACCAACCGGTCCCGCCGCCGGTGCGGATATTTGAAGCGGTAATGGCTGTCGCTTTCATGCGGCAGGCCGGGCAATGCCTCGACGTCGATGTCGCAAGACGGCATTCCCAACCAGCCGAACACGGCCGACATGACGTCGACCGGGTCGCGCATCAGATCCTCGAACTTCACGAAATAGAGCCGTTCGCGCACCGTCTGCGGCAGATCGGCAACGGCCCGGATCGATGCCAGCGGCGCGCCGATCGCCTTGTCGCCGGCAAAGAGCTGGTCGGCCCGTCCCAGGCGATCGAAATCGGCCAGGTGGTCGGCGAAATCGAGCAGGACCGTCTTCTGATGCTGCGCCTCGATCGACCCATAGATCTGCCCGAGTTCGCGAATGGGAATGAGCAGGCGCGCGCCGGGCTCGAGATGCAGCAGCATGTCGATGCTGTTGAGCCACGCACGGCTCTTGTCGACCACGACGCTCTTCCCCGACGCGGCGTGCCAGCCTTGCAGGAAGCCGCGCATCGCATTGCGCAGGTTTCCGTAGGAGCGGTCGAACTGGGCATCGAGCTGCGCCAGCATGAATTCGTCGTCGCTGACGAAGCGGCGTAGCATCCGCAGCGCGTTGCACAACGGCGAACTGTGCCCCTCGCAGTCGATCTCGGGATGCTGGGCCAGCAACTGGCACAGCAAGGTCGACCCCGCCCGCGGCAATCCCGCGACCCCGATGAAGGTTGACGTCATGGCGGACCTTCCAGCTCAGGCGGCGGGGTGGCCGGGCGGCACCGCGGCCGCACGGATGGCCGGAAAGGCCGCGGCCAGCAGGCGTCTCTGGATCTTGCCCGTCGGCGTGCGCGGGAGCGCGCTCGCCAAGACGTAGAGCACCGGCGCCAGCGGTCCCAGCCTGGCCTGGGCGTATGCCTGGACCGTCGACAGCTGCGCGGGCTCGGCCAGCACCAGCGCCGCCGACAGGAATGCCTGGCCATCGTCCCGGCTGTATACGAAAGCGCCCGCCTCGCGCACGGCGGGATGCGCGCAGAGGGTCCGCTCGACGTCCTCGGCGTCCACCATCGCGCCGCCGACGTTTATCATGTCGTCGACGCGCCCATCGATATGGAGCAGCCCCTCGGCGTCGAAATGGCCGCGGTCGTTCGGATGGAACCAGCCCGCTCGGAAGTGGGCGCGGGTCCGATCCTCATCGAGATGGTAGCCGTCCACCTGCTGCGCGGAGCGGATGCGGACTTCCCCGACCGTTCCCGCCGGAACCGGGGCGCCGGCCGCGTCGACGATCTGGACCTCGGCCCAAGGACAAGGCGTGCCCACGGTGTCCGGGCATCGCGCCAGCATCCCCGGCGTCGCCAGCGTCGCCATTCCCGCCTCCACGGCGCCGTAGGCGACGTAGACGTTCGGGGTCAGACGGCGGCACAACGCCTGCAGCAGCCGGGCGTTCAAACGTTCGCCCACGACCCGCAGACTGATCAGATCGGGGCAGGCGATGATGGCCGTGCCTTCGACCAACCCGGCCAGCACGCTGGCCTGGTGGGGCGAAAGATAGGCGTGGGTGATCTTGCGGGTGACCAATGTCGACAGCACGTCTTCGGCCGACGGGCTTGGCGGGAACATCAGCGCGTCGGCATGGGCGAGGGCGCGCAATGCCGGCCCGAAGCCGACGAAGAAGTTCAGATCCATCTGCAGCACGCGCTTCGGCATATCGCCGCCCGGTTCGTAGGTCTGGTTGCGCCACGCGACGTTGCCGTGGCTCCAGATCATCGCCCTGGGATCGCCGGAAGTGCCCGAGCCGATCATGATGTGCATCGGATCGGCCGGCGAAACCGGATGAATTTCGTGGTCGGAAGGACCATCGGTCCGGAATTCCGACTGGTCCAGGCAGATCAACGCCAATCCGGGCAAGGCAAGATCCGGGCTTTCCGACACCACGCAAGCCGCGCCAAACCGGCTGGCGACCAGGCGGCGGCGGTCGATCGGCGCCGCCGGGTGCAACGGCACGGACACCGCGCCGATCTGCGCGAGCGCCAGCAGCGTCAGCAGATGCAGCGAATGCCCGCCCATCGAAACGCCGATCACCTGCCCGGGAAGAATCCCACGCAGCCGCAGGTGCCAGGCAAGCTGCCCGACGGCCTTTGCCGCCTGTCGATAGGAGAAGGTCTCGCCCGCGCGCGTGACGATCGCCGGCCGGTCCGGATGCTGCTGCGCCGGCTGGTAGACGACCTGGGTAACGATGTTTGTCATGACGGCCTCCGATCCGCTCATCTCTGCTCGGCGATCGTCAGGTCGGTCCGCTGCCCGTTGATGAAGACGGCCACGCTGATCGGCAATCCCCCATCGGGTACGGTGCTTGCGACGAACGTCTTGCTGTCGGCATTGAAGCGTAACCAGTTCGGCAAGGGTGCCCCTTCCGCCGTGGTGGCGGTGATGGTATCGCTCGCGCTGCCGCCGTCGGCAATCTGATCCGGCAGCTTGAAGGTGAAGCCCCCGTTCTGGCTCAGAACTTCCCTCGGGACCGACACCGCCATCACGCCGCTGTTGCCCGGCGCCGCCGTCCGCAGCAGGTTCACCGAGACCGCCGCGGTGATCGGAAGCGGCTGGCGATCCCCGCTACCGCCAGGCGGTGGCGGCGCCCCCGGGCCGCCGGAGCGCGCGTTCGCCAACGCAGATGAACCTGCAACCGCGATCGTATTGCCCGCAAAGGCGACGCCGGCTATCGACTCGCTGCCGGGCGGGGCCTCGAAAGCCACCGTCACCACCGGGGCAGACGGCGTCGATACCGGTGCCGGCGGTGTCGTCGTCGCGACCGTGACGGCGGGAGGAACCTCCGGCAGAATGGCAAACGTCCCGTTGACGTAGGTGATCGTATAGTTGGTCGAGGTCAGACCGCCGGGTACGATCGAATAGTTGCCGGCAGCGACCGCGCCCTGGCTGCTGCCGCCGTAGACCAGCGTGCCGCCCAGGGCCCCAGCCCCTTCGCCATTGACGAAGCCGTTGTAGCTGACACCGTTGCCGCCGCCATAGGCCTGCCCGTTGTAGGTCTTGCTGAAGCCGTTGGCGGCGACGGTCAGCGGGATCGGGGCGATCGTCAAAGTCCCGCTGTTGTAGGTAATCGCGTAATTGTTCGACGTCAGGCCGCCGGGGGTGATGGCATAGCTGCCGGCATCGACCGCGCCTTGGCTGCTGCCGCCATAGGTCAGCACGCCGCCCAGGACCGATGTCCCTTCGTTGTTGACGAAGCCGCCGTAGCTGACGCCGGTCCCGCCGCCATAGGCCTGCCCGTTGTAGGTCTTGCTGAAGCCGTTGGCGGCGACGGTCAGCGGTGCCTTGCCGATGGTGAGCGCGCCGCTGGTGTAGGTGATCGCATAGTTGTTCGAGGTGAGGCCGCCGGGGGTGATGGCGTAGCTGCCGGCGTCGATCGCGCCCTGGCTGCTGCCGCCATAGCTCAGCATGCCGCCGAGCACCGACGTGCCCTCGCCATTGACGAAACCGGCGTAGCCGACACCGTTCCCGCCGCCATAGGCCTGACCGTCATAGGTCTTGCCGAAGCCGTTGGCCGCGACAGTCAGCGGCGCCTTGCCGATCGTCAGCGCGCCGCTGACATAGGTGATGGCATAGTTGTTCGAAGTAAGGCCGCCGGGCGTGATGGCGTAGCTGCCGGCGTCCACCGCGCCCTGGCTGTTGCCGCCATAGCTCAGGGTGCCGCCGAGCACCGATGCACCCTCGCCGTTGACGAAGCCGTTGTAGCCGATCCCGTTGCCGCCGCCGTAGGCCTTGCCGTCATAGGTCTTGCCGAAGCCGTTGGCCATCACCGTCAGGGGCGCTTTGCCGATCGTCAGGGTGCCGCTACCGTAGGTAATCGCGTAATTGTTCGACGTCAGTCCGCTGGGGATGATCGCGTAGCTGCCGGCATCCACCGCACCCTGGCTGCCGCCGCCATAGCTCAGCGCGCCGCCGAGGGCCGACACCCCTTCGCCATTGGCGAAGCCGCTGTAGCTGACGCCGTTGCCGCCGACGTAGGCCTGCCCGTCATAAGTCTTGCCGACGCTGTTGGCGGCAACGGTCAGCGGCGCCTTGTCGATCGTCAGCGTCCCATCGGTGTAGCTGATGCTGTAGTTGCCCACACTGCCTGACGCCATGCTGAGCGAACTGGGCGTCAGCGGCGCGGTCTGGCCCGCTGCGGTGGAACCGGTCGCCGACGAGGTCAGCGCCACGCTGCCCAGCGTGTCGTTGTTGACCAGGTTGCCCGAAACCAGCGTCGCCCCGCCGGCCCCCGGATTGGCGGCGCCGTAGAGCCTGCTCTGGTTGCTGGCCTGCACCGTGATCGGACGCGGCGTGATGGTCCAGTTCGTCACGCCGCCGCTGTTGAAGGTGTAGCCGGTGCGGCTGGCGGCGAGGCCGCCGGCATAGATTTCGCCGTAGGTCCCGGCCGAGGAGACCCCGGTCAGCGCCGTGCTCCAGGCTGCCGTGCCGACCCCGGTGACGTCGGTGATCAGGTTCCCGCCGCTGCTGGCATCGTAGATGGCGTAGGTGAAGCCGGGTGCGTTGCCGTAGATGCTGCTGCCGGCGACCAGCCGCACGTAGACGGGAAGATTGCCGATGGACCAGGTGGTCGACGACGTGCCCTGCAGGAACGCGGCGCCGGCGTAGCCGGACGCCTGGCTGGCGTTCGCCCCGATGCTCCATCCCGCCGCTTCGTAGGTCGCAATATTGCTCAACTGCGTCGTGGTCTTGCCGAGCACGACGCCGCTCGAATCCGCGGTACCGTCGCCGAAGCCGGTCCGACCGCCGGACAGCGTGCCGTTGTAGAATGCGTTGGCGACGCTGCCGCTGGTCTGGACGCCCACCAGGGCGCCGATATCGGTGCCGGTGGCGGAAATCGTGTTCGCCGCCAGCCCGCGGCTGACGGTGGCGCCGGCATTGGCGCCCAGCAGGCCGCCGACCTCGTTGCCGGTCGCCGTCACGGCGCCGGTGGCGTAGATATCGCTGAGCGAGCCGCCGGACTGCTTGCCGACCAGCCCGCCGACATCGCTGCCGCCGCTCACCGCGCCGGTGCTGAACGAGGTCGAGATGCTGGGGGTGCCCCCCTGCCCGATCAGGCCGCCGACATTGTTGCCGCCGGTCACCGCCCCCGAGGCGTAGCTCTTCGACAGGGTGCCGTCGTAAAGATAGCCCACCAGGCCGCCGGTATTGTCACCGCCGGTGACCGAGGCCGTGGCGTAGACATTGCCGATGGTGGATCCGCTGTTGGCGATTCCCAGCAGCCCGCCGGTCCTGTCGCTGCCGGTGACCGATCCGCCGACAACGCCGACGTTGCGGATCGTGGCGCCCTTGCCATAGGCGAACAGTCCTACCGGCGTCGTCGAGGTCGGCCGATTTACCACCAGCCCGTTGACCGTGTGGCCGAGGCCGTCGAAGATCCCGCTGAAGCCGATCGTGGCGCCGAGCGGGTCGAACCCGGCGCCGGCCGCCCAGCCGGCGGTGGCCGACGCGTCGATATTGGCGCCCAGGGCGTAGTTGCCGGAGGCGTTGCCGTTGATGCCCTGCAGATCGGTGGTGGTCGTGCTGCCGCTGGCGCCGACCGCGGTGATGACGGTGAAGGCCGCGCCGCCGATGGTCAGAAACCCCGTCCCCGACCGCGGCGTCGTGCCGTCGGCCTGGAAGAAGTCGACCCGCCCGCGGAAAGTGCCGTCGCTGTTGAAGCCGGTATTGACCTTGCCGCTGCCGGGCTCGAGGTCCAGCTTGGCGGTGTCCTTGGCCGTCATGACCGCGTTGATGTTGACGTCGCTGGTCGCGGTCAGCGTCAGCGTGTTGGCACTCCAGGTGACGGCATCGTTCACCGTGACATTGCCGCCGCTGCCCTGGCCGTTGGTGCTCGAGATCGACACGTCGCTGGTGGCAAGGTTTGCCGACAGCGTGGCGCCGGTGATGTCACCGCCGCTCGAGGCGACGGTGAAGCCGTCGGGGTCGATCAGCCACTGGCCGGACTTGCCGCGCGGCGCGCGGGTATCGACCCGCGCCTTGTCCTTGATGCGGACCCGCCCGCCGGATGTTTCGACGAAGCCGCCGTTGCCGCCGGCACCGCCGCCGCGGGCGCTGACCTTCCCCTTCACCGTGATGCGGCTGTCCTTGTTCCCCAGGTCGGCGATGGCCGTGACCGAGCCGCCGTTGCCGACGCCCCCGGGTGCGGCGTCGGCCGCGACGGTGCCGCCGACGGTGATGTCGCCGGAAGCGCGCAAGCGGATCGTGCCGCCGTCGTTGACCAGGCCGCTCGCCTCGAGCTGGCCGCTGTTGACGACGCTGCCCCGCAATTGATTGACCGCCTGGGCCGAGAGGATGATCAGCCCGCCCGGGGCCTGCACCGCATGGCGGTTGCGCACCAGCGCGTTCACGGTGGCCGGCGCCACCTGCAGGTCGGTCAGCGCCCCTTCGCCGGTGACGCGCAGGGTATAGGCCTCCCCGGCCGCCAGGGCGACCGTGCCCATCTGGGCGACGATCACGCCGTTGTTGCGCACCTCGGGCGCCAGCAGGGCGATGTAGCCGCCGAGCGACGCCTTCAAGGTCCCGTCATTGGTCACCCGGCCGGTGGCGCCGTTGCGCTCCAGCGTATTCCTGCCGGCCATGAAATCGGCATCGCCGATCGAATGGGTGGTCGCCACCAGCCCGCCCACGTCGACGCTGGCCCCCGGCGCGAAATAGACGCCGCCGGGGTTGGTGAGGAAGACCTGCCCGTTCGCCTGTATATGCCCATAGATCTGGCTGGGATTGGGATCCGACACCCGATTGAGGGTGGCGCTGCCCGCGTCCGGCTGCTTGAAGACGACGGTGGCATTGGCACCGACGTTGAAGGTTTCCCAGTTGACGATCGCCCTCTGGCCCGTCTGGGTGACCGTCATCTGGGTGCCGGACTTGACGATGCCGGCCGACCCGGCAACCACGACACCACCGGTGGGCAGCTGGTTGACGGCAGGCGGCTCGGCCAGGGCCGGCAGCGATGCCGCAGGCAGCATCAGCGCTGCGCCGGCGGCCAGCGTGGCGCGGCGCGCCTTGCGGCGGCCGCTGGTTCTGTCGGCTTGGCGAATGGATTTCTTCATGGTGCCGAAAACCTCTCGATCGTCAGAACGGCTGGGTGGCGCTGATCCAGAAGCGGTTGGCGACCCCGTCATCGCCCTGCGCCGCCTGCGGATCGCGGCCGAGGCTGTTTGCCCAGGTGGCGCGTACGACCAGGCCGAAATCGGCTTGCCATGACAAGGTCAGGCCCGCGCTCCACAGGTTGTGGCCGCCGTCGAGCCGAGCCCAGTCGTAGAAGAACCCGGCGCTCAGGTTCTCCGGCAACCGCCAGCGCAGCTCCGTGTTGACCATCTGCCCGCGCGATCCGCCGGCCCGGTCGACCGCATAGGCCGGCAGCCCGTCCGGGCCGCCGATGTAGAACTGCTCCGAGGAATCGAGGGTGCGGTTGGCGATCTGGCCGGACAGCCCGGCGAACAGGGACACCTCGTCGGTGATCCGCTGGTCGCGGCTGACCGCATAGCGCAGCTTGGAATAGCCGAATCTGTCGGCCGGCGGCGTGTTCCCGAGGACCGGGTGCCCAGGCCCGACCTGGCCGCCGATGACCGTGACTGTGGCTGTCGTGACGCCGCCCGGGCCCAGCCATTCGTCGTATAGATTCCCGTTCAGGCCGGCACTCGCCGCGTTCACGTCGTATCGTGACACCGTGGATCCCACTGCCTGGTTGTCGAGACGCCGGTGATCGGCATTGAGCTGCAGATACAGGTTCGCCGCGCGCGTGCGCAGCATCGGCCAACTGGCGTTGGCGCCGGCCGTGGTCGCCGAGCCCTGGGCATCCAGGCCGCTGAAATCGGCCGATATCAGCCTGTATTTCATGTAGGACGCGCTGATGCCGACGCGCCAGCCGTCGTAACCTACCGGCAGCGACCACCCCAGGCGACCGTACCAGTTGCCACGGCTGGCGATGGCGGATACGACGGCCTGGTCGCCCCAGCCTAGCGGGCTGTTGAGAAAGACGTTGCCGGTGCCACGGGCAGCGCCGGTCGATTCGGCACCGAAATTGTCGATGGCTGCCGTGCCGGTGATCAGCGCACGGTCCTGGGCGCGAAGCAGCAACTCGGTCTCGCGTTCGTTGCGACCGCTGCGCAAGGTGCCTTGCACGCTGAGGCCGGGCAGGTCCCCCAGCAGCAGGACGGCGCGGTCGAGCTGATCAGTGTTGACCGGCGCGCCCGGTGGCAAGGCCCGCTCGACCGTGGCGACGATGCGGGTGGCGGCAATGCGGCGCGACGGCTCGTCCAGCGACGTGCCGCCGAAGATCGCCTCCACGATGTGGATGACGACGACGCCGTCGACGATGTTCTGTTCGGGCAGATAGGCGCGAACCACCCACCTTTCCTTGCGGTATGCCTCGGCCGCCGCCGCGGCCGCCAGTTGCAGATCCGCAAATGTCAGCGGTCGGTTCAGGAAACCCGCGACTGCCGCCACCAGCTGTGCCTCGGTCAGCAGCGTGTTCCCGGTGAAGCGGAACGACTTGACCAGTACCGTCGGCTCGTTGGTGTTCTTCATCGGTGTCGGCGCGGGGGCCGACGGTTGCGGCAACGGCTGCGGCAGCGTCGACGGGGTAGGCAGTTCCCGTTCCATCTGCTGCATCAGCTGCCCTGCATCCGGCGGGGCGGCAACAGCCGCGAATGCCGGTCCGACAGCCACCAATCCTACCGTAAACACGCCGCCGATGCGCCCGCGGTGCGCCATCCCGCTCCATCCCATTGCCCGGGCTTCGCAGAAGGCACGAAAACCCTGTGGAGCGACCTTAGCGGATTTGCCGGTACGTCATTCCGCCGCCGGGTTAGGAGGATTTGCTCATTTGTTAGGAGGGATGGAGGATGCGGCCGGCCCTGTGATCGCGCCCGTCAGGTGATGGCAAGCCTTGCCGGTTTCTGCATCACCATTCGACGTCGGCGCGCCGCCGGCGGGTGCGCGGCGGATACCCGAACTGTCGGGTGAAGGCCTGGCTGAAGCTGCTGACATGAGCGTAACCCATCGCATACGCGACCTGTTTCACCGATAGCTCCCCCTGGTCGAGCAGGTCGCGCGCCGCATCCAGCCGCCACCGGGTCAGGCATTGGAAGGGGGATGCGCCGAAGAATTCCTGGAAGAGTTCGGAGAGCCGCCGCTGCGACAGGCCGACCTGGCGGGCGACATCGTCGATCGACAGGGAAGCCGCCAGATTCTCCCGGATCAGGTCGTAGGCCATCATGGCGGCGTTATGGTCACGCCTGGAAATGCGGGCTTGCGGTTCATCCTCAGTGCCCAGGATGGTGAGGGTCTCGGCCAGCAGTTCGTACAGCTTGCCTTCGGCGTACAATGCGGCCATGCCTGCCCGATAGGGGTTCTTCCCGATCTCGTCGGCGATACGTCGCAGCCTGGGGCTGGTCCGGGCCATGAGGCCCACGCCGTCCGCCTTCCCATCCAGGAATCGGGCGATGGCCGCCGGGCATCGCTGACGATCCAGCAAGGATCGCAGCCGGTCGACGGTCAGCACCGCCATGAGGCAGCTATAGGCCTCGCCGGGATGGTGCTCGATCGCACATGTGCTGTCCGCGACCATCCCGAGATTCCAGGACTCGTCCGATTCCTCCATCCGCCCATAGGTTTCGTGACGGATCGCCGCGCGTCCACTGGTCGGCAGCCGCAGGGCCAGGATCGGGGCGTCGAACAGCACCCGCGCTTTGACGGTGACCGGGGCATGCAGCTGATTCTGCGCCTCGATCAGCAGGAGGTCCGGCTGGACGGCGTGAAAAAGATTGGCGGCCCGCCCGACATCCTTGGGAAAGGCCACCAGATTATCCGGCGACAGGTCGGCGCTGCGCAATCCGCCGGGCAACATCCATTCCGTCGCGATAGGGATGACCGCTCGCGGCTGCAAGATCGCGCGAGCGCCCGATGCGACGGCATCGGCGGGCACCGTTTCTCCCAATCGTCGCTCGGCCTCCGGCTGCAACTTTCGCATCGGTCCCCCGGGGACTGGCCTGCCGGGCATGCCGGCTTATGAAAATCGGACAGCAGCGCGTATCGATTTTATCAGATCACACCCGGCGCAACTGGACGATCGGAATTATCACCGAGCGCGTCATGTCTCTCGCCGATAAAGGCCCGCAGAGGCCGCCGGGCATGCGCCGCGGCCCCACGATTCCTGGATGACCAACGCCAGGGCCGTTCGTCCCCTTCCCCATATCGGTGTGACCGCCCGCGATCCAGACGCGCGCGCCAGGCGGCGGCGCGATCACCCGGTACCCGCAGCACCGCCGTCACCAGCGGCACCGGTGCCGTCGCCTCGATCCGCATCGTCCCACCGTTCGCCAGGCCGATCATGATCGCCGGCCCGCTCACCGGCAGCGCCGAAATCACATCTTCCGTCACCACGGCCGGGAAGGTCGTCGGCTCCGCCTTGCCGACAGCCGCCAGCGCTCAGGACCCGGTAAAATCGTGATCTGGCTCATCGGCTGCTGCTACCTGCGCTCTTGAGGACGTCCTTATGAGCGCAGCTTCAACATCGACATCAATCACCGCAAGACGGCTCTCGCCGGACGAATACCGTGAAGGTGGGGGTGGGACTAAAGAAAGAAGCCGTCGCACAGAAAAGGCGGGATTGCTTGTCGCGGAATGGCGGCTCAGCAACGCTCCGGACAACGATTCACCGGTGGGCGATCGATCGCGACTGCATCGACAGAAGCGCCTCTCCGACGTGAGCTGCGTGCTCCGCGATCTCGCCAAATGATCTCTCAGCGCCCGATCGCCAGGGCGCCGTTTGACGAGACGGCGAACGCCTAACCCTGTCGTGTCGCGCCAGTGAGAAGTGGCTGAGGGTCGTTCTGTGATGCTCCGGCCGACCGTAACGGAAGGGGCTCCGCGAACACCGTCATTCGCGCCCAGGCCGCGCCGCCAATGCAGAGCGCGCCAATCCAGGCGAATACCTCGCACCAGAGAAGCGAGGGCACGCCGATCTGCGAGAGGCCGAGGACAGCATGGTAGCCGGCGATCGCGGCGGGAATGGCGAAGGCGGCGGCGATGACGGCACGAAGCACCGGAGGACGGACCACGGCGAACGCGATCTGTCCGATTGCCAGTGTGACGGCGCCGGTCACGATGCCAACAAGCAGCGCGCCCAGGACGCCAGCGCCGCTGTGGACGCGGCCATGCCGGCGGTAAGCCCTATCAAGAACGGCAGGGCATAGACGGCGAGCGTGAAGATCAGCCCGCAAAACAGGCCGATCCCGAACATGCTGAGGATGAGTCCGATGACAAGCATGGTGGAAGCCTCCGTGACGAAAGACGTGACGGTCGCGCCTTCCACCACCGCGGCGCAGTCCGAAGCGTAGCCGAGAGAAGCCCATCTTGCGATGAGCGATCAGGTTGCCTGTCGTAGGTCTAGCCCGGATATCTCACGGAAGATAGGTGCATCGGGGCTCTGAATCTGGGAAAATACTTCTGCGACAAAGACTTACCCGTTAGCAGAGGAGTTCCCCGATGCAGACAGAGTGTAACGCGGATCTG
>JAEYTW010000439.1 GCA_023433835.1 Pseudomonadota bacterium | reverse complement strand
GCAGTTGCCTGCCGCCGTCGATCCTGCGTCCGGGGACGCGGTTGAGTCTGTCAGCGTTGGTCAATAACGGTAATGGTCCGGCTTGAACGGGCCGGCCGTATTTACACCGATATACGAGGATTGCTGCTCGGTCAGCTTGGTCAGGTTGACGCCGAGCTTGGCGAGATGCAGCGAGGCCACCTTCTCGTCGAGATGCTTGGGCAGGACGTAGACCTTCTTCTCGTACTTGCCCTTGTCGCCCCACAGCTCGATCTGGGCCAGCACCTGGTTGGTGAACGAGGCGCTCATCACGAAGCTCGGATGGCCGGTGGCGCAGCCGAGATTGACCAGGCGGCCTTCGGCCAGCACGATCAGGCGCTTGCCGTCGGGGAACTCGACCTCGTCGACCTGCGGCTTGACGTTGTGCCAGGGGTAGTTCTTCAGGGCGCCGATCTGGATCTCCGAATCGAAGTGGCCGATGTTGGAGATGATTGCGCGATCCTTCATCTGGCGCATGTGGTCGAGCGTGATGACGTCGACGTTGCCGGTCGCGGTGACGAAGATGTCGCCCTGCGGCGCGGCCTGCTCCATCGTCACGACCTGATAGCCTTCCATCGCCGCCTGCAGCGCGCAGATCGGATCGATGTCGGTGACGAGGACCCGGGCGCCCTGGCTGCGCAGCGAGGCGGCGGAACCCTTGCCGACGTCGCCGTAGCCGGCTACGACCGCGACCTTGCCGGCCATCATCACGTCGGTGGCGCGCTTGATGCCGTCGACCAGGCTCTCACGGCAACCGTAGAGGTTGTCGAACTTCGACTTGGTGACGCTGTCGTTGACGTTGATGGCGGGGAAGCGCAGGCGGCCTTCCTGCTGCATCTGGTAGAGGCGATGGACGCCGGTGGTGGTTTCTTCCGACACGCCGCGGATCTTCTCGGCCATGCGCGAATACCAGCCCGGCTGCTCGGCGATGCGCTTCTTCATCGCGGCGAACAGCGCCTCCTCTTCCTCGTTGGCCGGCTTGGCGATCAGCGAGGGGTCCTGCTCGGCGCGGGGGCCGAGATGCATCAGCAGGGTGGCGTCGCCGCCGTCGTCGAGGATCATGTTCGCGCCGTCGGCGAACTCGAAGATCTTGTGGGTGTATTCCCAGTAGTCGGCCAGGCTCTCGCCCTTGACCGCGAAGACCGGGATGCCGGCGGCGGCGATCGCCGCGGCGGCCTGGTCCTGGGTCGAGAAGATGTTGCACGACGCCCAGCGGACGTCGGCGCCCAGCGCCTTCAGCGTCTCGATCAGCACCGCGGTCTGGATCGTCATGTGCAGCGAGCCGGCGATGCGCGCGCCCTTCAGCGGCTGCGACGCCCCGAATTCCTCGCGCAGGGCCATCAGGCCGGGCATCTCGGTCTCGGCGATGGTGATTTCCTTGCGGCCCCAATCGGCGAGGCCGAGGTCCTTGACCACACAATCCGTCATGACGCGTTCGCTCCTTCAAGTTTCCCTGGGCGGGACTTTTGCTGGATGGGTCTATACCAGCGGCCCGGCACCCTGTCCAGGGTCATATAAGGAAATCTTTATGTCCCCATGGATCGCAGGTTACCCGCCGGTCGACAGCCCCCTCGCCAGCCCCGCCCGGATTTGCTAAACAGCGTCCTTCCAGGATGACTGTTGTAGGGAACAACAAATGCAGTTGAACGGCATTGCCGCGGTCGTGACCGGCGGCGCTTCGGGCCTTGGCGCCGCCACCGCCCGTGAACTCGCCAGCGCCGGCGCCAAGGTCGCGCTGGCCGACATGAACGTCGCCGTCGCCGAGGCGCTGGCCAAGGAAATCGGCGGCATCGCCGTCGAATGCGACGTCGGCTCGTCCGACAGCGCCGAGGCCGCGCTGGCCAAGGCCGCCGCGGCCCACGGCCCGGCCCGCATGCTGGTCAACTGCGCCGGCGTCGGCACGCCCGCCAAGGCGGTGGGCAAGGAAGGCCCGCTGGCGCTGGCCGCCTACGAGAAGGTGATCCGGGTCAACCTGATCGGCACCTTCAACATGATCCGCCTGGCCGCGGCGGCCATGCAGAAGCTCGAGCCGCTGGCCGACAACGAGCGCGGCGTCATCGTCAACACCGCTTCGGTCGCCGCCTTCGACGGCCAGATCGGCCAGCCGGCCTATGCCTCGTCGAAGGCCGGCGTCGTCGGGCTGACCCTGCCGCTGGCGCGCGAATTCGCCCAGTTCGGCATCCGCGTCTGCACGATCGCCCCGGGCCTGTTCCTGACGCCGATGCTCAAGGGCCTGCCGCAGGAAGCGCAGGACAGCCTCGCCTCGTCGGTGCCGTTCCCGCGCCGCCTCGGCAACCCCGAGGAATACGCCAGGCTCGCTCGCCACATCGCCGAGAACACGATGCTGAACGGCGAGACCATCCGCCTCGACGGCGCGATCCGGATGGCGCCCCGCTAAGGCGTTGCCGCGGCCGCGCGTGCCGGCCCGCGTTCAGGCCGCGACCGGAAGGGCGATTTCCACCCGGTTGCGGCCACCGCGCTTGGCACGATAGAGCGCGGCATCCGCCGCCTTCAGAAGGCCGGTCATGTCGGTGGCGTGCTCGGGGCTGATCGCCACGCCCAGGCTGATGGTGACCGCGATCCGCGCTTCCCCCAGCTCGACCGGTGCCTCGGCCACGGCCTGGCGCAGATGTTCGGCGGTGTCGAGCGCCCGATCCGGTCCGGCATCGGCCAGGAGCACGCAAAACTCCTCGCCGCCCTGGCGGCCCAGCCGGTCCTGCGGCGCGAGGCGGGCTGCGACCCGGCGGGCAATCTCGGCCAGCACCGCATCGCCGGCCTGATGGCCATAGCCGTCGTTGATCGCCTTGAAATTGTCGGCATCGAACATCACCACGGCGCAGTGTCCGCCATCTCGTCCGGTTCGGCCCAGTTCGCGGCCGCATTCGGCGAGGAAGGCGCGGCGCGTGTAGCACCCCGTCAGTTCGTCGAAGGCCGCCAGCCGGCCGAGATCGACCTCCAGCCGGCGGGTGACGAGAAGGATCAGGCTCAGTGCCAGCAGCATGACGACCACGCTGGCTTCGAAATAGGTCGCCGCGCGCACCGGATTCGGCTCCAGCGGGCTCGGTGTCGGGCCGCCGAAAGCCACGAGCAGGGCGATCGTTACCGAGAACAGGGCGTGTGCCGCAGCGATCGATCCGCCCAGCAGGCAGACCGAGGCCATTGCCGGTTCGCTGCGGCCATAGGTGAAGAACCGTTGCGCGATGGCGACGGAGAGCACCGTCCAGAAAGTCGTCAGCAGCACGATGCGCACCGCCAGGGGCACGCCGACCAGGCCGAGGCAGAATTGGCCGATGCCGATCGCCACGACCGTGCCGATCTCCAGGACGGGTTGCCGGCGCTGCCGCGTAAAGAGGTTGAGGCCGCGCAGCACCAGGGCGTATCCGGCGACGATGACGATGTTGCCGGCCACCAGCGAGACCAGTTCGGGCAGCACCGACCGGGCGACGATGATCAGACCGCCGGCGAAGATCGAGAAGGCGCCGGCCGTCCAGTGGCCGATCCCGGGATAGCGCCCGTGGACCAGCCACAGCATGCCGATCGCGATCGCCGCGATCAGCGAGTTCACGCTCGTCAGCGCAACAAGCGTGGTTATGTCGAGGTCCATGGCGGTCCCGGCGGGCTCAGTCTGCCAGATGCTGCGCGAGAAAGCGGCCGGCCAGCTCCAGCCCTTCCGGATCGATGCCATGGCCCATGCCGCGACAGACATGCCAGCGCGCCGTGACGCCGGCCGCGCCCAGGCCGTCCAGCGCCGCCTGCAGCGCTTCGACCGGCACGATGTCGTCCTGGTCGCCATGGATCAGCAGGACCGGCGGCCTGGCCGTGATCTCGCCGGCCAGGCGGTCGGCACCGATCAGCGCCCCGGAGAAGCCGACGATTGCCGCAGGGGCGACCGTCCGGCGCAGGCCGACCTGCAGCGACATCATCGTGCCCTGGCTGAACCCGACCAGGGCCAGGCGCTCGGGCCCCAGGCCCGTCCGGGCGAGTTCTGCGTCGATGAAGGCGGCCAGGGGGGCCGCGGCGCGCTCGGCGCCCGCGCGCATTTCCTGGTAGACGCCGGGCGCCAGCGCAGGGTCGCGCCGCAGCATGTCCGGGTCATAGGCGCTGAGCGAGAACCACTGGTAACCCCAGGGCATGCCCGGAATCCGTTCCGGTGCGTTGGGCGCGACGAATGCCGCGCCGGGCAGCAGGCGTTGCCAGTGCGGCGCCAGGCCGATCAGATCGTTGCCGTCGGCGCCGTAGCCGTGAACCAGCACCACCAGATGGGTGGCCTTGCCCGAGGCGGGCGCGACGCGGGGGCCGTCTAAGGGAATCACGCTGCTCATGACGATAAGCCTAGCTGCTGTGGTGGTGCCCTGTCAGCCGCCCTCATGTATCTTCTGCATCATCATGACGATTACCCGTTTCGCGCCCAGCCCCACCGGTTACCTCCATCTCGGCCACGCCTGTTCCGCGCTGATCGCCGAGGCCGCCGCC
>JAEYTW010000359.1 GCA_023433835.1 Pseudomonadota bacterium | reverse complement strand
CCCCCCCCCGCGCGGGCCCGGGCGGGGCGGGCGGGGCCCCCCGCCGACGTCCCCCAAGCCGTGGCCGTGATGATCGGCACCGGCGGCCTGGTGGAGGCGCAGGCGGGCGATGCGGACGGGCTTCTGGCGCTGCCCGAGCAGGTCACGGCCGGTTCCGGCAGCCGGCTGGTCGGGGCCGACGGTATCGAACGGTTCTGGGGCCGGGCCGCGATCGGCGAGACGGGCCGGGCGGTCGTGTTCGGCCTGACGGCGACGCCGATGCTGGCGGCGGCCCGCGCGGCACTGCTGCACGGGCTGATGCTGGCCGGCATCGCCGGCGTCGCGACGATGACGGCAAGCTTCCTGTTCGGATTGTGGCTGGTCCGCGCCATCAGGCGGATGGCCGCGGGCATCGGCCGCCTGCGCCAGGGCGACCTGTCGCGGCGGATGCCCGGCATCGGCATCGCCGAGCTCGACGAGATTCCGGCCAGCCTGAATGCCATGCTGGGGGTGATCGCCCGCCGCGTCGACCAGATCCGCGAGGCCAATGCGCGCTTTGCCCAGGTCGCCGCCAAGGTGCCGGGGCTGGTGTTCCAATGGACGGTCGAGGGCGGCGGCATCGGCCGCTATACCTATGTAAGCCCACGCTGTCAGGAAATGTTCGAGATTTCCTGTGACGACCTGATGCGCGACCAGACGCTGATCCAGATCCATCCCGACGATTTCCAGCGCTGGCGCGAATCGATCCACGTCGCGATCGGCACGGAACGGTCGTGGTCGTTCGAGGGGCGCATCGCCCTGCCGGCGGGCGCCATCGGCTGGATCCGCGCCCAGGCCGAACCTTCCCGCGTCGATGCAAGCAACCTGGTGTTCGACGGCATCATGTTCGACGTCTCGGACGAACGCAGCCGCCTGCACGACATGGCGCTGTCCGAGCAGGTATTCGAGAACGCCGCCGAAGCCATCTTCATCACCGATGCCGAAAACCGCATCCTGCGGGTCAACCGGGCGTTCACCGCCGTCACCGGCTATCGCCTCGGCGAGGTGATGGGGGCGACGCCGCGGGTCCTGTCCTCGGGGCGCCAGCCGCCCGAATTCTATCGCGAAGTCTGGCGCAGCCTGCAGGTCGAGGGCCACTGGTCGGGCGAGATTCTCAATCGCCGCAAGTCGGGCGAGGTCTATCCCGAATGGCTGTCGCTGTCGGTGATCCGCGACGACGAGGGCGAGATCCGCAACCATCTGGCGATCTTCTCCGACCTGACCGAGCGCAAGAAGGCGGAATCGCGCATCGAGGAGCTGGCCTTCCGCGACCCGCTGACCGGGCTGGCCAATCGCCTCTTGTTCGCCGAGCATCTGCGCCAGGCACTGGCCGCCGGCCAGCGCGACGGCCGGCCGATCGCGGTGCTGTTCATCGGACTGGACCGGTTCAAGACCGTCAACGATGCCAAGGGCCATGGCTTTGGCGATGCCTTGCTGACCGCGATCGGCCAGCGCCTCGGTTCGAATCTCGCCCAGGGCGATACGGTGGCGCGGCTCGGTGCCGACGAGTTCGCGATCGTGCTGGCCGGGCTCAATGCCGCGAACGACGCCGCCGAGATCGCATCCGGCATCGGCCGCGACGTCGCCCGGCCGGTGACGATCGAGGGCGAAACCATCGGCATCACCTGTTCGATCGGCATCGCCGTGGCGCCCCAGGACGGCAATGGGGTGTCCGAGTTGATGAACAATGCCGGCATCGCGCTGCATCGCGCCAAGCTTGCCGGCCGCGACACCTACGCCTGGTTCGCCCCCGATGTCGCCGAACAGGCGGCGCGGCGGCTGGCCCTGGCGACCGCGCGGCGCCAGGCGGTCGACGACAGGGCGTTCGAGCTGTTCTGGCAGCCCCAGTTCGATCTGCGGGATGGCCGTCTCAGCGGGTTCGAGGCGCTGCTGCGCTGGCGGGGGGCCGACGGCAAGCTGATCTCGCCGGCCGAATTCATCCCGCTGGCCGAGGAATCCGGGCTGATCCTGCCGATCGGCGACTGGGTGATCGACGAAGCCTGCCGCCAGCTGGCGGCCTGGCGGGCGGCCGGTTTCGAGCCGCCGATCGTCGGCATCAACGTCTCCGGCCTGCAGATCGCGCGCAGCGACGTGGTCGGCCATCTGCGCGCGGGCCTCGACCGCCACGGCCTGCCGCCCGGACTGATCGAGGTCGAGCTGACGGAATCTTCCGTCATGGCGGAGACCGGGCACGGCGCCGATCAGCTGCGGGCCCTGCGCGACCTCGGCGTCAAGCTGGCGATCGACGATTTCGGCACGGGCTATTCGTCGCTGGCCTATCTGCGCCGGCTGACCGTCAATCGCCTCAAGATCGACCGCGCCTTCGTCCAGGATGTCGCGACCAACGCCGAGAGCCGCTCGATCATCGAGGCAATCGTGGCCATGGCCCGCGCGCTGGGCATCGCCACCATCGCCGAGGGGGTCGAGGATGCCGACCAGCGCGCCATCCTCGGCGACCTGAAAGTCGAGGACGGCCAGGGTTTCCTGTGGTCGCGTCCGGTGCCGGCGGCCGAGGCCGAGGCTTTCCTGCGATCACCCCCTTGAGAAGCCCCGCGGTCTGCGGCACCCTCCGCCGCGACCGGAGTGAAAAGGGGGAAACATGAATCTGGCACAGTTGCTGGCGCGGGCCGCCGCAAGCTTCGGCTACCGGCCGGCGATATCGGAAGGCCTGGACGTCCGCCTCGATTATGCCGGCTTCGCCCGGGCCGCCGCCGGGTTCGCCGCGGGCCTCAGGGATGTCCACGGCCTGAAGCCCGGCGACCGCGTGGCGCTGGCGATGTCGAATTCATGGGAATTCATGCCTTGCCTGCTCGGCTGCTGGTGGGGCGGCTTCGCGGCCGTGCCGGTCAATGCCAAGCTGCATCCCCGGGAAATCGCCTGGATCCTCGACAATGCCGGGGCGCGGATCTGCGTCGCCACCCCGGATCTGGCCGAGGGGCTGATCGATCTGGGCCGCACGATCGACACGCTCGATCGCGTTCTGGTCACCGAGACGCCCGAGCTGGCGGTCCTGTTCGGCCATGAGGCCGCATCGGCACCGGCCGAGGTCGGGGCCGGCGACCTCGCGTGGCTGTTCTATACATCGGGCACCACCGGCCGGCCCAAGGGCGCGATGCTGAGCCACGCCACGCTCCTCAACATGGTGATGAACTACTTTGCCGACGTCGACGGGGTGACGCCGGGCGATTGCATCCTGCATTGCGCGCCGATGAGCCACGGATCGGGCCTCTACGGCCTGCCCCATCTGGCCAAGGCGGCCAACCAGGTGGTGCCGGCATCGGGCGGGTTCGACCCGGCGGAATGGATCGATCTGGTTGGCTACTGGCCCGGGGCCAGCTGCTTCTTCGCCCCGACCATGGTCCACCGCCTGGTCGGCCACGCCGCCGTTTCGTCTGTCAAAATCGATCACGTGAAGACCATCGTCTATGGCGGCGGGCCGATGTATGTCGCCGACATGAAGGCGGCGCTGAGCGTGCTGGGCCCGCGTTTCGCCCAGATCTACGGCCAGGGCGAAGCGCCGATGACCATCACCGGCCTGCCCAAGTGGCTGCATGTCGACGACGGCCGCGCCGGGTTCGACGCCCGGCTCGGCTCGGTCGGTCTGGCGCGCACGGACGTCGAGGTCCGGGTCGTCGGTCCCGACGATCGGCCGCTTGGTCCGGGCGAGGCCGGCGAGGTGGCGGTGCGCGGGCCGATCGTGATGTCGGGCTACTGGCGCAATGCCGGCGCGACGGCGGATGCGCTGCGCGACGGCTGGCTGCATACCGGCGATGTCGGACGTTTCGACGACCAGGGCTATCTGACGTTGCTCGACCGGTCGAAGGACCTGATCATTTCGGGCGGTTCCAATATCTATCCGCGCGAGGTCGAGGAAGTGCTGCTCACCCATCCCGACGTCGCCGAGGTGTCGGTGGTTGGCCGGTCCCATGCCGACTGGGGCGAGGAAGTCGTGGCCGTCGTCGTGCCGCGGGCCGGTGCCACGCTCGATATCGCCGCGCTCGACGCGCTGTGCCTGGGCCGTATCGCCCGGTTCAAGCGGCCCAAGGACTATCTGGTCGTGGCAAGCCTGCCGAAGAACAATTACGGCAAGGTCCTGAAGACCGAGCTGCGCCGGCAACTGAGCGGCGCCGTTTGACGGCAGGGAGCCAGTAATCCGCGCTTGCAATCGCCGCCGAAGGCGCCAGACTGGCGCCCCACCGACGCGCGCCGTGGGGGCGCCCGCGTTCGGGCCGGTCGATATCAGGCAAACCAGGTTTGCGGACGCATCGATACTAGATGGGCAATCCGACCCAGCCGTCTTATCTGTTCGGCAGCTCGCCCGAACCGCTCGTTTACGACACCGTCGCCGGTCTGATCGGCGCGGCCGGCAACGGCTGGGCCGATCGCCCCGCCGTCATCGCCCGCCACCAGGGCGTCACGCTGAGCTATGGCGAGTTGCACCGGCGCGCCGGGCTGTTTGCGGCCGGCCTGCTGGCTCGCGGCCTGAAGCGGGGTGACCGCGTGGCCCTGTGGCTGCCCAACCGCTGGGAATGGCCGGTCGTGCAACTGGGCCTGGCCCGCGCCGGGCTGGTGCTGGTCAGCCTCAATCCCGCCTATCGGCTGTCCGAGGTCGAATATGCGCTGAACAAGTCGTCGGCCAGCGTGCTGATCGTCGGCGCCCGCTTCCGCGACAGCGACTATCGCGCGATGCTGGCCGAGCTGGCGCCCGAACTGGCCGCCGCGGCCCCCGGCGAGCTGGCCGCGAAGCGACTGAAACATCTGAAGCTGGTCATCGATCTCGACCCCGATCCCGCGGCGGGCACCCTGGCTTTCTCCGACCTGCTGGCGGCCGGCGACGGGGCCGAGGCGCAAGGGCGCCTCGACCTGCCCGAAACCTGGCCCGAGCCCGACGATGCCGCGACCGTGGTGTTCCTGTCGGGCGCGACCGGGTTCCCCAAGGGCGTCACGCTCAGCCATTTCACCCTGGTCAACAATTGCCGCTTCACCGCCGAGGCGCTGAATCTCGGCCCCGAAGACCGGCTGTGCCTGCCGACCGCGCTCTACCACGCCTTCGGCCTGGCCACCGGCAATCTCGGCTGCTTCTCGTCGGGTGCCTGCGTGGTCTATCCCAGCGAAGGTTTCGATGCCTCGGCCGTCCTGTCGGCGATCGAGGCCGAGCGCTGCACCGCGATCTACGTGCTGCCCGCGACGCTCGCGGCGCTGCTGCACCAGCCAGGCCTGACGCCCGAGGCCGTCGCCTCGCTGCGCACCGGGATCGCGGCGGCGCCCTGCGGCGAGGGCGTGCTGCGCGAGGCGGTCGAACGGCTGCATCTGCCCGAGCTGACGATCGCCTATGGCATGGCCGAGACCGGACCGATCTGTTTCCACAGCCGCTACGCCGATCCGGCGGAAGAAAGGTTGTCGACGCTCGGCCATGTCATGGCCCATGTCGAGGCCAAGGTGATCGACCCGGGCGGCCGCGTGGTGCCGCGCGGCGTCGCCGGCGAACTGCTGATTCGCGGCCACGCGGTGATGCGCGGCTACTGGGGCGACGAGACCAAGACCAAGGAAGCCATCGACCTGCGCGGCTGGCTGCATACCGGCGACCAGGTGATGATCGACGACGACGGCGACTGCCATTTCGTCGGCCGCATCAAGGACGTGGTGATGCGCGGCGGCGAGCCGATCTATCCGCGCGAGATCGAGGAGTTCCTCTACCGCCACCCCAAGATCCAGGATGTCCAGGTGTTCGGCGTCCCCGATGCGAAACACGGCGAGCAGCTGGCCGCCTGGATCAGGACGCGGGTCGGCGAAACCCTGACCGAAGACGAGATCCGCGCCTTCTGCGAGAGTCGCATCG
The DNA here is from genome assembly GCA_023433835.1 of Pseudomonadota bacterium. Lineage (GTDB taxonomy): Bacteria > Pseudomonadota > Alphaproteobacteria > Ferrovibrionales > Ferrovibrionaceae > JAFKFH01. The sequence continues at coordinate 14,483 of JAEYTW010000359.1, read as the reverse complement.
CCCGCTTCAAGATTCCCCACTACATCCGCTTCGTCGACGAATTCCCGATGACGGTGGCCGGCGAGGTCAAGAAATCGGCGATGAAGGCGGCAATGATCGCCGAACTGGGCCTGGGCGGTCTCGCACCCCCTTGAATGGGTGGTATGCCAAACCGGTGACGGCATCCACGCTATACCTTTGACGATCTATCGCCGGTCCGGGACCGGGCGGATAATCCGGCCGCCTGTTTGACGGCGGCCCGGACATGACCTCGCTCAGCACCTTTCATCTTCCCGACGCCCTGACCGCGACCGCCTGGCCGCGGCGGCGCGTCATCGCCGCCGCGCTGGCGGCGGCCGGGATCGTGCTGATCGGCGTGCTGTGGGCGGTTGCCGCCGACCTTGCCCGCGACCGCCGCCGCGAGGCTGAGAACATCGTGCTGCGCCAGGCCGCGGCGGGCGCCGCCCAGCTGGCCGGCCGGGTCGACGCCACCGTTGCCGCAATCGACGCGCTGCTGCGCACGGCCGCCGACATGGCCGCCGACATCGATTCCGCCGGGCTGCAGCGCCTGCTGGCCGCCCAGCCCTCGCTCAGCCAGATCTCGGTCATCGGGCCCGACGGCACGGTCCGGGTCTCGACGCTGCCCCATCCGCCGCAGACCCTGGCCGACCGCGCCTATTTCCAGGCCGTGCGCCAGCAGCCCACGCCGGAGCTGCATGTCGGCGCGCCGATCATCGGCCGGATCAGCCCCAAGCGCCTGGTGCCGCTGGCCCGGCCGATCCTGCGGCCCGACGGCGGCTTTGCCGGCGCGGTGGTGGCGACGATGGCGCCGGAACGGCTGATGGGCTGGCCGCTGCCCGATCTCGGCCCGGGCTCGACCTACAGCCTGGTCGGCACCGACGGCATCGTGCGGGCCAAGCAGGTCGACGGCCGCGTCACCTCGGGCGAGCTGGTGCCCCATGACCGCGGCCTGCTGCCGGCCTTCGACATCGCCTCCTCGGGGATCGTGCGCGTCGACGCGGCGGCCGACCGGCCGACCCGCATGATCGCCTATGCCCAGGCCGGCAGCCTGCCGCTGATCGCCTCGGTCGGTGTCACCATCGGCACCGCCGACCAGCAGCTCGACAACACGCTGGTCTGGCTCGGCCTGGTCGCGCTGGTCGGCACGCTGGCCGTCGCCGGGGCCTGCATCGCCCTGCTGATGACCTGGCGGCGCCCCGCCCAGCCGGCCGCGACCGACCGGGCGCTGGCCGAGATGAGCCACGATCTGCGCACGCCGCTGAACGCCATGCTGGGCTGCGCCGCGCTGCTCGACGATGCCGGTTCCAATCCGCTCGACGCCCGCCAGCGCGCGCTGCTGGCCGAGATCGTCACCGCCGGGCACGCGCTGCTCGCGGTCGGCGAGGCCGCGCCGGCGCGCGCCGGCGACAAAGTCGCCGGCTGACCGGCGCCGCGGCTTGCGGCATGATCGCAAGCACTGCGTGAATCGGCCGAGGAGTTTTCCGAGATGACATCGACCTTCCGTCTCGCGGCGCTAGCCGCGGGCGCCATGACGATCGCCGCGGCCGCCCCGGTCCAGGCGGCTTCCTTCGATTGCGCCAAGGCGGGCACCGCCCAGGAAAAGCTGATCTGCGCGACCCCCGAGCTGTCCAAGCTCGACGAGGCGGTAGCGGCCGCCTACTCCCAGGCGCTGGCGAAGCTGGCCGAGCCGGTCAAGACCGCGATGCGCGACAGCCAGCGCGACTGGGTCAAGTATCGCAATGCCGCCTGCCCGGTGCCGGCCAAGCCCTCGCCCGATCTTGTCGTCACCCCGGCGGAATGCCTGTCGAGCCTCTACCAGAACCGGCAGAAGGCACTGGCCGAGGCGCAGACGTCTGCGGGCCCCTACAGCTTCGTGACCATCGAACGCTTCCGCGCCGACAAGACGCAGAGCGAGGATACCCGCGCCCAGTTCCCGGTCTATTCGACGTCGACCGCCACGCCGCGGATGATCGCGCCGGCCGGGCCGGAAGCCGACGCCTTCAACGCCGTGATGAAGACCTGGACCGACAATTACTTCGCGCCGCCCGACCCCAAGAAGAAGCAGGCGGGCGAGGACGACACCGACATCGATACCGATTTCTCCGGCTCGGTCGTCTTCAACTATGCCGGGCCGACGCTGATCGCGCTGCAGCAGATGAATTACATGTACGGCCTGGGCGCGGCCCACGGCATGACCGGCGCCACGTCGGTCACCTGGCTGTGGCGCGAGAAGCGCGCGATGAAGGCCGACGATCTGTTCAAGCCCGGCTCGAACTGGCAGCCGGCCCTGGCCAAGCTGGTGCTGGACGAATTGCACAAGCAGGATTTCGGCAAGGACGAACCCTTCCAGATCAAGGAGGCCCAGGAACTGCGCCAAACCACCGACTCCCCGGCGAACTGGATCGTCAAGCCCGACAGCTTCGGCGTCCAGTTCGGCCAGTACGAGGTCGGCCCCTATGCCATCGGCATGCCGGTGATCGAACTGCCCTGGTCGGCGCTGAAGCCCTATCTGGTCGCCGCGCCGCCGCTGGCGTTGAAATGAGCGATGGAGGCCGGCCCCGACCGGCCTCCAACCCCCGACTCAGAGCGACCTGAGGAAGACCAGCAGATCCTGCCTGGCCTGCGCCCCCAGGGCGTTGTAGTTGGCGACCACCTTGTTGGCCTCCGATCCCGGGCTGGCATGCGCCTGGATCGCGGCCACGAGATCGCTGGCCCGCCCGTCATGCAGGAAGAACAGCCGCTGGCCGAGACCCCAGAGGGGGGCGGTGCGGAACTGGCTACCCGATGCCTTGCCCTGGACGACGCCGTCGCCGAGGCCCGATCCCATGTCGTGCAGCGCGAAATCGCTGAACGGCTGGAACGCGACCTTGTCGAGGGCGGCAAAGCGCGACGGCCCGGTGACCTGGGTCGGGATGTGGCAGGCCTGGCAGCCCACCGCATCGAAGACCTGACGCCCGTTGCGGGATCCCTGCGTCGGCTGCGCCGGGGCCGGCGGTGCCAGCAGCCGCATGAACATCGCGAACTTCACCGTGTCCGACGACAGTTCGGCCGAGGCCGAGCCGCGCGAGACATCCTTGGTCAAGGCCAGGCGCGTCGCGTCCTCCGGCGTGGCGTTGAACCCGCAGCCGGCATCGGTATCGCGCTCGTTGGGGAACACCTCGTTGGTGACCCCCTGTTCGACCAGGTAGGCTTCGCCGGAGAAGATCACCAGCGACTTGTCCTGCGCCTTCCAGCCGAACCGGCTGATGCCGTTGTCGTTGGCCGAGCGGTTGAACTGTCCGGCAATGCCGAGCGACGCGCGCAACGGCGCCATCGCCGATACGGCCGCGACCAGATTGGCGTCGGGCACGGTCTCGATCAGCCCCAGCCCGAACAGCGGCGTGGGGATACGCAACGCGACATTGTTGCGGGCCAGTTCGCCCGCGAAATCGGGCTGCGCGATGTTGCAGCCCGGCGCATCCGACCGCCCGGTGATGACGAACAGGTCATGCACCGATCCGTCGGGCGTGCCGTCGGGATTGCGCACGAACCGGGCGACGCGCGCCGGCCCCTGCGCCGAAATGAAACCCGGCACCGCATTGGCGGCGCCATGCAGCGTCGCCACCGCCACCTGCGGGTTCACCGCCGGACTGGATCCGCCCACCGCGGGCTGGGCGTGACAGGCGGCGCAACTGTTGTGGTTGAAGCGTGGCCCCAACCCGATCCCGTCCTCGCCCGCGATCGTGCCGGAAACCGAAACCACTTCGTTGAAGGCATCCCGCGATGCCCGGAAATACTGCATTTCATCGAAACCGAGGCCCTGCAGGGCCCCCCCGGCATTCGGCCCGCCGCCGCGGGGTCCGGGATCGGTCTGGGCGACAGCCGTGGTGGCGGCAGTCAATGTCCCGGCGACCACAAGCCAGGATAGGAGCCGGCGTTGAACCCGCCGGTGCGTCTTCGTGGAGATCATTTCTTCCTCCAGGTTGGCTTCTGCCCTTGCCCGGAATCAAGTGTGAATGGGATTTTTTCCCACGCAATTTCCAATCGCGACGATCACGAAATTGTGATCGACTTTAGTGTAATGTCCACGCAAGGTTCGGCGCCGCCGCACGTTGCGCGCGACGCCCATTGACCAGATGGTCAAGCCCTCAGTAGGCTCGCGGGAATACCACAGGGAGCGTGAGGTGAATGGGTTGCCGGCAAAAGGCCGCCACCTCGCCGTCGTCTTACGTGCAGTCTCGAAAATGGAGGGGAGACGAATGCTGAATTTCACCCGCCGCGCCATGCTGGCCGGCGTTGCCCTGCTGGGCGCGGCCTGCCTGACCATGCCGGCCATCGCCCAGATCAAGCCGGTCGAGGGCAAGGTCAAGGTCGCCGCGATCTACACCGTGCCGGTCGAGCAGCAATGGGTCAGCCGCATCCACAAGGCGCTGAACGCCGCCAAGGACCGCGGCGAGGTCGAATACGTCTATTCCGAGAACGTCACCAACACCGACTACGAACGGGTGATGCGCGAATACGCGCAGAAGGGCAATAACCTGATCGTCGGCGAAGTCTTCGGCGTCGAGCGCGCCGCGCGCAAGGTGGCAGGCGACTTCCCCGGCACCGCCTTCCTGATGGGCTCGTCCTTCGGACCTGCCGGCAAGAATTTCTCGGTGTTCGACAACTGGATCCAGGAACCCTCGTTCCTGACCGGCATGATCGCGGGCGCCATGACCAAGTCGAACGTCATCGGCATGGTCGGCGGCTATCCGATCCCCGAGGTCAACCGCCTGATGCAGGCCTTCATGGACGGCGCGCGCGAGACCAACCCGAACGTCAAGTTCCTGGTCTCCTTCATCGGCTCGTGGTTCGACCCGCCGAAGGCCAAGGAAGCGGCCTTCGCCCAGATCGACCGCGGCGCCGACGTGCTCTACGCCGAACGCTTCGGCGTCACCGATGCGGCCAAGGAAAAGGGCAAGCTCGCCATCGGCAACGTCATCGACACGCAGGGCCAGTACCCCGACACCATCGTCGCCTCGGCCTTGTGGCACATGGAGCCGACGATCAACGCCGCAGTGGGCAAGGTGAAGAACGGTTCGTTCGCCGCCGAGGACTATGCCCAGTATTCGACGATGAAGTTCGAGGGTGCCTCGCTCGCCCCGCTCGGCACCTTCGAGGGCAAGGTGCCGGCCGAGGTCGTGGGCAAGGTCAAGGCCCGCGAGGCCGAAATCCGCGACGGCCTGTTCCGCGTCAACGTCAACGACGCCGAGCCCAAGCCGACCCCGTGAACCCAGCCGTCAGCGCGCAGGCGGAGCCGGTGCTTCGCCTGCGCGGCATCACCAAGCGTTTCGGCAGCCTCGTCGCCAACGACGCCATCGACCTCGACCAGCACAAGGGCGAGGTCGTGGCGCTGCTGGGCGAGAACGGCGCCGGCAAGTCGACCCTGATGTCGATCCTGTTCGGCCACTACGTGGCCGACGCGGGCAGCGTCGAAGCCTTCGGCACGGCCTTGCCCCCGGGCGATCCGGCGGCGGCGTTGGCCCGCGGCATCGGCATGGTGCACCAGCATTTCACCCTGGCCGACAATCTCTCGGTGCTCGACAACGTCATGCTCGGTACCGAGAGCCTGTGGTCCTGGCGCTCCGGCCGGTCGGCCGGCCACGCCAAGCTTTCGCGCCTCGCCCAGGCCTTCGGCCTGGCGGTGCGGCCCGAGGCCCGGGTCGGCGATCTCTCGGTCGGCGAGCGCCAGCGGGTCGAGATCCTGAAAGCCCTTTACCGCGATGCCCGCATCCTGATCCTCGACGAGCCGACGGCGGTGCTGACGCCGCAGGAATCGGCCTCGCTGCGCGCCACCCTGGGCCGGCTGGTGGCCGAGGGGCTGTCGATCATCTTCATTTCCCACAAGCTCGACGAAGTCCTCGAGATCGGCGACCGCGTCGTCGTGCTGCGCGGGGGCAGGGTCGCCGGCGAGGTGCGCGCGGCGGATGCCGATCGCGCGATGCTGGCCGGCATGATGGTCGGCCGTCCCGTCGAGCAGCCGGAGCGCCGCCCGCACAGTCCCGGGGCCGTCGCCGTGGCGCTCGACGGCGTCACCGTGCTGGGCGAAGGCGGGCGCCGACGCCTCGACGACATCTCGCTGAACATCCGCGCCGGCGAGATCGTCGGCCTGGCCGGCGTCTCGGGCAACGGGCAGAGCGTGCTGTCCGACGTGCTGGCCGGGCTGACGGCCCCGGATGCCGGGCGATACCGCCTGGCCGGCGAGGATGTCTCGCACGCCGGCACGCGCGGCCTGGTGGCGCGTGGTGTCGGCCGCATTCCGGAAGACCGCCAGACGTCCGGCGTGATCGGCGACATGACCATCCCCGAGACGCTGATCGCGGAGGATTTCCGTGCCCGGCCGTTCTCGCGCTGGGGCGTGATCGACTGGCGCGCCGCCCGCGATTTCGCCGCCCGGATCGCCGGGGATTTCGACCTGCGCACCGAACGGCTCGACCTCAATGCCCGGCTGCTGTCGGGCGGCAACATGCAGAAACTGATCCTCGGCCGGGCCCTGGCGCGGCAGCCCCGCTTCGTGCTGGCCAACCAGCCGACCCGCGGGCTCGATGTCGGCGCCGCGGCCTACGTCCACCAGCGCCTCTTGGCCGTGCGCGAGGCCGGGGCCGCGATCCTCCTGATATCGGAAGACCTCGATGAAGTGCTGCGCCTGTCCGACCGGGTGGCCGTGATGTTCCGCGGCGCCCTGCGCGAGGCCGATCCGGCGGCCGGTCCGGTGACGATCGAGCGGCTCGGCCTGATGATGGCCGGCCAGGGGTTCGAGCATGCGGCTTGAACCGCGCGTCGCCGTGCCCTGGAGCCTGAGCCTCGTCGCGCCCGCGGCGGCGATCGTGGTCAGTCTCGCGCTGTGCGGTGTCCTGATCGCCTGGGCCGGCGCCCCGGTGCTGCGCGCCTACGGCCAGATGTTCCAGGGCGCGGCGGGCAGCCTGTTCGCGCTCACCGAAACGCTGGCCCGCGCCACCCCGCTGATCTTCACGGGGCTCGCCGCCGCGATCGCGTTTCGCGCCCGGTTCTGGAATATCGGGGCGGAAGGCCAGCTGTATCTCGGCGCGGTGGCGGCGACCGTGCTCGGCACCGGGGCGATCGGCGGGCTGTCGCCTTGGGCGATGATCCCGCTGCTGATGATCGGCGGCGCGCTCGCCGGCGCGCTGCTGCTGATGGGGCCGACCATCCTCAAGCTCCGCCTCGGCGTCGACGAGGTGGTCACGACGCTTCTGCTCAACTTCATCGTGGTCCTGTTCGTCGGCCTGCTGCTGGAAGGCCCGCTGAAGGATCCGATGGGCCTGGGCTGGCCGCAGGCCGAGCCGATCGTGGCCGAGGGCGAATTGCCGAAGCTGTTCGCGGGCATGCGGCTGCATCTCGGTTTCGTCATCGCCGTGGCGCTGGCCCTCATCCTGTGGTTCGTCGACCGGCGCACCACGTTCGGCTATGCGGCGCGCGCCGTGGGCCTCAACCCGCAGGCCGCGGCCTATGCCGGTATCGGCGTCAGGGGCGTGATGTTCCGCGTCGCGCTGATCTCGGGCGGGCTGGCCGGCCTTGCCGGCGTGTCGGAGGTCGCGGGGCTGAAAGGCAACCTGACCCTCGACCTGTCGCCGGGCTTCGGCTACTCGGGCATCGTCGTGGCGATGCTGGCCCAGCTCCATCCGCTCGGCGTCGTCGCCGCGGCGCTGTTCGTCGCCGGGATCTTCGTCGGCGCCGATGCGATGAGCCGGGCTGCCGGCGTGCCGACCTACATCGCCGACGTCATCGTCGCCTCCTCGCTGCTGTGCATGCTGGTGGCGCTGTTGGCGACCCGCTACCGGCTGAGGCGCTGACCATGGACTGGCTCGACATGCTGGTCACCGCCAGCTTCTGGGTCGCGAGCTTGCGAATCGCCACGCCGCTGATCTTCGGCACGCTGGGCGAGCTGATCTGCGAGCGTGCCGGCGTGCTCAACCTCGGCATCGAAGGCATCATGGTGGCCGGCGCCTTCTCCGGCTGGCTCGCGGTCTATCTCGGGGCGCCGCTGCCCGCGGGCATCGTCGTCGCCATGGCGGTGGGCGCCGCCCTCGGCCTGCTGCACGGCATCCTGACCGTGCCGCTCGGCCTGTCGCAGCATGTCGCGGGCATCGGCGTCACCCTGCTCGCGACCTCGCTGTCCTATTATTTCTACCGCATGGTGTTCCCCACGGTGACCGAGCCGCCGCGGATCCAGCCGTTCCAGCCGCTCGACCTGCCCGGACTGTTCGCCCAGACGCCGATGACCTATCTCGCCTTCCTGCTGGTCGGCCTGACCGCCTATGTGCTCTACCGCACGCCGCTGGGCCTGGCCGTGCGCATGGTCGGCGAGAACCCGGCGGCGGTCGAGGCGCAGGGGATCGACGTCACCAGGCTGCGCATCGGCGCGGTCATGGTCGGCTCGTCGCTGATGGCGCTGGGCGGGGCGTTCCTTACCCTGTCGGCCTTCAACGCCTTCTACTTCAACATGATCAACGGCCGCGGCTGGATCTGCATCGCGCTGGTCGTGTTCGCGTCCTGGCGGCCGGGCAAGGCGCTGCTGGGTGCCGTGCTGTTCGCCGCCTTCGATGCCTTCCAGCTGCGGCTGCAGCAGCTGATCGGCGGCGCGGTGCCCTATCAGATCTTCCTGATGGCGCCCTATGTCCTCAGTATCCTGGCGCTGATCGTGATGTCGCGCCGGGCCGGCGTGCCCCGCGCGCTGATGATCCCCTATCGCAAGGGAGAGCGATGATGTTCGATCTGGTCCTGCGCGGCGCCAACCTCGCCGACGGCCGCCGCGGCGTCGATATCGGCATTGCCGGCGCGCGCATCGTCGCGGTCGAGCCGCGCCTCGATTCCGGGGCCGAGGTGATCGACGTGTCCGGCTGCCTCGTCTCCGCACCGTTCGTCGATGCCCATTTCCACATGGATGCGACCTTGTCGCTGGGCCTGCCCCGCCTCAACCGGTCCGGCACCTTGCTCGAAGGCATCGCCTTGTGGGGTGAGCTGAAGCCGCATCTGACGGTCGAGGCGCTGATCGAACGGGCGATGGCCTATTGCGACTGGGCGGTGGGCCGCGGCCTCCTGGCGATCCGCACCCATGTCGACATCTGCGATCCGCGGCTCCTGGCGGTCGAGGCGCTGCTCGAGGTCAGGGCGCGGGTCTCGCCCTATATCGACCTGCAGCTCGTGGCCTTCCCGCAGGATGGCTATTACCGCAGCCCGACGGCGGTGGCCCAGCTCGAACGCGCGCTCGACATGGGTGTCGACGTCGTCGGCGGCATCCCGCATTTCGAGCGCACGATGGCCGACGGCGCCGCCTCGGTCCGGGCGCTGTGCGAGATCGCGGCCCGCCGCGGGCTGATGGTCGACATGCATTGCGATGAAAGCGACGATCCCCTGTCGCGCCATGTCGAAAGCCTGGCGGCCGAGACCGTGCGGCTGGGGCTGCACGGCCGGGTCACCGGGTCGCACCTGACGTCGATGCACTCGATGGACAATTACTACGTGTCCAAGCTGCTGGACCTGATGGCCGAGGCGCGGTTGAACGTCATCGCCAACCCGCTGATCAACATCACCCTGCAGGGGCGCCACGACACCTATCCGAAACGGCGGGGCATGACCCGCGTCAAGGAGCAGATGGAGCGCGGCCTGACCGTCGCCTTCGGCCAGGATTGCGCAATGGATCCCTGGTATCCGTTGGGGTCGGGCGACATGCTCGAGGTCGCCTCGATGGGCCTGCATGTCGCGCAGATGACGGGCCTCGACCAGATGGCCGCCTGTTTCAACGCGGTGACGGCCGCGCCCGCCGCGATTCTCGGCCTGGACGGCTACGGCATCGCGCCGGGCTGCAATGCCGACCTGGTCGTCCTGCAGGCCGGCGATCCGGCCGAGGCGATCCGGCTGCGCGCTGTCAGGCTGATGGTCATGCGGCGGGGCCGCGTCGTCGCCCGCACGCCCCCGGCCGTGACGCAATTGAGCCTGCCGGCACGCCCCGATACCGTTGACTACCGCCGATTCTTGTCACACGGGTGAACCTTGCCCCGCCCTTGAGCGTTCTCCACATTTGAAAACGGCTGGCGGTTGTCCTGGAGGGCGGAAGATCCTCCGGACGCTGGCGGTTCGCGACCACCTCGTATCGGCTCAACGGAGAAAAAACATGCGCAGCCTCTCGTCCCTCACCAGCATTGCCGCGTTGGCCGCGGCCCTCGCCATCGGCACCATCCCGGCCATGGCCAGCGATTCCCGGATCCAGGCCGAATCGGCCGGCGGCCTGCCGATCGCGGCGCCGCAGGCGAGCTATGCCGATTTCAACATTCCCCGTTTCGTGACGATCACCATCCGCGATCGCGACGGCACGATCGTCTACAACAATTCCCGCTCGATGCGCCTGAACGAGACCTTCCGCGACGACAACCTGGTCGAGCGTGAGGTGATGGTCTCCGAAAAGCAGGAACAGACCGCGACCGGCACCCTGACCACCAAGGAATTCGGCAAGGTCCGCACCGGCACGGAAGTGACCCTGGCGCCGTTCATGGTCGATCAGACCCCGCCGCAGATCAAGGTCCTGGCGGTGGTCCGCGGCCCGGCCGCGGCGACGACCCTGGAGCGTTCGACTTCGATCAACCTGCTGGGTCCGACGGTCGCCGAGACCAATGTCGGCGGCGTCGTGCTCTCCATCAACGTCGCGCCCCCGCAGGGCTGAGGCATCTTCCAGGCTTGGGCCCCGGGCTGCTCTCCGGGGCCTAAGCTAAAGTTATAGGACCAAAGTCCGTCTGGTCCGCGGGCGCCTCTTGGCCGACCTTTCCTGAAAGCATAAAAGCCGACAGGAGAGGTTCATGAAGCTACAAGCCTGGGCAGCCGCCCTCGCCCTGACCGCGCTGGCCACGCCCGCCGGCGCTGCCGACAAGTTCGCCATCCAGCTCAAATGGTTCACCCAGGCGCAGTTCGCCGGGTACTACGTCGCGCTCGACAAGGGCTTCTACAAGGACGTGGGCCTCGCCGTCGAAATCAAGCCGGGCGGCCCGGACAACAGCCCGCCGCAGGTGCTGGCCGCGCGCGGTGCCGACGTTATGGTCGACTGGATGCCCTCGGCGCTGGCGGTGCGCGAAAAGGGCGTGCCGGCCGTCAACATCGCCCAGGTCTTCCAGCGGTCCGGCCTTCAGACCGTCTGCCGGCGCGACGCCGGGATCGCGACCCCGGCCGATTTCAGGGGCAAGACCATGGCGACATGGTTCTTCGGCAACGAATATCCGTTCCTCGCGTGGATGCAGCGGCTGGGCTACCGCACATCCGGCGGCAACCCCGATATCCGGGTGATGAAGCAGGGGTTCAATATCGACCCGCTGCTGCAGCGCCAGGCTGCCTGCATCGCCGGCATGTCCTACAACGAGACCTATCAGGTGCCCAAGGCCGGGCTGACCGACAAGGATGTGATCTGGTTTTCCTACCAGGACGCCGGCGTCGCGACGCTGGAAGACGGCCTCTATGCGCTGGAAACGACGATCAGCGATCCGGCCGGCGCCGACAAGCTCGCCCGTTTCCTGGCCGCCTCGATGAAAGGCTGGGCCTACGCCGTCGAGCACCAGAAGGAGGCCGTCGACATCATCCTGGAGAACGATGCTTCCGGCAACCTGACCCGCGACTACCAGGTCCACATGATGCGCGAGGTGGCCAAGCTCGTCGCCCCAGCCCCGAAGGGCCTGGGCTGGCTGGACCCGGCCGACTACCAGCGCACGGTCGACGTGCTGCTGACCGGCGGATCCGACCCCGTGATCTCGCGCCCCCCGGCCGGCGCCTGGACCCATCAGATCTACGACGCCGCCAAGAAACTCTGAGCCAGGGAGAAACAGTCCCATGTCCGGTCCCGTCCCCGTCATCGACATCGCCCCCTTCCTGCACGGCGATGCCGCCGCCCGCGCCGCGGTCGCCGCGGCGGTCGATGCCGCCTGTACCGATATCGGTTTCCTGATCGTGTCCGGCCATGGCATCCCCGATGCCCTGGTCGACGACATGCGCGATCGGTCGCGTGCGTTCTTCGACCTGCCGGTCGACGAAAAACTGCGGCTGCGCATGCCGGCCGACCGTTACCGCGGCTATATCGCGATGGGCAACGAGGCCCTGGCCAATTCGATGGACGAGGCTTCGCCGCCCGACCTGAAGGAATCCTTCTCGATCGGGCCGGTCGACGCGGCCGACGATGCCTATCATCGCGCCGCCCGGCCGGGCAATTTCTTTGCCGCCAACATGTGGCCGGCCGCGCCCGCGGGCTTCCGCGCCACCTGGGAGCGCTATTACCGCGAGATGGAAAACCTGTCGGCCACCCTGATGCGCATCTTCGCCATGGGGCTGGGCATGGACGAGCATTTCTTCGCCGACAGGATCGATCGCCACATCACCAATTTCTCGGTGATCCACTATCCCGACCAGGCGGCGGAACCCCTGCCCGGCCAGTTGCGCGCCGGCGCCCATACCGACTACGGCAGCCTGACGATCGTCAAGCCCGACCACGCGCCGGGCGGCCTGCAGGTGCTGGCCAAGGATGGTTCCTGGGCCGACGTGCCGACCCTGCCCGGCACCTTCGTCGTCAATATCGGCGACCTGATGGCCGAATGGACCAACGACCGCTGGGTCTCCACCCTGCATCGCGTGGTCAATCCGCCGCGCGACCAGGCCTTGGGCAGCCGGCGCCTGTCGATGACCTTCTTCCACCAGCCGAACTACGATGCCGTCATCGAATGCCTGCCGACCTGCTGTTCGGCCGAACGGCCGGCGCGTTACGGCCGCACCACCTCGGGCGAGCATGTCTGGATGAAGATCAACAAGCATCGCCAGCCCGAGCTGGCGAAGGCCGGCTGAGATGCTGGTCGAACAGATCACCTATGTGTTGCAACCCGGCCGGGCTCCGGCGCTGATCGCGGCTTACGAAGAAGAGGGGCTGCCCGTCATCGGCCGCAACCTGGGCCGCCTGGTCGCCTTCCTGACGTCGGAAGTCGGCGGCATGGACGAGGTCAGCCACCTCTGGGCCTTCGCCGACGCGGCCGACCGCGAGGCGCGTCACATCAGGCTGCAGGCCGATCCCGGCTGGAAAGCCTTCACCTCGACCCACGGGCATCTGCTGGTCTCGCGCCGCAATTGCCTGTGGCGCGCGGCACCGTTCTCGCCGGGGCTTTGACGCATGGCGCCGGTCCCAGGCAGACTGGCGCCATGACACCGCAGATGACCGGGGCACCCTGGGACAAGGACGATGCCGCCAGCCGCAGCCTGCTCGGCCTGATCGCGCAGAGTACGAACGACGGCATCTGGGATTGGGATCTTGGCACGGGGCGGGTCTACTACTCGCCCCGCTGGCTCGAGCTCGTCGGCCATCTGCCGGGCGACCTGCCCGGCCATATCGATACCTTCATCGACCGGCTTCACGACGACGACCGCGCCATGGTGCGGGCCGGCATCGAAGCCTATCTCGGCGGCGGCGCGGACGAATACCGCATGGAATTCCGCCTGCGCCACAAGGACGGCGGCTGGCGCTGGATCATGTCGCGCGGCATCGCGCTTGCCGGCCCCGACGGCCGGCCGTTCCGCCTGGCCGGCACCCATACCGACATCACCGAGCGGGTGCGGGCGGCCGAACGGCTGGAAAGCGAGGTGGCCGAGCGCACCGCCGAATTGCGCGCGGCGCGCGACCGGGCGGAACTCGCCGCCGCCGCCAAGACCAAGTTCCTGGCGACCGCCAGCCACGACATCCGCCAGCCGCTGCAGGCCATGGCCCTGCTGCTCGGCGGGCTGGGGCCGGAGGTGACCAGCACCGCGGCGCAGCGCACCTTGCGGGCCGTCGAACGCTCGCTCGGCGCCTCGATGGAACTGCTCGACGCGCTGCTCGAATTCAGCCGCCTCGATGCCGGGGCGCTGCGCCCGCATGTCGCCGACGTGGCGCTCGACGACCTGCTCGACGTCGTCGTCGAACCCTACATGGCCGAGGCGGCGCGCAAGGGCTTGCGCCTGACCTTGCGCCCGCCCCGCGCAGGGGTGCGCAGCGATGCCCAGCTGCTGGCGCGCATCCTGCGCAACCTCTTGTCCAACGCGATCAAGTATACCGACCGCGGCGGCATCCTGGTCGGCTGCCGCCGGCGCGGCGACCGCCTCAGGCTGGAGATCTGGGATACCGGCTGCGGCATTCCGGCCGACCAGCAGCGGCAGGTGTTCTGGGAATTCTTTCAAGGCGGCGGCGCGCGGCGCGGCGGCGGGCTGGGATTGGGGCTGGCGATCGTCGAGCGCCTGGCCCGGCTGCTCGGCCATCGTGTGGACGTGCGCTCGGTGCCCGGCCGCGGTTCGGTCTTTGCAATCGAGATGGCGCCGGCCGAACCCTCGGGCACGGCATCGCCCGTGCCGGCCGCCGCCCCCGGCTGCGCCTGGCTTGCCGGCCGGCTGGTCGCGGTGCTGGAGGACGATGCCGCGGTGGCCGAGGCGCTGGCGCGCCTGCTGGCCGGCGGGGG
>JAEYTW010000358.1 GCA_023433835.1 Pseudomonadota bacterium | reverse complement strand
GGCGCCGCCCCCCCGGGCGCCGCCCGCGGCGGCGGCCGCGGCGGCGCCGAAGCGCAGCTCGGGGCTGAAGGCCGGTGCCTTGGCCAGCGGCAGGCTCGACAGACTGGGCAAGGGGTCGCTCTCCCATCGTTATATTTATAAGAATATATCGATGGCCGCGATTTGGCTAGGGGTCAAAGTTTCCTGCCGACGACATGGCGGCCGGACAGGGTGGTTTCGACCTCGAGCGGGATGCCGTACAGCCGGCTCAAGATGCCGCCGTCGAGCCGGTCGGGTATGGCGAAGCCGTCTGCCCCGAGGGTCCAGGCCCGGCCGCCCAGCGCGAAGGCCTGCTCGGGCTCGTGGGTCGACAACAGCACGGCCGGGCCGGTGGCGGCCAAGGCCAGGATGCGGTCCTGCACCATCAGCCGGTTGGCGAGGTCGAGGCTGGCGGTGGGTTCGTCCATCACCACGAGGCGCGCTTCCTGGGCCAGGGCGCGGGCGATCAGGGCCAGCTGGCGCTGGCCGCCGGAAATCCGCAAGGCATCGCGGGGGGCGAGATCGGCAATGCCGAGCGCGTCGAGCGCCGCCATCGCCCGCTCGACATCGGCACGGCGGGGGCTGGCGAACGGGCCGAGATAGGCGGTGCGGCCCATGACGACGAGGTCGATCACGGTATAGGCGAAATCGCCGGCATAACCCTGCGGCACGTAGGCGATGCGGCGGGCTATTGCCTGGCGCGGCAGGAAGGCGATGTCGTCGCCGCCGACCAGCACCCGCCCGGCCAGCGCCGGGATCAGCCCCATCAGCGTGCGGATCAGCGTGGTCTTGCCGACGCCGTTGGGACCGAGCAGGCAGGTGACGCTGCCCGCCGCCAACGCCGCGTCGATGCCCTGGGCCAGCGGTCGCCCATGACCGATCGCCAGGCCCTCGAGCGCCAGCACGGTCATGGCAGGCGGCGCTTGCGCGCCAGCAGCCAGACGAAGATCGGCCCGCCGATCGCGGCGGTCAGTACGCCCAGCGGAATCTCGATGCGCGCCGCGGTGCGGGCCAGCGTATCGACCCCGACCATGAAGGCGGCGCCGAGCAGGACCGAGGCCGGCAGCAGCCGGTCGAAGCGCGGGCCGACCAGCAGCCGGGCCATATGCGGCACCATCAGCCCGACCCAGCCGACCACGCCGGAGAGCGCGACGACCGCGGCGGTCACCAAGGTCGCGGCGCCGATGACGACGGCGCGCAGGGTCCGCGCCTCGACGCCCAATGCGCGGGCTTCGTCATCGCCGAGCGACAGTACGCCGATGCGCCAGCGCAGGGCGATCAGCGGCGCCAGTCCGATCAGCACGGCGGGCAACACCGCCAGCACGTCCCCCGCCTTGGTGCCCGCAAGGCTGCCCAGCAGCCAGAAGGTGATTGCCGGCAGCTGGTCGTAGGGATCGGCCAGCACCTTGACCAGCGAGATCGCCGCGCCGGCCAGCGCGCCGACGACGATACCCGCCAGCACCAGGACCAGCACGTCGCCGCCGCCGCGCAAGCTGCGGGCAAGCAGCGCTACGGCACCGACGGTCGCCAGCCCGCCGCCGAAGCCGAGCAGTTGGATCAGCGCCACCGGCAGGCCGAACAGGATGCCGACCACGGCGCCGAGCCCGGCACCGGTGGATACGCCGAGGATATCGGGCGAGACCAGCGGGTTGCGGAACACGCCCTGATAGGCCGCCCCCGCCGCGGCCAGTGCCGCCCCGACCAGCATGGCGGCGAGAATCCGCGGCAGGCGGATGCGGTAGAGCACGGTCCCGGCCGCCTCAGGCCCGTGGCCGAACAGGGCCGCGATCACATCAGCCGGTGCGATCCGATAAGGCCCGGCCATCGCCGCGACCAGCAGCACGGCCCCCAGCACAACGGTCAGCAGCAGCAGGGCGACTGCCGTGCGCACTCACAACAGCCGGTCGAGATCGGCGTCGCTGACGTCGACCTGGTAGAACAGCCGGTAGAAATCGCGCATCTCGGCCCGCAGGTCGCCGGGGGCGGCCCCGGGGTAGAGCTTGTGCAGCAACCAGGTCAGCCCGATCAGCCGGTTGACCGAGGGCGGCGCGTCGATGATGCCGTAGGGCAGGCTCGGCGCCAGATAGACCTTGCCCGTCGCGACCGCGGGCACGCCGCGCCAGACCGGATCGGTTGCCGCATGCTGGCGGAAGGCCGCATCCAGGGTGATGATGACGCCGGGCGACCAGGCCAGCACCTGCTCGGGCGAGACGGTGACGATGCCACCCTTGTCGCGCAGGCCCTCGACCACGTTGATCGCCCCCACCCGCTCGATGATCTCAGTATTGATCGACCCGCGCGAGCCGCTTTCCAGGCCTTGCGCGCCCCGGGCGAGATAGACGCGCGGGCGGCGTTCGGCCGGCATGCCCGCCACCACACGATCGACGGTCGCGAAAATCCGCTCGGCCGCCCGGGCCAGCGCCTCGGCCCGCGGCCCGACGCCGAGAATGCCGCCCAGCAGGCGCAGCGCCGCCGGCGTCGCCTCGAAGCGCCCATCGATCAGCAGGTAGGGAATGCCGGTCTGGGCCTGGACGCGATCGGCCAGCGAGCGATAGGTATCGCCGATCGTGCCGAAATCGACGATCAGGTCGGGCTTCTCCGCGATCAGCCGCTCGAGGTTCACCGTATCGCCGCGCGCCGTCAGCCGGCCGATCTCGGGCAGGGTGCGCACCTCGGGTTTCAGGTAGGGCAGCTCGGCCGGGCGCGGCGCCCGGACCCAACCGATCATGGTCTCGGGCGCCAGCACGTAGAGCAGTGCCGAGGCCGGCGGGCCGGCCGCCAGCACGCGGGTGATATGCTCGGGCACGTCGACCTGCCGCCCGGCGGAATCGGCGACCGGGCGCGCCCAGGCCGGCGCGGCCGCCAGCAACAGCAGGATGGCGAGAAGGCGCCTCACCGGTCGCCCACGTCGGCATCGCCCGGCGTCGGCGGGGCCAGCGGCACGAACAGCGTGCGGTCGGGCTTGATGTCGAGCAGCGGCGTGCCGTCGAGGCAGTCGAGGCCGCGCACCAGCAGGCTCGATCCCTCGACCCCGACCAGCGTCGCGATCGAGCTGCCGATCGGGTTCGGCCGTACCGGCGAGCGCAGCGAGAACGTGCCGCGCACCGTGCCATCGTCGCGCGGGCTTTGCAGCACCAGGTCGCGGCGCGACCGGTGCAGCCAGTAGAGCACTTCCAGCCGCTCGTACTCACCGATGCCATCGAGCGCGTCGGTCCACGGCCCGAACACCTCGATGCGGCAGGTCGGTCCGTCTGCCCGCCCCTGGCGCGGGCAGCTCATCCGCGAGGTCCAGGGCGTATGGATGCGGCCGACGAAGACCAGGCCGGCGTCTTCCGCCCCCTCCCAGGCGATCGCCCGCTCGGCCGCGCGAATCTCGTCGCGGCGGACCATCAGTCGATGGCGACCAGCACGTCGGACGCCTTGATCACGGCAATGGCGGGCTTGCCCTTGGCCAGCTGCAGTTCGTCGACCGCCTCGTTGGTGATCGAGGCGGTGACGACGGCCCCGCCGCCGATGTCGATGCGGACATGCGAGGTCGTGGCCCCCTTGACCACGTCGACCACGGTGCCTTTGAGCTGGTTGCGCGCGCTGATCTTCATCGTCGGCTCCTCATGACGGGTTCCAACGCTATATATCGCAAAATATAAGGGTAGTCAGCCCTGCTCCTGCCCCCGCCTGCGCACCGCCTCGCGCCGCCCCTCGATCTCACCCGGCAAGAGGCGCTTGTTGGCGCTGCGCGACCGTTCGGTTTCGAGGGCGAGGGCGGCGCCGAGGTCGAGGGCGAAGCCGTCGTCGATCAGCTTGTTGTAGGCGGTGACCATCTGCGGCTGGCAGGAGGCGATATCGGCGGCCAGCCGCCGGGCGACGGTCAGCAGTTCGTCCGCCGGCACCACGCGGTTGAGGATACCCCAGGCGACCGCCTGCTCCGCCCCGACGAAATTGCCGGTCAGCGAGATTTCCTTGGCGCGCGAGATGCCGATCAGCCGGCTGAGTTTCTGCGACAGGCCCCAGCCCGGCATCACGCCGATGCGGGCATGGGTATCGGCGAAGCGCGCCTCCGGCCCGCCGATCAGGATGTCGCAGGCCAGCGCCAGCTCGAACCCGCCGGTGGTAGCCCCCCCCGTGTCGCCGGCGCGACCCGG
>JAEYTW010000349.1 GCA_023433835.1 Pseudomonadota bacterium | reverse complement strand
CCATAGAAGCGGCTGACGCCGGCGCCCGAGAGCAGCGGAGCGGGTTCGAGCGACAATTCCTGGAGATTGGCGTGCATGTTCATGGCTTGGCCTCGTCCTCGACCAGATGCAGGGCCGAAGCGTCGGCGAGCATGGCGCCGCGATGCCCCTGCTCGCGCCGGGTCTCGCAATGATGGCTGTCGGAGCAGACGAACATGCGCCCGCCCTGGTCGTCGATCACCACCTCGTCGAGATAGGAATCGGCGGCGCCGCAGAGCCCGCAAGGCTGCTCCCAGCTCTGGATGCGGAAGGGATGATCCTCGAAATCGAGGCTGCGCACGCTGGTATGCGGCGGCACCGCATAGATGCGCTTTTCGCGGCCGGCGCCGAAGAGCTGCAGCGCCGGGGACATCTGCATCTTCGGATTGTCGAATTTCGGGATTGGCGACGGCGCCATCACATAGCGGCCATTGACCATGACCGGGTAGTCATAGGTCGTCGTCACCTCGCCGAAGCGGGCGATGTTCTCGTAGAGCTTGACCTGCATCAGCCCGTATTCGGCCCAGGCGTGCATTTTGCGCGTCTCGGCCTCGTGCGGCTCGAGCTTCCGCAGCGGCTCGGGCTGCGGCACCTGGTAGACCATGATCTGGCCGCTCTTCAGCGGCGCTTCCGGGATGCGGTGGCGGGTCTGGATGATCGTCGCCTCGTCGGTCGCCTCGGTGGTGCGGGCATCGGCGGTGCGCTCGAAGAAGCGGCGGATCGAGACGGCGTTGGTGGTGTCGTCGGCTCCCTGGTCGATCACCTTCAGCCGGTCGTCCGGGCCGATCACGGCGGCGGTGACCTGGATGCCGCCGGTGCCCCAGCCATAGGGCAGCGGCATCTCGCGGCTGCCGAACGGCACCTGGTAGCCCGGGATCGCCACCGCCTTGAGGATGGCGCGGCGGATCATCCGCTTGGTCTGTTCGTCGAGATAGGCGAAGTTGTAGCCCTGCGCCGTGCTCATTCCGCCGCCTCCGCCCGCGCCGCCGCGGCGCGCAGGCGCCGGATCAGCTCCAGCTCCGACTGGAAATCGACGTAGTGGGGCAGCTTCAGATGCTGCACGAAGCCCGAGGCTTCGACATTGTCGGCATGGGCCAGCACGAATTCCTCATCCTGCACCGGGTTGACGACATCCTCGCCCAGCTCGGCCGCGCGCAGCGACCGGTCGACCAGTGCCATCGCCATCGCCTTGCGCTCGGCCTGGCCGAAGGCGAGGCCGTAGCCGCTGGTGAACTGCGGCGGAATCTCCTTCGAGCCCTTGAACTGGTTGATCATCTGGCATTCGGTGACGGTGATGGTGCCGATCTCGATCGGGAAACCCAGTTCCTCCGGCACGAACTCGATCGCCACCTCGCCCATGCGGATCTCGCCGGCGAAGGGATGGGTGTTGCCGTAGCCGCGCTGCGACGAATAGGCGAGCGACAGCAGGAAACCCTCGTCGCCGCGGGCCAGCGCCTGCAGCCGCAGGTCGCGCCCGGCGGGAAAGTCGAGCGGCTGGCGCGTCAAGTCGCCGGGCGGCTCGTCCGCGGCGGCCGGCGGTTCGCGTTCGATCAACCCTTCATGGCCCAGCACGTCGGCGACGCGCGGCATGCGCCCCTCGACCGGCCGGTCGCCCTTCACGGCCGGCGGCGGGTTGCCGCCGGCGGCCAGCGCGAAATCGAGCAGGCGATGGGTATAGTCGTAGGTCGGGCCCAGAACCAGTCCGCCCGGCAGATCCTTGAACGCCGCGCTGATGCGGCGGCGGATCGCCATGGCCGAGGTATCGACGGGCTCCGACCCGCCGAAGCGGGGCAGGGTGGTGCGATAGGCGCGCAAGAGGAAGACGGCTTCGACCAGATCGCCCTGGGCCTGCTTGATCGCCAGCGCGGCGAGCTCGCGGTCGTAGACCGAACCTTCGGTCATCACCCGGTCGACGGCGAGGCCCAATTGCCCGGCGATCTGCTCGAGCGTCAGCTCGGGCACCGCCGGGTTGCCGCGCCGCTCCTCCGCCATCAGGCGATGGGCATTGTCGATCGCCGTCTCGCCGCCCTTGACCGCGACATACATGGCTTCAGCCCTCCAGTCGGGTGCTGCGCGGCAAGGCGATGGCCCGCGCGCCGCAGGTGAAGATCAGGTCGACGCCGCGCGGGAACCCCAGGTGGTTCTCCGCCAGCTGGTCGCGGAACCCGGCGGGCAGGCCGGGCAGCCCCAGCGTCGCGCGCTCGCGGATGCCGGGGCCGGCGAGCGTCCAGGCCTCGCCGCCGCTCAGCCCGGGCAGCTGGATGATCAGCGTGGTCGACCGGTCGGGGTATTCGTCGCTGCCGGTGTTGAAGGCGGCGAGCGGCGGCATGGCCTGCGCGTCGGCGATGACGGCGAAATCGGCAAGGGTGGCATCGGCCGTCAGCGGGCAGCCGCAATGGAAACGCAGATGCCGGCGTACCGCCGCGGCGTCGGCGGCGCGGTCGAGCCAGACGGTGGTTTCCTGGTCGGCCAGCGTCAGGATGACGGCGGTGGTGGCGGGGTCGAGTGGCGCCGGCGCGGCCGGCAGCGGGGGCAGGGTGGCGATAGTGCCGGGGCGGGCCATCGCGTCGAGCACCGCGCGGAAGATGCGCTGGGCATCGAGCACCGGATCGGCCAGACCCGGCAGCAGCGTGTCGGTCGCGGTCATCAGCCGGCCCCCCGCACCATGGTGAAGAAATCGACGCGGGTGGCCCCGGCCTCGCTGGCGGTGCGTTCGCGCCGGGCTTCCTGCAGGTCGGCCAGCCAGTCGATCGCCTGGGCGATCGCCGGCCGGCGGCCGGGATCCTGCATCAGCGCATCGATGACGGCGGCGCGCTCGGCCTGATCGGCGCGGCGCCCGGCGATCCAGGCATGGCCCACCGTGCCGTTGTTCAGCCGCACCGAACAGCGGGTGACGGTCATCTCGCCGGCATTGAACGCCTGGCCGTCGCCGCCGACCCGCCCGCGCACCATGACCAGGCCGGTCTCGGGCCGGCGCAGGAAGTCGTAGGCCGGCACGGTCTGCAGGCCCGACCAGGCGGCGGCGACTTCCTCGGGCGCGGCCTTGGCCAGCACGCCCATCCAGCGGCGGCGATCCTGATCGTTGGTCTGGGGCATGGATCAATCTCGAATTTGTCTAGACATCTATATCTCTCACCGGCATAGTTATGCGGCTGATACCGCAGCGGCGCAAGATGCGATGGGTGAAGTTTCGATGACAGACCAGGATCTTTCGCGCGGCACCGGTACCTCGCTGTGGCGCCAGATCGCCGAGCGGTTGAAGGCCGATATCGTCGCCGGACGGCACCAGCCGGGCGAACGCCTGCCGACCGAGCTGAAGATGGCCGAGGATTTCGCCGTCAACCGCCATACCATCCGCCGCGCGGTCGCGGCGCTGGCCGAACAGGGCCTGGTGCGGATCGAGCAGGGGCGCGGCACCTTCGTGCAGGAAAGCGTCATCGACTATCGGGTCAAGCGGCGCACGCGGTTCTCGGAGAATATCCAGGGCCATCGCCGCGAACCCTCCGGCAAGCTGTTGGCCGTCCGCGAGGAACCGGCCGAGGAGGCGGTGGCCAAGGCGCTGGAAATCCGCAAGGGCACGCTGGTCGTGGTGGTCGAACGGCTGGGCGAGGTCGACGGCCGGCCGCTCAGCGTCGCCTCGCATTATTTTCCCAAGGGCCGCTTTCCCACCCTGCCCGAAACCATCCGCGATGCCGGCTCGATCACCGTGGCGATGGAGCGCTTGGGGGTCGGCGACTACACCCGCAAGATCACGCGGGTGACGGCACGGGCGGCGCGTGCCGCCGATGCCCGGCTGCTGCAGCAATCGCCGACCAAGCCGATCCTGCTGACCGAGGGGATCAACGTCGATGCGGCCGGCCGTCCGGTGGAATACTCGGTGGCGCGCTGGGCGTCGGAGCGCGTGCAGATGGTGTTCGAGCCGGGCACCTGACGGACAAATCGGCCGGTCATCCGCCCCGCTTGCGATGTTTCATCAAAGTTTCATCGCGGCGGCGCCGGGACCGGCGCTAACTGCGCAGTCGATCGAGATCTGTGGGGACAGACCCGCCATGCATATCCGCAATGCCCGCGTCCTGACGGCCGACGGCACCCTGGCCGAGGCCGGCGTCACCATTGCCGGCGACCGTATCGCCGCCGTCGGCGAGGGGGCGGCCGACCGTGTCGTCAATGCCCGCGGCCTGCTGCTGCTGCCCGGCGTCGTCGACCTGCACGGCGATGCCTTCGAACGCCAGCTGATGCCGCGGCCGGGTGTACAATTCCCGATCGACGTCGCCCTGCTCGATACCGACCGCCAGATGGTGGCGAACGGCATCACCACGGCGATGCACGGCCTGACCTGGTCGTGGGAACCGGGCCTGCGCGGGCGCGACGCGGCCCTGAGCTTCGCCGACACGCTGGACCGGCTGCGCCCGGCGCTGGCCTGCGACACCCATCTGCATCTGCGCTACGAAACCTACAACACCGATGCGGCCGACGAGGTCGCGGCCTGGCTGGCCGCCGGCCGGGTCCGGCTGCTGGCCTTCAACAACCATCTGCCGGCGATCGAGAAACTGGCCGGCAACCCGACGCGGCTGGCGAAATATGCCGAGCGCGCGCAGATGCCGGTCGATGCGTTCGCCGTGCTGGTGCGCGCCGTCGCCGGCCGGGCCGATCTGGTCGAGCCGGCCAACCGGCGGCTGGCCGAAATCGCCCGCCGCCACGGCGTGGCACTGGCCTCGCATGACGACGAGACCCCCGACATGCGCCGGCATTTCCACGCGCTGGGCTGCGACATCTGCGAATTCCCGATGAACCCGGCTACCGCCGGCGAGGGCCGGCGGCTCGGCGACGGCATCATCCTCGGCGCGCCGAACGTGCTGCGCGGCGGCAGCCACCAGGTCGACGGCGTGCGCGCCGCGGACATGGCGGCGGCCGGGCTGCTCGACGTGCTGACCTCGGATTACTATTACCCCGCGCTGGTCCATGCCGCCTTCCGCCTGGTGCGCGACGGCGTGCTCGATCTGGCCCGCGCCTGGGCGCTGGTCTCGGCCAATGCCGCCAGGTTGGCCGGCTTCACCGATCGCGGCAGCATCATGCCGGGCCAGCGCGCCGACCTCGTGCTGATCGACGACCGCGACAGGGCGCTGCCGCGCGTCGTCGCCACCATGGTCGCCGGGCGTTTCGTCTTCGCCGCCGGCGAACTCGCATGACCCGCTTCGCCGTCTATTTCGCGCCGGAGGACGATACGGTGCTGGCGCGCATCGGCTGGAACTGGCTCGGCCGCCGCCCCGGCGCCACCGATTATCTGCCGTTGCCGCCGGATCGGGCCGAACTGGTGGCCGATGCCCGCCATTACGGTTTCCATGCCACGTTGAAGGCGCCGTTCCGCCTGGCCGGGCAGGCCGACGAGTCCGCCTTGCGCGCGGCGATGGCCGTCTTTGCCGCGCACCGCCCTCCGTTCGACCTGTCGCTGACCCTGCAGGATCTGCACGGCTTTCTGGCGTTGCGCCCCGCGGCGCCTTCGGCAGCGCTGGACAGGCTCGCGGCCGACTGCGTGCGCGGCTTCGATCGCTTCCGCGCGCCGCTGAACGACGACGAGCGGCGCAAGCGGCTGAGCGTCAGGCTGACCGAACGGCAACAGGCCCAGGTCGACGGCTGGGGCTATCCCTATGTCTTCGACGATTTCCGCTTCCACATGACGCTGACCCGCCGCCTGGCCGAGACCGAGCGGGCGGCGATCGCGGCCGAATTGGAACCGCTGTTCGCCCGGGCCCTGGCCGAACCCGTCGCGGTGCGCTCGCTGTGCCTGTTCCGGCAGGAAGGGGCGCGCGCGCCCTTCGTGCTGGCCGCGCGCTATCCTTTCGCGGCGGCGTGAAGCGCGCCCTGGGCCAGCCGGGCGGCGAAGGCGACGAAGGCGCGGGTTTGCGGCCGCAGGATCTGCCGGTGCGGCGTGATCGCATAGACGTTGCGGGCGCGCGGCTCATAGGCCGGCAGGACCCGTACCAGCCGCCCGGCCTCGAGATCCTCGCGCACGTGGAAATAATAGAAATTGCCGATGCCGGCGCCGTTGACGCAGGCCTGGCGCAACAGTTCGCCTGAATCCGACAACAGCGCCGAGGCGACGCGGATGCCGGTCGAACTGCCGTCGCGCTCCAGGTGCCAGGTTTCGGCCAGGTCGGAAAAGCGGCCGGAAATGCAGTGATGGCCGTCCAGCGCGTCCGGCTCCCGCGGCATGCCATGGCGGGCGACGTAGTCGGGTGAGGCGCAGAGGACGCGCGGACAGGCGGCCAGCAGCCGGTGGGGCAGCTTGGTTTCCGGGCCATCCTGTACCGCGATGGCGACGTCGATGCGGTCGCCGATCAGGTCGGGCGTGTCGCTGGTGACGATGATGTCGACCGAGATGCCCGGGTGGCTGCGCAGGAATTCATGGATATGCGGCCCCAGCACCGCCGCGGCAAACGAGGGCGGGGCGGTGACGCGCAGGTGGCCGGCCAGGTCCTGCTCGGCCGCCATCGCCGCCGTGGCGCTGTCGATCTGGGCCAGGATGGTCAGGCATTGCTCATAGAAGCGCTCGCCCGCCTCGGTCACCGCGATGCGCCGGGTGGTGCGGTGGAACAGGGCGACCCCCAGCACCGCCTCCAACAGCTGGATATGCTTGGTGACCGATGACGGCGCGACCTGCAACTGGCGGGCCGCGGCCGAGAAATTGCGGGTTTCCACCACGGCGGCAAAGCAGCGCAGCGACAGGAAGCTTGCCTCGTTGATCCGGGAAGCGGGCAGGGCCATCGATTATAGCCGATCTGGAAATATTCTTTTCTGATTATTCCCAATAATCGCAGAAGCGAAATTACGCAATGCTGACGCCCAACGCCGCGGCTGCGCCGCCACAAAAGTGATGGGGGAAGATGAACCAGGAGGCCGAGATCAGGGCCCGCGGATTCGGCAATCGGGTCGGTTTCGGCAAGCGGCCCGCGCTGCTGGTCGTCGACTTCACCCGGGCGTTCACCGCCGGCGACAGTCCGCTCGGCGCTGCCATGGACGACCCGATCGCCCAAGCCAACCGGCTGCTGCGCGCCGCCCATCAGGCCGCTATCCCGGTGTTCCTGTCGACCATCGCCTATGACGACCCGGTGGCCGAGGCAGGCGTCTGGCGCGCCAAGATCGCCGGGCTTGACGGCCTGCTGACCGGCAGCGCCGGGGTCGAGCAGGATCCGCGCCTCGACCGCGCGCCCGCCGACCGCATCCTGGTCAAGCATTTCGCCAGCTGTTTCTTCGGCACGGGGCTGGCCGCGACGCTGGCCCGGCTCGACGTCGACACGCTGATCATCGCCGGCTGCACCACCTCGGGCTGCGTGCGGGCCAGCGCCGTCGATGCCTGTTCCTACGGCCTGCGCACCATCGTCGCGCGCGAGGCGACCGCCGACCGGCTGGCCGACGCGCACGACCAGAGCCTCAGGGACATCGACTTGAAATATGCCGACGTCATGCCGGTCGACGACATCGTCGCCCATCTGGCGGCGGCCGCCTGATCATCGAGACCGAAGGGGAGGAATGAGATGATAAACCAGAAGCTGACCCGGCGTACCGCGCTGGGCCTCGTGGCCGGCGCCGCCGCAACCCTCGCCGCGCCCGCCATCGTGCGCGCGGCGCCCAAGCTACGCATCGGGCTGGCCACCAAGACCTGGTGGCCGTCGGTGGTGGCCGAGACCGCGGTCACCCAAGGCCTGTTCGCCAAGGCCGGCATCGACGCCGAGCTCACCGTCTATCGTTCGGGCGGCGAAGCGTTCGAGGCGCTGGCGGCCGGGGCGACCGACATGATCAACGGCCTGGTCTCGCAGATCGCGACGGGCCGCACCCGCGGCGTCAATGCCCGCATCGTCGCGCTGGCCGCCAATGCCAATACCGGCTGGAAACTGATGGTCAAGACCGGCTCGCCGCTCAAGACCGTCGCCGACATCGCCGGCAAGAAGGTCGGCATCACCACGGCGGGCTCGCTCTCCGACTTCATGGCGCTGTGGAGCCGCACGAACTACAAGATCGACTTCACCTCGGTGCCGCTGGGCGGCGGCGGGCTGGTGCCCAATCTGCTGTCGGGCAACGTCGATGCCGCGATCGTCTATTCGCCCTTGAGCTTCCAGGTGATGCAGGCGGCCCAGGCGGTCGAGCTGGTCAACTACGCCACCGCGATCCCGTCGCATCTCGCGGTCAGCTGGTCGGCGCCCGACGCGCTGATCGACAAGCAGCCCGAACTGGTGCGCAACGCGCTGCAGGCCCTCTACGGTTCGGTCGCCTTCCTGCAGAAGAACCGCGAGCAGGCGGTCAAGATCATCGCCGGCGTCAACAACATCACCGTGCCGGTGGCCATCCAGGAATATACCGAAACCTTCCTCAAGCTGTCGGCCGACGGCATCTTCACGATGGATCAGGTCGAGGTGGCCTGCGATCTCGCCCGCATCGGCGGATTCCAGAACCTGGCGCCGCCGGACCAGATCGTGACCAAGGCCTTCATCCCGGTGGCGGCCGCGGTCTGATGCGCAATCTGCTGGCCTGGGGCGCGGCGCTGGCGCTGCTTTTCGCGATCTGGCAGGCCAGCCTGGCGCTGGGCCTGCTGGCGCCGGAACTGCTGCCGCCGATCGGCGAGGTGCTGGTTACCGCAGCCGGCCTCGTCACCAGCACGTCGTTCCTGGTCCATGCCGGCGTGACGATGGCGGAGGTCGTGCTGGCCTTCGTCATCGCCGTGCCGCTCGGCATTGCCGCCGGTTTCGCCATTGCCGAAAGCCCGTACTGGGGCGAGGTCCTGAAGCCGATCGTCTTCCTGGTCTTCTCGATCCCGAAGACCGTGTTCCTGCCGATGTTCATCCTGGCCTTCGGCATCACCTTCGGCCAGAAGGTCGCCTTCGGCGTATTCTCGACCGTCTTCATCGTGCTGATATCGAGCTTCGCGGCGATCGAGGCGGTGAAGAGCGACCAGGTGCGCGTGGCGCGCGCCTATGGCGCCACCGCCCTGCAGATCGCCCTGCGCGTCTACCTGCCGGCGATGGCGCCGATCCTGCTCGAGGCCGTGCGCATCGCGATGATCTTCAACCTGACCGGCGTCCTGCTGGCGGAAATGTATGCCTCGCGCGCCGGGCTGGGCCAGCTGATCGCCAGCTGGGGCGAGAATTTCATGCTGAAGGAATTGCTGGCCGGCATCCTGCTGATCTCGGCGATGGCCGTGCTGTTCAACGAGGCGGTGCGCTGGTTCGAAGCGCGCTGCGAGCATTGGAGGACCTGATGCAGACCATGGCCAAGAGCATGCCGGGACCGGCCCGCCTGCGCGTCGCGGCACCGGTCGACAGCGCGGTCAGCGTCCGGGGCCTGAGCCATACCTACAAGGTCGGCGGCCGCGTCACCCAGGCGCTGGACGACATCGACCTGGAAATCGCGCCCGGCCGTTTCGTCGTGGTGGTCGGGCCCTCGGGCTGCGGCAAATCCTCGCTGCTGATGATGATGACGGGGCTGGTGCGGCCGACCGGCGGCCGCATCCTGTGCAACGGCCGGCCGATGGCGGAACCCGACCCCGATGCCGTCGGCGTCGTCTTCCAGGAAGCCAATCTCTACCCCTGGCTGACCGCCCAGGGGAACGTCGAATTCCCGCTGTCGCTGCGCGGCGTGGCGAGGTCGGAACGGGCCGACCGGGCGCGCGCCAAGCTGGCGCTGGTGGGTCTGAAAGGCTTCGAGGACCGTTACCCGCACGAGCTGTCGGGGGGCATGAAGCAGCGCGTCTCGATCGCCCGCGGGCTGGTGCAGAACCCGTCCGTCCTGATGCTGGACGAACCCTTCGCCGCGCTCGACGAACAGACACGCATCACCATGGGCGACGAACTGCTGCGGATCTGGGAGGAGACCGGCAAGACCGTCGTCTTCGTCACCCATTCGCTGTCCGAGGCGGCCTATCTCGCCGACGAGATCGTGGTGATGTCGGCCCGGCCCGGCCGCATCATCGACCGCATCGAGGTGACCCTGCCCCGGCCGCGCACCTACGAGATGATGTCGACCCCGGCCTTCGCCGAGCTGCGCGAGCGGATCTGGCGCCAGATCCGTACCCAGGCGGGCGGCTGACGATGACCATTGCCATCGACGTGCCGGCGCGCCGCTTCGGCGTCAGCCCCGCGACGGCGCGGGCGCTGATCGGCATCGCGGTGCTGGCGCTGTGGGAAGTGCTGCCGCGCACCGGGCTGATCCCGACCCTGTTCCTGCCGCCGGTGTCGCAGACGCTGGCGGCATTGTGGGGAAGTGCCGGCGACTATGCGCGGCACCTCATGTTCTCGCTGCATGCCATCGCCATCGCGATGTTGGCCGCCTGCGGCCTCGGCATCGGGCTCGGCCTCGTCATCGGCTCGGTGGCGCCGCTGCGCCGGGTGCTGCAGCCGCTGACCTCGGGCCTCTATGCCGTGCCGATCGTCATCCTCTATCCGCTGTTCACCGCCTGGTTCGGGATCGGCGCGCAATCGAAGATCGTCTTCGCCGCGATCTATGGCCTGCTGCCCTGCCTGCTCGGCACCATGGCCGGCATCCAGACCATCGACCGCAACTACCTCGTCGTCGCCCGCTCGATGAAGGCCAACCGCTGGCAGGTCATTGTCAGCGTGATGCTGCCGGCGGCGATGCCGACGGTGCTCTCGTCGTTCCGCGTCGGCGGGGCGCTCGTCATCGTCGGGGTCGTGGTGGCCGAGATGCTGACCGCGTCCGAGGGCATCGGCTACCTGATCTCGCGCTACCGCACGCTGCTCGACAGTCCGCATGTCTTTGCCGGCATCCTGCTGGTCATCGCGCTGGTGCTGGCCTTCGGCGGGCTGGTCCGGGTGATCGAGGGTCGCACCCGGCATTGGCGCTATTCCACCCGCTCCGGCGATGCCGGCTGAACATCCCCTCGAAACTGAGGCTCCGATGACGACCATTACGCTGTCCTTCGACAATGGCCCCGATCCCGACGTCACGCCGCAGGTGCTGGGCATCCTGCGCCGGCATGGCGTGAAGGCGACCTTCTTCGTGCTGGGCGACAAGCTGCGCGACCGCCGCCACCTGGCCGAGCGGGCGCATGCCGAGGGGCATTGGATCGGCAACCACACCTACAACCACCTGGTGCCGCTCGGCCTCAGCGAGGAGCAGGGCGTGGCGTCCGGCGAAATCGCGCGGACCCAGGAACTGCTGGGCGATCTCGCCCACGAGCGGAAGTTCTTCCGGCCGTTCGGCGGCGGCGGCCTGCTGGACAACCGCCTGCTCAACCGCGAGGCGCTGGCCTATCTGACCAACGGCGGCTTCACCTGCGTGCTGTGGAACGCGGTGCCGGAGGATTGGGCGCGGCCCGACGACTGGGTCGACCGGGCGCTGGCGCAGTGTTTCGCCCAGGACGAAAGCCTGCTGGTGCTGCACGACCTGTCGACCGGCGCGATGGACCATCTCGATCGCTTCATCGCCGCCGCGCGTGACAGGGGCGCCGAATTCCGCCAGGAATACCCGGCGGACTGCGTGCCGATCGATTGCGGCCGGCTGATCCGCCCGATCGACAGCTATCTCAACCAGGCGGCCTGAAACCGCCAGCGTACAGGACCAGGAACATGAAGCTTTGCCGCGTCGGCCCGCCGGGCCGCGAGAAACCCGCCATGGTCGACGGCCAGGGCACCCTGCGCGACCTTTCGGGCGTCGTCGCCGATATCGACGGCGCGGCGCTGGCCCGCATCGACGAGCTGAAGGCCATCGATCCCGCCGGCCTGCCGCCGGTCGAGGGCAAGCCGCGCTACGGCGCGCCCGTCGCCGGTGTCTCCAAGTTCATCTGCATCGGCCTGAACTATTCCGAACATGCCGCCGAGGCCGGCCTGCCGGAACCGGCCGAGCCGATCATCTTCCTCAAGGCACCCTCGGCGATCTGCGGGCCCGATGACGACACCATGGTGCCGCTGAATTCGACCAGGCTGGACTGGGAAGTCGAGCTCGGCGTCGTCATCGGCGCGGTTGGCCGCAACGTGTCCGAGGACAAGGCCCTCGACATCGTCGCCGGCTATTGCGTCGTCAACGATGTGTCCGAACGCGCCTTCCAGATGCAATCGACGCAGTGGGACAAGGGCAAGGGCTGCGACACCTTCGGCCCGACCGGCCCCTGGCTCGTCACCCGCGACGACGTGCCCGATCCGCAGGGCCTGGCCATGAAGCTGACCGTCAACGGCCAGGTCATGCAGGATGGTCACACGAAGACGATGATCTTCGGCGTGCGCCAGATCGTTTCCTATGTCAGCCGCTACATGACGCTGATGCCCGGCGACGTCATCGCCACCGGCACGCCGTCGGGCGTCGGCATGGGCAAGAAGCCCGAGCCGGTGTGGCTGAAGCCGGGCGATGTCGTCGAGCTGGAGATCGCCGGCCTCGGGCGGCAGCGCCAGAAGGTCGTGCCTTACGCCTGAATGTCGCTCGCCACCGCGCCCACGCTGGCGAACCCGCCGTCGACGAACAGGGTGGTGCCGTTGACATAGGCCGCCTCGGCACTCGCCAGCCAGGCGACGGCCGAGGCGATCTCGTCGGGTTCGCCGTAGCGGCCCGACGGGATGCGGCTGGTATAGGTGCGGCGGGTTTCGGGCGTGTGGTTTGCCGCCACGAGCGGTGTCTCGACCGGGCCGGGCGCCACCGCATTGGCGGTGATGCCGTGGCCGCCAAGCTCCAGCGCCATCTGCTTGGTCAACTGGATGACGCCGGCCTTCGAGGTGCCGTAGGCGGCGCGGCCCGACCCGGCCAGCACGCCCGACACCGAGGCGATGGTCACGATCCGCCCGCCTTCGCCCTGTGCCACCATGGCGCGCGCCGCCGCCTGGCAACAGAGAAAGACGCCGGTCAGGTTCACCGCCATGACCTTCTGCCAATGGGCATGGGTTTCGTCGAGGAACGGCCGCAACTCGCCGACGCCGGCATTCGCCACCATGATGTCGAGCCGGCCGAGATCGGTGACGGTGCGGGCGACCATCGCCGTCACCGCGTCCGGATCGCTGACATCGACCGCGATACCGGGCAGGCCCAGTTCGGCCCGGGCGACCTCGAGCTGCGCTTCGTTGCGGTCGGCCAGCATGACCGCGACGCCGTCACGGGCGAGTCGGCGGGCAATGGCATATCCCAGGCCCGAGGCCCCCCCGGTAACGATCGCGACGCGCTGCATCCATCCCTCCCTGATTTTGGGGAAGATGCTAGATGGCGAAGACGGTTCCGTCCATCAGCAGCCCTGCTGACGCCTACCACTCGACATGGATCGGCGCTTCCATCCAGGAATGCAGCTGAACGGAGACGCTCCAGGGCAGCCGGTCGAGCAGCACGTCGACGGTCCGGCGCTGGATCTTCAGGGCCCAGCCGGTTTGGGTCCGGGTCAGGAGTCCCTCGCGCTGCAGGAAGGTTTCCTGCAAGGCGGCCGGTGAACTGTCGGCCAGCGGCGGCCAGTTCGCCAGCACGGCGCGCAGCAACTGGCCGCAGGCCTCGCGTTCGGCCCCGGTCGGCTCGATCGCCTGGGGAATGGCCTGCTCGAGCGGCAGGCCGCAGAGCAGCCGGTTCAGCACCAGTTCGGGTTCCGGCCGGTCGGGGCGCCCGTCGACCATCAGTTGCAGGAGATGTACGGCCCGGCCGCCATCGGCCAGCCGCGCCTTGCCTGCCGCGTCGCGGCCGATCAGGCCCAGCATGTCGAACAGCCGCGGCAGGAAGGCGCCGAGCAGCACCAGCCCGGCATTGCCGATGGGCCAGGCGTCGCCCGGCACCGGATCGGCATCTCGCACCATCGGCCAGCGCACGGCATCGCGCGGCCGCTGACCGTCGAGCATCTGGTCGAGCCCGGCCTGCCAGGCTTCGGCCGGACGGGGGGCGAGGTCGGTGCGGCCCAACAGCACCGCACGCCGGACGATCAGGCTGGTCGGTGCCGTGCGGTACAGGCGCCGGCGCAACGCCGGCGCGGCCAGCAGCGGCCGCCGCCGCG
>JAEYTW010000304.1 GCA_023433835.1 Pseudomonadota bacterium | reverse complement strand
GCCCAAACCTTGGGCAGATGGCCGGATCCGCCTTATCTTCAGCTCAAATTGGCAAAGAAATCGTTGCCCTTGTCGTCGACGATGATGAAGGCTGGGAAATCCTCGACCTCGATCTTCCAGACCGCCTCCATGCCGAGTTCCGGATATTCCAGGACCTCGACCTTCTTGATGCAGTTCTTGGCGAGAATGGCGGCCGGGCCGCCGATCGAGCCGAGATAGAACCCGCCATGGGCCTTGCAGGCGTCGGTGACGGCCTTCGAACGGTTGCCCTTGGCCAGCATCAGCAGGCTGCCGCCGTGCTTCTGGAACATGTCGACGAAGGAGTCCATGCGGCCGGCGGTGGTCGGGCCGAACGAGCCCGACGCATAGCCTTCGGGCGTCTTGGCCGGGCCGGCGTAATAGATCGGGTGGTTCTTGACGTAGTCGGGCAGGCCTTCGCCGCGGTCGAGCCGCTCGGCGAGCTTCTGGTGGGCCAGGTCGCGGGCGACGATCAGGGTGCCGGTCAGCTTCAGCCGGGTCTTGATCGGGTATTGCGACAGCAGCGCCCGGATCTCGCTCATCGGCCGGCTCAGGTCGACGGCGACGACGTCGTCGGCCAGATGCGCGTCGGTGACTTCCGGCAGGTACCTGGCCGGATCGGTCTCGAGCTGCTCGAGGAAGACACCCTCGTGGGTGATCTTGCCCAGGATCTGGCGGTCGGCCGAGCAGGAGACGCCGATGCCGATGGGCAGCGAGGCGCCGTGGCGCGGCAGGCGGATGACGCGGACATCGTGGCAGAAATACTTGCCGCCGAACTGCGCGCCGATACCCGACGACTGGGTCAGCTCGAGCACCTTCTGCTCGAACTCGACGTCGCGGAAGGCATGGCCGCCGGCCGAGCCCTCGGTCGGCAGGCTGTCGTAATAGCGGGCCGAGGCCAGCTTGACGGTCTTCAGGTTCTGTTCGGCCGACAGGCCGCCGATGACGATCGCCAGGTGATAGGGCGGGCAGGCGGCCGTCCCCAGCGTCTTGATCTTCTCGTCGAGGAATTTCAGGAGCGCCTCGCCGCGCAGCAGCGCCGGCGTGCCCTGGAACAGATAGGTCTTGTTGGCCGACCCGCCGCCCTTGGCCATGAACAGGAACTTGTAGGCGTCGCCGTCGGTGGCGAACAGGTCGATCTGGGCGGGCAGGTTGGTGCCGGTGTTCTTTTCCTGGAACATCGACAAGGGCGCCATCTGCGAATAGCGCAGATTGGTCTCGGTATAGGTGCGGTAGACGCCGTGGCTCAGCGCCGCTTCATCCCGGCCGTCGGTCCAGACGTTCTGGCCACGCTTGCCGACGATGATCGCCGTGCCGGTATCCTGGCAGGACGGCAGGATCATGCCGGCCGAGACATTGGCGTTCTTCAGCATCTCGCGCGCGACGAAATGGTCGTTGGGGCTCGCCGTCTCGTCGTTGAGGATCTTGGCGAGCTGGGCCAGATGCCCGGGGCGGAAGAGATGCGCGATGTCGCGCATCGCGTTGAAGGCCAGCGTCGACAGCGCCTCGGGTGCGACCTTCAGGATCTTGCGCCCGCCCGCCTCGACGGTCTCGACGCCCTCGGCCGTCAGCTTGCGATAGGGCGTCGGGTCGGACCCCTGCGGAAACAGGTCCTGATAGCTGAAATCGGGCATGCGCAATCCCTCGCGTGTCGGGCTGGGTGAAGCAGACTAAGGACGATTTCGCGTCTTACTGCTTCTTGCGGAAGGCGTCGAGGGTCACGACCTTGGCGCCGCCGTCGGCCGCGCCCTCGCCATTGCCCGCCGGGGCGGCGGCCGGGGTCTCGCTCTCGGCTGCCGGCTGCTCCTGCAGCTTGATGGCGGTGGCGGCCGGGCCGTTGCGGCGCGCGCTGTTGGCGGCCATCGCCGTGCCGTGGAACTGCAACCCGAAATTGACGGAGGGGTCGGCGAAGGCGGTGATCGCGGCGAAGGGCACCACCAGGTGTTCGGGCACCTTGTTGAAGTTCAGGGTGACGCCGAGCTTCTCGTCGTCGCAATGCAAGCCCCCGTACTGGTGTTGCAGCACGATGGTCATCTCTTCGGGATAGCGGGCATGCAGATAATCGGGGATGTCGACGCCGGCGAAATCGGTGCGGAAGGAGATGTAGAAATGATGGTTGCCGGGCAGGCCTTCGGCGATCACCCGCTCGACCGCGCGGCGCACGACCAGACGCAGCGCGTCCTCGACCATGCTGTTGTAATCCATGAAGTCGCGGGCCATAGAGCCGTCCCCTAACCGTCTTTTGAACCAGTACGCCAGTGAAGCGGCCATTGTGGCCGAAAGCCCGCCGCCACGGCAAGGGCGCCCGCGCAGATCGTCGCGTGGCGGGAATGCCGAAGGCTGCGGGAGAATTGAGTGGGGGGCTTCTGTTGCCCGGTGCCCCCCGAACCGCGCTTTTTAAAACTGCTTACGCAGCCTTAAGAGCGAGCGCCTCAGTGTTATCATTGGCACTTGTAGAATGGCCCGATAACGGCGGAACCATGCCGAGCGAAAGTCGTATCTTTACCACGCACGTCGAGCCTGATTCGCCCCCAGCAACAACCCACGGGACAGGTCCATGGGCTCTTGGTGGAGGCGCCGGGTACCGCCCCCGGGTCCGTAACGTTTATTCCATACGGTGTTTATCGCCATAGCCGGTTGCCCGGCACCCAGAGATATAGGAGCCCGGGGGCGGTTTCGCAAGCCTGTCACATCGGCCTCGCAACGTGGCGCGGCAGGAAGGGTTTCACGGCGGCCCTGGCCAGCGACCGCGGGTGGTTCCGGGGCCGTGGGGCCTGCACGATGCGCTGACGCGTCAGGGTTCCAGCGGCGAACGGGTCGCAGCCAGGCTTGGCCGGGCCGCCATCGCCTGCCACCAGGCGCGCAGCCGGGGATGGGGTGCCAGCAGGTCGGCGGCGTCGGGCGTCAGCGTGAAATAGGCAAAGATCGGCGCGGCATGCAGGTCGGCCAGGGTCAGGCCCGGCCCGACCAGCCAGGGACCCTCGCCGCACAGGGCTTCCAGCGCGGCGAGGAAGGTGCGGGCCTGCGCAAGGGCCTGCGCGATGGCGTCCTCGTTCGGCGCGCGCCCCTGGGCGGGGGCGCGGATCCGCTCGACGAACAGCCCCCAGACCAGCGGGCGATAGCCATAGGCATCGAGCATCGCCACGATCTGCGCCGCCCGGGCCCGCGCCCGGGGGCCGGCCGGCAGCAGCGCCGGGCCGGGGAAGGCTTCGTCGACATAGCGGGTGATGACAGCGGTCTCGTAGAGCGTGAAGCCGTCATGGTCGAAGGCCGGGATGCGGCCGAACGGATGGCGGGCAAGATGGTCTGATGGCGGTCCGCCGGGGCCGAAGACGTCGACGTCGACCAGGTCGTGGGCGACGGCCTTCTCGACCAGGGCCAGGCGGGCGATACGGACGTAGACGCTGTAGGTGGCGCCGAACAGGGTCGCCGTCATGCCGCCACCGTGATGGCGCCGTCGATCACCGCGACCGGCACCGGCGTCAGCGCCTGGCCCTTGCACGGACCGATCAGGCAGCGCCCGTTCTCGACCGCGAAACGCGCGCCGTGCGTCGAGCAGATGATGTCGAGCCCGGCCGAATCGAGGAAACGGTCGGGCATGAACTCGAGCGTCGTGTGGGCATGCGGGCAATCGTTGACGTAGCCCCAGGCCCGCTCTCCCCGCCGCACCACGAACATCTCGAACGCAAGCCGCCCCTCGCCGAAGGTCAGGCCCTTGGCGCCGGGGTCGGCCAGGTCGTCCAGCCGGCACAGCACCGTGCCGGGCGCCGGCGGCGGATGGCGGGCCGGCAGCATCGCTCAGACGCCGCCCAGCTTGCAGATGTATTTCCAGGCGGCATCGTCGACCGGCATGACCGACAGCCGCGACTGGCGGATCAGCGGCAGGTGGTTCAGCTTCGGGTCGTCCTTGATCTGGGCGAGCGTCACCGGCGTCTTCAGCGGCTTGACCGTGCGGAAGTCGACCATGCCGAACCGGCCGCTCTCGTCGGTCGGGTCGGGGTAGTAGAGCTTGGCGACCTCGACGATGCCGACGATCTGCTTCTCCGATACCGAATGGTAGAAGAACGCCTGGTCGCCCAGCTTCATCGCCTTCATGTTGTTGGCGGCCTGGTAGTTGCGCACGCCGTTCCAGGATTCCGTGCCCTTCTTGACCTGCATGTCCCAGGACCAGGCTTCGGGCTCGCTCTTGATCAGCCAGTGGGCCATCGGTTTCCCCTATTCCCCTTCGTGTTTCAGCGGCCGGGCGAGGAGCCCGGCGATGGTGTCGTCGATGCCGGCATCCTGATGCAGGATCTGGTCGACCGCCTGGGTCACCGGCAGGTCGAGATCGCGGCGGCGCGCCTCGGCGGCGACGGCCCGGGCGGTGGCAACCCCCTCGCTGACCGTGCGTCGCCCGCCCAGGATGTCGGCGAGTTTGCGCCCCTCGCCCAGCGCGATACCGAGCGAGGTGTTGCGCGAACGCGCCGACGAACAGGTCAGGATCAGGTCGCCCAGGCCCGACAGGCCCATCAGCGTTTCCGCCCTGGCGCCGCGGGCGCGGCCGTAGCGCGCCATTTCGGCGACGCCGCGGGTGATCAGCGCGGCGCGCGCGTTCTCGCCCAGGCCGCGGCCCGTGACGATGCCGGCGGCGATGGCGATGACGTTCTTCAGCGCGCCGCCGATCTCGACGCCGATGACGTCGTCGGAAACGTAGGGCCTGAAGGCGGGGCGGGCCAGCGCCGCGGCGCAGGTGCGGGGCACGGCGGGAGCGGCCGCGGCGGCCGTGACGGCGGTCGGCAGGCCGCGGGCG
>JAEYTW010000235.1 GCA_023433835.1 Pseudomonadota bacterium | reverse complement strand
CACCCCGGGGCTCCGCGCGCCGCCGGGGCTGCCAGTGCGGCGGCGACACGCCGGGTTTCGCGTTCGGCGGCCAGGCGCTGGGCTTCGGCCTCGGCCAGGCGCCGGGTTTCGGCCGCTGCCCGGGCCTCGGCCTCGCGGGCCAGGGCCGCCTCGTTCTCTCCGGCCAGGCGCCGGTTGTCCTGCAGGCCACGGCGGAAGACCGCGACGGCGTCGCCGATCGCGCCGATCTCGTCGGCGCGGCCATGGGACGGCAGTGCCCGGTCGAGGTCGCCTTCGGCCAATCGCGTGATCGCGTCGCTCAACGCTCCCAGGGGGCCGGTGATGGTGCGGCGGACGACCAGCACGGCGATGATGCAGGCGATCAGGATCGCGGTGGCACCGCCGCCGATCAGGACCCAGGGCAGGTGTCGGCCGGTGCGCTCGAGCGTCGCGTTTTCGGCGTCGGCCTCGGCGATCGAGCGGGCGATGAAGCTTTCCATCGCCGCATTCAAGGCCTGGCGGACCGACCGGTTCTGGTCGTTGTCGCCGAAGGCGCGGGCGGTGGCCAGCGCGCCTTCCCCCGGTTCGCGCGACAGCCGCACCAGTTCGCGCCGTGTGGCAAGGAAACGGTCGATCTCGACGATCAGCGGCGTGCGGGCCGCCGCGACGCGGTCGGGATAGGTCGCGATCAGCCGGTTGCGGCGCTCGTCCATGCGGTCGGCGGCCTTCAGCAGGCTGTCGCCGAATCGGCGGGCCTGGCCCTGATCCTGGGTCATGTAGATGCCGCGGCTTTCCATCACCACGGCATTGATCAGCCCGTCGAGCTCGGCGCCGAGCTGGGCGCGGGTGCCGGCCAGCATCATGCGGTCG
Organism: Pseudomonadota bacterium; assembly: GCA_023433835.1. Lineage (GTDB taxonomy): Bacteria > Pseudomonadota > Alphaproteobacteria > Ferrovibrionales > Ferrovibrionaceae > JAFKFH01. The sequence goes on along the minus strand of JAEYTW010000235.1, from coordinate 9,954 downwards.
ACGTCATGCTGGTAATTGCCCAGCGTGATCAGGGCATAGGCGATGATGGCGGCGGCGGTGAGGGCAAGGAAGCCGCCGATGGCATAGATCCGGACGGCGAGCGAGCGACGGCGAGCCATAGTGTCCTCCAACCGGGAGACGGACTGATAGCTCAACCGTACCAGAAATTTGTTGCAGTGCAGCAGCACGCACAAAAGTGCATGCAATCCCTAGCCTTCAGGATAGGAGCCGGTTTCCCACGGGGAATGGGAAAAACAATTGCGGCGAACCGTTGCCGGTTCGCCGCAATGCAGCAGGCAAGCCTGGATCAGGCGGCGGCCGAAGCGGCCCGGGCCTTCTTGATCGCGCGCTTGAACTTGACCGCGTCCTCCGACAGCTTGTCGTTGGCGGTCTTGACCAGCCAGTTGTCGATCCCGCCGTTGTGCTCGACCGAGCGCAGGCCGTGGGCCGACATCTTCAGGGTGATGAAGCGGCCGAGCGCGTCGCTCTGCAGCGAGACGTCGCGCACGTTCGGCAGCCAGCGGCGGCGGGTCTTGTTGTTGGCGTGGCTGACGTTGTTGCCGCTCTGCACACCCTTGCCGGTCACTTCGCAACGACGGGCCATGGCAAATCCTCGTAAATCTCGGGTCTCAGGACGATTTGTCCGGGAAGTGCGGCTATTTACCGATGGCGCCCGGCGGCGTCAAGCTGATTCGGCCGGCATACGGCCGAGAAAGGCCGCGATCAGGCGGTTCGCCCCCGCTGCCGGCGTCAGCCGGCCCTCGCGCACCGCCTGCTCGACCGGGCCCCAGTTCGCCGCGACCTCGGGGTGGCGCCGGGCGGCATCGACCAGGCCGTCGGCCAGTTCGCGGCCCAGCCAGGCCTGGGCCTGCGCGGCGCGGCGCTCGGCCAGCTCGCCCGACGGTTCCAGCGCGGCCCGATAGGCCTCGATGGTTTCGCGGATGCCGGCGATGCCTTCGCCGGTGACGGCCGAGGCCAGCAGGACGGGCGGTCTCCAGGCCGGCGAGCGCGGCCGCATCAGCGACAGCGCGGCCTGATAGTCGGCCTGTGCGAGTCGCGCCGGCTTCAACAGGTCGCCGTCGGCCTTGTTGACGACGACGATGTCGGCCAGTTCCATGATGCCACGCTTGATGCCCTGCAGATCGTCGCCCCCGCCGGGGGCCAGCAGCAGCAGGAACAGGTCGACCATGTCGGCGACGGTCGTCTCGGACTGGCCGACGCCGACGGTCTCGACCAGCACGATGTCGAAACCGGCCGCCTCGACCAGCGATACCGCCTCGCGGGTGCGGCGGGCGACGCCGCCCAGCGTGCCCGACGAGGGTGAGGGGCGGATGAAGGCGTTGGGGTCGCGTGACAGTTCGGTCATCCGCGTCTTGTCGCCGAGGATCGAGCCGCCGCCGCGGGCCGAGCTCGGGTCGACCGCCAGCACCGCGACCTTGTGGCCACGACCGGTCAGGTGCCGGCCGAAGGCTTCGATGAAGGTCGACTTGCCGACGCCGGGCGTGCCGGAAATGCCGATGCGGGTCGAGACGATGCCGGTGGGCGCCACCCGGGCAAGCAGCTCGGCCGCCAGGGCGCGATGGTCGGTTCGCGTCGATTCGACGAGGGTGATGGCGCGGGCGAGTGCCCGGCGGTCCCCCTGGATCAGGCGGTCGGCGACGGCGGGCAGGTCGGACGGGTCGATCATGTCGGCGCGCAGCAAAACCCAATCGGCTCCCCCGCGCAAGCGGCAACGGCGATCAAGTGCGCGGGCCGGGAACGCGCTATAAGGATCTGCCCAACGTGAGGGGAGCGCATGGAATCCGTGGCCAAAGCCCTCTGGTTCATCGAGAGCCGCTTCGCGGGCGGAATCTCGCTGGCCGAAATCGCCGGGGCGGCCGGGGTCTCGCGGTTCAACCTGTCGCGCGTCTTCGCGGCGGTGACCGGCGGGACGGTGATGGGCTACCTGCGCGGCCGCCGCCTGACCGAGGCCGCCCGGCTGCTGTCGGCCGGCGCGCCCGACATCCTGGCCGTGGCGCTCGAGGTGGGCTACGGCTCGCACGAAGCGTTCTCCCGCGCCTTCCGCGCCCTGTTCGGCATGACGCCGAAGCAGTTGCGCGCCCGGGGGCATCTCGACAACCTGCCGTTGATGGAGCCGTTGAGGATGGACGATATCGCGTTCGTGAATCTCGAAGCCCCGCGCCTGGTCGAGGGCCCGGCCCTGCTGATCGCCGGCCTCGGCGATCGCTTCACCCAGGAAACCAATGTCGGCATTCCCGCGCTGTGGCAGCGGTTCGGGCCCCATATCGGCAGCATCCCGGGCCAGGTCGGCTGGATCACCTACGGCGTCTGCCACGGTGCCGACGGCGCCGGCAGCTTCGACTATCTCTGCGGCGTCGAGGTGACGGACCTGGCTGCGGTGCCGTCGGACCTGGCCCGCCTCGCTTTGCCGGCGCGGCGCTATGCGGTGTTCACCCATCGCGGCCATATATCGACCATCCGCGCGACCGTGCATGCCATCTGGCACGAATACCTGCCGGCATCGGGGTTGAAGGTCGCGAACGCGCCGGACTTCGAGCGCTACGACGACCGCTTCGACCCCCGAAGCGGCAATGGCGAGGTCGAAATCTGGGTTCCCGTCGCCGGTTGAGCGGCCGGGCGCTTGACCGCGGGCGGTTTCCGCCCAAAATCATTCGACATGCGCACCCCCGCGATGCTGCTGGCCGGCATGCTGGCCCTGACCGCGACCCTGCCCGCCCGGGCGGAGGCCGAGGCCAATCGCCTGCGTTTTTCCTTCGATTTCTATTCCGGCGGCGCCCAGGTCATGACGGTCGACACCAGGGCCGAACGGCAGGGGCCGGCCTATCGCGGGGAGAGCACGGCGCGCTCGACCGGCATCTTCGATTTCCTGATGCGGCTGCGCTCGCTCAACACGGTCGAGGGGCAGATCGACCGCGGCATCGTCACGCCGCACCGCTTCGTCACCGATGCGGACTGGCGCTTTTCCAAGCGCCGGGTCGACATCACCTGGAATACCCGGGGCGAGGCGATCTCGATCGCCGACCCGCCGCCCGAGGCCGACGACCGCGACCCGGTCAAGCCGGCCCAGACCGTGGGCGCCCTCGACCCGCTGAGCGCGGCGCTGTCCCAGGTGCTCTATACCGCCGACAATCCGTGCGTGACGCGGGTGCCGATCTTCGACGGCCGGCGGCGCTACGACCTCGTCATGACGCTCGACGGCGAGGATACCTTCACGCCGACCGACTACACGACCTTCTCGGGCAAGGCGCTTCGCTGCGCCATCCGGGTCGAGCGCATCGCCGGCTACGCCAGGAATGCGGAAGAGCAGAACCGCGAGTTCGACAGCCGCAAGACCATGCTGTGGGTGGCGCTCTACCCCGACCACAAGCTGGTGGTACCGGTCCGCCTGGTCACCGATTCCTTCTTCGGCTCGGTGATCGGCCACCTGACCTTCGCCGAGATCGACGGCCAGGTCCGGACACCGCGCAAGAAAGGCTAGACCTGGACGCGGAAATGGGCCGCGATCGCCAGCACCGCGGCGGCGAACAGGATCACCATCGTCAGGATCGTGCCGACCATCCGTCCCGGCGAGGCGCCGCTCGCCCGGGCCAGGCCCCAGCCATGGGCGAGGCGGCCCAGCACCAGCCCGCCGCCCAGCAGGTGGATGATCAGCTGACGCGTCAGCAGCGCTTCGGCCAGGCCGATCAGCAGCAGGGTCAGGGGCACGTACTCGGCGAAATTGGCATGGGCGCGAATGGCCCGGTGCAGCGGTTTATGGCCGCCGTCGCCCAGGTCGACCTGCAATGAAAAGCGATAGCGGATGACGTTGACCGACAGCGCGAAGTAAATCAGGCCGAGAATGCCGCCATAAAGGGCGGTCGTGGCAACCGGCGCGATCGTCATGCGTATTTCCCATCAGGACGCTGCAAAATCGGAGGCAGTATGGGCAGGCAGCTTTTAGGCGTCAATGCGCTGGCGCTGGGTCTCGTCCTGGTGGCATCGATCGCCGCCGCCGCCGAGCGGCGCACGCTGGACTGGCAGGATCTGCCCCGCAGCTTCGCCATCGTCAAACCTGACAACGGCGGCCGGCCGCAGGATCTGGTGATCGTGCTGCACGGCGCCGGCGGCGGCGGCGATGCGGCCCTGACCCGCCAGGGCTGGGCCGAGTTGGCCCCGGTTGCCGGATTCATCGCCGTGGCCCCGGACGCATTGCCGCCCGACGTTGCCCGGCCGGCCGCGTTCCGCGAGAACCCGCGCTTCTGGAACGACGGCAGCGACCACATGCCGGCGACCAAGACCTGGGTCGACGATGTCGGGTTTCTGGCGCGGCTGATCGCGGTGCTCAAGACGCAGGGGCCGATCGGTCGGGTCTTCATGACAGGTTTTTCGTCCGGCGCCGCCATGGCGATCCGCTTCGCCGCAGCCCGGCCCGAACTCCTGACCGCGGTGGCCGCGATCGCGGGGCATCCGAGCCCCCTGCCGGCGCTGCCAGGCGCGCTACCCAGCCTGCTCTACGCGACGGGCACGCGCGATCCGCTCAATCCGATCGCCGGCGGCGAGGTGCGGATCGCGATGTGGTCGGCGCGCTATGCCAAGATACCCCCGATCATGGTGCCCGAAGCCTGGGCGCAGGCCTTGAGCTGCGCCGTCACCACCGACACCCGGCCGGGCGAGGACCTGCGGCTGATCGCCTGGCAGGATTGCCAGGGCGGTGCCCAGGTGCGCTATTACGAAATGATCGGCCTCGGCCATCACTGGCCGGGCGCCGGCGCCGAACTGCCGGAATCGATGGCCGGGCCGTTCGTGCCCGCCATCGACGGGCTAGAACTGGTCTGGTCGTTCTTCAACGCCCGCTGAGCGTCAGATCGTCGCGCGGCGGATGAATTCGGCGATCAGCATCTTCAGCGCCGCCAGCGACTGCAGGTCCATCACCATCGCGACATGGCCCGAAATCTCGTGGCCCTTCAGCAGGAAGTTGATGCGCACCACCAGCACCACGTCGTCGGCGCCGCCCGAGAACAGGTCGATGAATTCCCGGCTGGTACCCTTGATGATTTCGGGCAGCGACATCGACAGCGTCTTCTGCATCAGGTTGGCGATGGCGCCGATGCAGCCGTTCAGGATGATGTTGCCGATCTCGGCCAGTGCCTCGTGCTCCAGCTCGACGATATCGTCGAGGGCGAGCTGCCGCCCGGCCACGGCGCGGACCAGTTCCAGGCTCGAGATTTCCGGAAAGATCAGCAGCGCCTGGCCGGAGAATTCGCCGGTGAACCCCTGGCGCACGGCAACGAGCTGGGCGAGTTCGTCCGGTCCCAGCGCCGCGATCGCCTCGTCGCGCGACAGGATCGCCAGCGCGGGCACCGACAGCAGCACCTGTTCGCCGACCAGTTCGCGCAGCGACAGCGCGCCGCGCCCGACGCCGATATTGACCAGCTCGGTCAGGGCATCGAGCTCGAGTTCGTCGAGGCCGCCACCCCGGCCCATGTCAGACGCCATCCCCCCAAATCCCTCTGCTCACGCCGTCGGGGTTACGAGGCGATCATCTCGCGGATCCGCAATCCCAGCGCATCGAGCGCGAACGGCTTGGTCACCATTTCCATGCCCGGCCCGAGAAAGTCGCTCCGCCCCGTGGCTTGCTCGGCATAGGCCGTGACGAACAGCACCTTCAGGTCCGGCCGTTGTTGGCGCGCCATCTCGGCAAGCTGCCGGCCGTTCAACCCGGGAAGTCCCACGTCGGTGATCATCAGATCGAGCCGGACCCGCGACGTCAAGATCTGCAGCGCCGACTGGGCCTCGCCGGCCTCCAGGCAGGCATAGCCCAGCTCGCGCAGGACTTCGGCGATCAGCAACCGGACGGAGGGGTCGTCCTCGACCACCAGCACGGTCTCGCCATCGCCGCGCGGCGCGGTGACCGGGCCGCCATCCTCCTCCTCGGCCAATGCCCCGACATGGCGCGGCAGGTACAGGCGGACCTTAGTGCCGCGGCCGACCTCGCTTTCGATGCGGACATGGCCGTTCGACTGCTTGGCGAAGCCATAGACCATCGACAGGCCGAGCCCCGTGCCCTGGCCGATCGGCTTGGTGGTGAAGAACGGATCGAAGGCTTTGGCCAGCGTCTCGCGCGACATGCCGATGCCGGTATCGGCGACGCAGATCACGGTGTAGTCGCCCGGCTCCATGTCGGTCTTGGCCCCGCCGGCGGGCTTGGCGAGGCGCACCGACGACGTCTCGATGGTCAGCCGGCCGCCACCCGGCATCGCGTCGCGGCTGTTGATGGCAAGATTGAGCAGCGCATTCTCGAGCTGGTTGGCATCGGTCACCGCCGGCCAGACGCCGTCGCCCAGGGCGATGTCGAGCTGGACCTGTTCGCCCAGGCTGCGGCGCAGCAGGTCGGCCATGCCCTCGACCAGCCGGTTGATGTCGAGCGGCTGGGGGTCGAGCGGCTGGCGGCGCGAAAAGGCGAGCAGCCGATGGGTCAGGGCCGCGGCGCGGTTGGCCGAGGCGACGGCGGCGGCCATGAAACGCTCGGTATCGTCATAGCGCTTGGCCGTGATCCGCCGCTTCAGGATGTCGATCGCGCCGATGATGCCGGTCAGCATGTTGTTGAAGTCGTGCGCGATGCCGCCGGTCAGCTGGCCGATGGCTTCCATCTTCTGCGACTGGCGCAGCGCATCCTCGGCCTGGCGCAGCGCTTCCTCGGCCTCGCGCTCGGCGGTCACGTCGCGCCCGACGGCCTGGACGAAATTGTCGGCGGCCACCGCGCTCCAGGCGATCGTCCGGCTTGATCCGTCCGACGCTTTCAATCGTAATTCGAACAGCCGCGGGGCTGTGGGCGCGGTAGCCAGCTCGCGCAGGGCGGCCGTCAGGATCGGCAGGTCCTCGGGCACCACGAATTCCTGCAGTTCGGTGCCGTGCAACTGCGGTTCGGTCCAGCCCAGCAGCGTGGTCCAGGCCGGGTTGGTCGCGGTGATCTCGCCGTCGGGGCGCGCCACCAGCATGACGTCGCCGGACAGCCGCCACATGCGGTCGCGGTCGGCGGTGCGCTCGGCCACGCGGCGTTCCAGGGTCTGGTTCAGGCTGCGCAGCGCCGCCTCGGCCGCGCGGCGCTCGTTGACGTCGCGCAGGATGGCCGTGACGAACACGCGCGCCTCGGCCTGCCAGCGCGAGGCCGACATTTCGAGATGGCTGGGCGACCCGTTCCTGCGCCGGGCGATCAGCTCGACGGGCCGGGCCAGCGCCCCGCCCGACAACAGCGTGGCCCAGGCCGCCTTCCAGGCTTCCCGGTCGTCGAACAGCAGCGCGATCGGCTGGCCGATCAGATCGCGCGCGGGATAGCCGAATTCGCGGGCGGCCGCGGGGTTGGCCATCTGAATGACCCCCGCCATGTCCAGCGTGACGATGGCATCGGGGGCGCCGTCGACCACGGCGTCGTACCGGGCGTTCTGGCGTTCGCGCAGCACCCGGTCGCGTTCGGTCGCCATGGTGACGTCGGAGACCTGGATCAGGCAGCGCGCCGCGGCCATGCCCGCCATCGGCCGCACCGCGACGTTGTGGATCAGGTCGCGGCCGGCCCGGGTCTTCAGCGGGAAGATCGTCTGGTGCAGCGAATGGGTCAGGATCGCCGAAGTGCCGGCCTTCAGCGCATCGTTGATGGCGGTGGCAAGCCGGCCGGCAACCAGCGGCGGGAAGATTTCGTCGAGGCGGCGGCCGTCGGCGGCCGCGGCGGCGATGCCGGTCGCGGCGGCCATCCAGGCATTCCAGCCGCGCACGCGTGCCTCGGCGTCGAGGACGATCAGCCCGGTGTCGACCGCGTCGAACACCGCCGCGATATCACCGGTGTCAGCGGGTGCCATCGACCTCGTAGATCCCTTCCGCGGTGCGCGCGATCAGATCGGCCAGCAGTCGCTTCAACGAGGCGAGGGCCGGCAGGTCCATCAGCATGGCGATATAGCCGCGGATGTCGCGCTCGCGGACCGAGAAGGTGATGTAGAGGAAAAGGACGGCCTTTTCCTCGTCCGCGCCGCCGCTGCTGCCCATGTCGGGCAGGGCGAAGAAATCGGGGCCCGAGCCCCGCAGGATTTCCGGCAGCGACATCTGCAGCGACCGCTGCAGCATGTTGGCGATGGTCGCAAGGCAGCCGTTGAGGATGATGTTCCCGGTCTCGGCGAGGGCTTCCTGTTCCAGCTCGATGATATCCTCGAGCGGCAGGCGGCCGCCGGTTACCGCGCGGACCAGTTCCAGGCTGTTGGTCTCGGGAAAGATCAGCAGGGCGCGCCCGGCGATGTCGCCGTCGAAGGCCTGGTGGACGGCGACCATCCGGCTGCCGGGGTCGTCGCCGATGATCTGGGCGGCGCGGCTGCGGCTGACGACCGCGACCGACGGCACCGACAGCAGGACTTCGTCGCCCACCATATGACGCAGACTTGCCGCCGAACGGCTGACCCCCATGTTCACCAGCTCGGTGAGGGCATCGAGTTCCAGATCGTTGAGGGCGACCGTATCGGGCAGTTTCACGTCGCCGCCGGCCTCAGCCGCGCCTGGGCGGTATCCAGGAATTCCGCCAGGGCGGCCGACGTCAGCGGCTTGGGCAGGAAGGCGGCGCCGATCGCCCGCGCGCGGGCGACGATCTCGTCCTGAATATTGGCCGACACCACGGCGATGGGCATGTCAGGGCGCTTCGCCGAAAGGTCGGCCGCCAGCGCCAGGCCGTCGCGCCCGGGCATGTTGAAATCGAGCAATACGATGTCGGGTTGTTGCTGCGCTACCATCGCCACGGCCTCGTCGGCGTTCGACGCCTCCAGCCGCACCCATGTCGGCTGCAGGCCGCTCAGGGCCTTGGCAACCGACATCCGCGCCAGTTTGCTGTCGTCGACGATCAGTACCTTGTAAGTCATCAGCGCGCGTTCCGTTCCCGATCCGGGCAAAGATTTTTCAATGAGTTCTGCAAGGGAATTGCAGCGGCAATCTTACATAGAAGCCAAAGCAAGAAAAGGTTGCCCGCGCGCTTTCAACTAAAGCAGCAACGGCGCGACATGACGCTGCAGGAAATCGTCGGCCGGCGGCCCCGACAGCGCCGGCCGCAACGCCATCAGCACCTGGACGACGGCGGCGTGGGCGCGCGTGCAGCCGCGCCAGTCGACGGCGGCGCCGGGGTCGGCCCCGAGATGGCGCAGCAGGGCCTCGGCATCCGCCGCGTCGCAATCCCCGCTCAGGCGGATCGTGCCGTCGGCATCCCGGCTCACGGTCATTGCAGCAGTCCCTGCACGTCGAGGATGATCAGCACCCGGCCATCGCCGAGCAGCGTGGTGCCGGCGATGCCCCGCATGCCGGCCAGCAGGCCCTCCATCGGCTTCAGCATGACGTCGAGGGTGGCGCCGAAGCGGTCGACCTCCAGCGCGCCGATCTGGCCGCCGACCTCGGTCACCACGATATTGGCGAGCGGCGGCGGATCGGCCGCGGCCTCGCGGCCCAGCACCTCGGCCAATGCGATCAGCGGCACGGCGCGGTCGCGCAAGGTGAAGGCAGAGATCGCGCCCACGGCCGCGATGTCAGCGCGGTCGCGCCGCAGCGTCTCGACCACGGCGTCGAAGGGAATGCCGAAGGCCTGGCCGCCGGCCTCGACGGTCATCACCCGGGTCACCATCACGCTGAACGGCAGGGCGAAGCGTACCGTGGTGCCGGCGCCGATGCGGCTGGTCACGCTGACGCGGCCGCCGATGCGGCCGATGGCCGCGCGCACCGCGTCCATGCCGACCCCGCGCCCGGACAGATCGGTAACCCGGGCCGCCGTCGAGAAGCCGGGGGCGAAGATCAGGTCGACGGCCTCGTCGTCCGACAGCGCGTCCAGCGTTGCGGCCGGCGCCACGCCGCGGGCGGCGGCGACGCGGCGGATGACGGCGGGATCGATGCCGCCGCCATCGTCGGCGACCTCGATCAGCACCTGGTCGCCGGCGC
>JAEYTW010000204.1 GCA_023433835.1 Pseudomonadota bacterium | reverse complement strand
ACGCTGTCGAGCGCGGCATCGTCGATCTGGATGGCGGTGCGGGCGGGTGCGGGCGCGGACCGCGCGACGCTAGGCGCCGCCGGGCGCGGCTTGGGCACCGGCACCGTCGCAGCGGCGGGCTGCGCCTCCTTGGGCGGTGTCTTTGCCTTCGGCGTTGCGGCTGCGACCGGGTCTACGGTCAGCAACAAGGCGATCGCGGCGGCAATGCCGACGGTCTTCTGTGCCCCCATGACGCGGCGAAGTCCCTCTGAATCCTGTGGAATGTGCTGGGGGATTGTGCCGTCCAGCCGCCCCCGATAGCAACCCCGAACGCAGCATAGAGCCTTATGGTTAAAGTTTCTTACAAGTAACGACAGGCAGGTTCCAGGCCGATTTTGCCTTGCGGATCCTGCCTTGCGGGGCTGCGGCGGCGGGATTATGGTGCCGCACTTTTCACCGATCCGCCGTCGCCAGGGATATAGAGACCATGTTCAAAGGCTCCTTCGTCGCCCTCATCACTCCGTTCCGCAACGGCCGGGTGGACGAGAAAGCTTTCCGCAAACTGGTCGAGTGGCAGATCGAGCAGGGCACGCATGGCCTGGTTCCGGTCGGCACCACCGGCGAGAGCCCGACGCTGAGCCACGACGAGCATAAGCGGGTCGTCGAGATCTGCATCGAGACCGCGCGCGGCCGCGTGCCGGTGATCGCCGGCACCGGGTCCAACTCGACCGAGGAAGCCATCGAGCTGACCAAGCATGCCAAGCAGGCCGGCGCCGATGCCGCGCTGGTGGTCACGCCCTACTACAACAAGCCGAACCAGGCCGGCCTGTACGCCCATTTCAAGGCGATCCACGATGCCACCCGCATCCCGATCATCATCTACAACATCCCCGGCCGCTCGGTGATCGACATGACGCCGGAGACCATGGCCGAACTGGCCAAGCTGCCGCGCATCGTCGGCGTCAAGGATGCGACCGCCGACCTGACCCGGCCGTCGAAGATGCGCCTGGCGCTGGGTGACGACTTCTGCCAGCTGTCGGGCGAGGACGGCACCGCGCTGGGCTTCAACGCCCATGGCGGCGTCGGCTGCATCTCGGTGTCGGCCAATGTCGCCCCGAAGCTGTGCGCCCAGTTCCAGGAAGCCTGCCTCAGCGGCGACTACGCCACCGCGCGCGCGCTGCACGAAGCGCTGATGCCGTTGCACAACGTCCTCTTCGTCGAGACCAGCCCGGGCCCGGTCAAGTATGCGGCCAGCCTGCTCGGCCTGTGCGAGCCCGGTCTGCGCCTGCCGCTGGTCGAGCCTTCGGATGCCACGAAGAAGAAGGTCGAGGCGGTGCTCAAGCAGGTGGGCCTGGTGGGCAAGGCTACCGAGGTCAAGGTCAAGGCGGCCAAGCCGAAGGCCAAGAAGGCCGCAAAAGGTAAGAAGTGACCGACGATAACAGACGCAACGTCGCGGAGAACCGCAAGGCCCGCTTCAATTATTTCATCGACGAGACCTTCGAGGCCGGCATCGTCCTGACCGGCACGGAGGTCAAGTCGCTGCGCACCGGCAAGGCCAATATCGGCGATGCCTATGCCTCGGCCGAAACCGGCGAGCTGTATCTGATCAACAGCTACATCGCCGAGTACGAGCAGGGCAACCGCTTCAACCATGAGCCGCGCCGGCCGCGCAAGCTGTTGATGCACCGCCGCCAGATCGGCAAGCTGCTTGGCCAGTTGAAGAAGGGCGGCTCGACGCTGGTGCCCCTGCGCCTCTATTTCAACGACCGCGGCATCGCCAAGGTTGAGCTGGGCCTGGCCCGCGGCAAGAAGCTGCACGACAAGCGCGAGACCGAGAAGGAACGCGATTGGCAGCGCGAAAAAGGCCGGCTGATGCGCGAACGCGGGTGATCCGTGATGGCTGACGAGAACGACGGCGGGTTCATCGGTGCGATCAAGGACAAGCTGATCGCCTCCAAGGAAAAATGGGCGCGCGAGGGCCGGCTTCTCACCGGCCGCCCCGCCGGGGCCGGCCGCCTGCCGCCGGGCCAGCGCCTGGTGCGGGAATGGCCGGTGCTCGATCTCGGCATCCAGCCGACGGTTCGCGAGCAGGACTGGAAGCTGCGCGTCGACGGCCTGGTCGCCGAATCCCTGACCTGGGACTGGAACCAGTTTCTCGAACAGCCGCAGACCGTCGTCACCTGCGACATGCATTGCGTTACCGCCTGGTCGCGCTACGACAACAAGTTCGCCGGCGTCGCGATGCGCCACCTGCTCGACGAGGTCAAGCCGCGCGAGACCGCGCGTTACGCGATGCTGCACAGCCACGACGGCTACACCACCAATGTCAGCCTGGAAATGCTGTCCGACCCCGACGTCATCCTGGCCCATAGCTGGGACGGGGCGCCGTTGACCCGCGAACACGGCGGGCCGGTCCGGCTGATCATGCCGCGCTTCTATCTGTGGAAGTCGGCCAAGTGGCTCAAGCGCATCGAATTCATGGCCGAGGACAAGCCCGGCTTCTGGGAGAATCGCGGCTATCACATGGTCGGCGATCCCTGGAAGGAACAGCGCTACGGGTGAGCGCACCCCAAGACCGTCACCGCCGGCCCTGATCCCGTCGCCGACAGATCGAGGGCCGTGGCCGTGGCGGACGCCGCCATGACGATAATCCTATCTGGACTTGCCGCGACATGACCGACGGATACGCCGCCGGCACGCCCCCGCACGTCGCTTTGATCTGCGTGTCGGGATACCGCTTTTAAGACAAAATTTTACGAAATAACTTCGCATAAAGCGTCATTAGTTTGTAACTTTTGCGCCCCGCCGACTCACCGCACGCAACAATCGATTCAAATTCAGCCGGAAGAAGGATACTGCAATGCACCAGCGCAAGGTGGGGCAGATCTTTGGTTTGCGCATCCAGATCGCCGCGATCGCCGCGGCGGGTCTCCTCGGCCTCGTCGTGCTTGCTTCGCTGTTTCTCGGCTTTGCCGCCGAGCAGACCGAGCTGAGCCACCGGCAGCGCGCGCTGGAGGGACGACGCGACGAGCTGCAGCAATTCCGCCTAGCGCTGGCCGAGGCGCAGATGGCCGAAGGGGCTTTCCTCCTGCGCCGCCAGATGACCGATGCCGATCGCCAGAAGGCCGCGCTGGACCGCGCCTCGACGATCCTGGAGCGCATTTCGGCCGACGACGGTACCGGCGGGCGCGCAGCCGAACTCCTCGCGGGCATCGCCGACTATCGGGCGCGGTTCGCCCAGCTGGTCGCGGCACAGAACAAGCTGGGGCTGGACGAGAACGGCGGTCTGCAGGGCCAGCTGCGCGCCTCGGTGCATGAGGTGGAGACGGCCCTGGCCAAGGCCGATCAGCTCGAGCTGACCAACGTGATGCTGCAGATGCGGCGCCACGAGAAGGATTTCATGCTGCGGCTGGATCCCAGATACCGCGGCGACATCGCCAAGCGGGCCGAGCAATTCGTGCAGCTTCTGACCGGCGTGAAGATGCCGATCTTCGAGAAGGCGCGCGTCCGCCAGCTGATGGAAGTCTACATGGCGGATTTCGGCAGCTTCGTCGATGTCACCCTGGAGATCCAGAAGACCAGGGGCGAACTGACCGCCGTCATCGCAAGGCTGAACCCGGTGGTCGAGGCCGTGGCCGGCGCCCTGTCGGCGGAGCTGGAGGCCACCCTGGCAGCCTCGGAAACCGAGCGCCAGGACGCGATCGACCGGCTGCTGCTGTCGGCCGTTGCCATCGGTATCGTCACACTGGGCATTGCTGCCCTGGTCGGCTGGCTGCTGATCAGCCGCGTCGGCCGGCTGACGGCGGTGATGACGCGGCTGGCCAGAGGCGATTACGCGGCCGAGGTGCCCGATACCGGCCATGGCGATGCCATCGGCAGCATGGCGCGGGCGGTCGAGGTCTTCAAGGCGCAGGGGCTCGAAGCCATCCGCCTGCAGCAGGAGGCCGAGCAGGCCCGCGCCCGCGACGCCGCGGTACAGGCCGAGCTGGCTGAGGCCGAGCGGCGCGAACTGGCGCAGCGGGCCGAAGCCGAGGAAAGCGGCCGCAAGATGCAGGCACAGCTGCAGGAAGAGCGGATGCGCAACGTCGAGGCCGAGCGGCGCGAGCAGGAGCGGCGGCTGGTCGAAGAACGCCGCGTCCGTGAAGCGCACCTGCGGCGCGAGGCCGAGACCGAGCGGCTGGTCGCCACGTTCGAACATGCCGTGACCGGCGTGCTCGGTCGCCTCGGGCAGGCGGCAGAGCGGATGACCACGGCCGGCGTCTCGATCACGGCGATGGCCGAGCAGGCCAATACGGAAGCGCAGAATGCGGCAAGCGCCGCGCGCTCGACCGATACCAACCTGCAGACCGTGGTGGCGGCGAGCGAGCAGCTGACCTCGTCGATCGGCGAGATCGGCCGGCGCATCGCCGATACCGCGGCGATGGCCGGCACCGCCGCCGAGCGCGGCCAGTCGGCGCGCGAGCAGATCCGGCGGCTGGACGAAGTCGCCCGCGACGTCGGCCAGATCGTCGAGCTGATCCGCAGCGTGGCGGGCCAGACCAACCTGCTGGCGCTGAATGCGACGATCGAGGCGGCCCGCGCCGGCGAGGCGGGGAAGGGCTTCGCCGTCGTCGCCTCGGAAGTGAAGAACCTGGCAGCTCAGACCGAGAGGGCCACCGCCGACATCGCCGCCCAGATCGGGACGATCCAGGCCTCGGTGGGCGATACCGTCGCCATCATCGAAGGCATCGACGGCACCATCGTCGGGCTGAACGAATCCGCCACCGCGATCGCCACCGCCGTGGGCCAGCAGGCCGCGGCGACCGGCGAGATCGCGGCAAACGTGGCCCAGGCCTCGCGCGCCGTAGGCGGCGTCACCCGGTCGACCGTGGCCGTCGAGGGGTCGGCGGCGCGGTCGGCGGAGGCGGCCGGGGTGGTGAATACCGGCGCGGCCGATGTGCAGGATGCCGCGGTCCAGTTGCGCGACCAGGTCCTGTCCTTCCTGGCCGCGATCAAGCAGGTCGGCACGTGAGGATGGCATTGCCGGAATGGCCCGCCCTTGCAGTTGCGATGCGCATCGTCCAGGCTGAGGGCCATGCCGACCGCAGCCAGCGATCCCCCGCCGACCGGTAGTCTCGCCGCACTCGCGCCCGAACTGCGCGCGCGGCTGGCGCCGATGCTTGCCGACAAGGTTGACGAGGCGGTCTGCGTCTACGATGCCCAGGACCGGGTGATCGCGTGGAACGGGCACTATCCCGAGCTGTTTCCGGAAGTGCGCCCGATGCTGCGTCCGGGCCTCGCCTTTCTCGATACCGCACGCGCATTGTTCGAGCTGCAGCATCCGGTCGACGAGGAGACGATGGCGCAGATGCTGGCGGCAGCCCTCGAACGGCACCGCACGGTGACCGGGCCGCTCACGTATCAGCGGGCCGATGGGCGCTGGGTGGAATTGCGGATGTACCCGCTGCCCGATGGCGGGCGTTTCAAGATCTGGCGCGATGCCACCGCCCGCCGGCTTGCCGACTTCGACCTGGTCCAGCTCAACGATGCGCTCTCCACGCTCGAGGTCGGGATGCTGCTGTTCGATCGCGATCAGCGTCTGGCCTTCATGAACACGCGGCTGTTCTCCAAGCTGATGGCCGCGCATGTCGTGGATCCCCCGCGGCTTGGCCAGGCGGGTGGCCGGCCCGCCGCGATGCGTCAGATTGCCGCCACACTCGTCGACAGCCCCGACTGGCGCCGGGTGCTTGCCCTCGGGCCGGACGAGGCGCTGGACGAGCCCGCCGTCGTCGAGACGATCGACGGGCGCTGGTTCCGGATCCAGGAGACGCGCAATGCCTCCGGCATCGCGATGATCTGGGTCGACATCTCCGATCGCAAGCGGCTGGAGCAGGAGCTGATGGCGGCGGTCGCGGCCGAACAGCAGGTGCGGCGCGAGCAGCGGCAGATGCTGGCGATGCTCTCCCATGAATTCCGCTCGCCACTCACCGTGATCGAGGCTACGGCGCAGTTGCTGTCGGTTGCCGGTGCCGACGACCTGCCCCGCGGCCTCGCCAGGATCCGCCGGTCGACCCAGCGCCTGAACGGCCTGATCGAGACCTGCCTGGCCGACGACCGGCTCGAAGCCGGCGAACTGCGCCCCAAGCCCGCGCCGTTCGATCTCGCCCCGCTGCTGGCCGATATCGCGGCCGATGCCAGCCAGGCCCGGGGACGGCCCGACGCCGTGCTGTGCCCGGCGATGCCGCCCATGGCGATGACGGGGGATGCCGCCCTGATCCGCATCGCCCTGATGAACCTCGTCGACAACGCGCTCAAATATGCCGGCGATTACGGTCCCGTGGAGATTGTCGCCGCGCCGGGCGACGGCGATGTGCAGGTTACCGTGACCGATCGCGGTCCCGGTATCACGCCCCAGGATCTCGATCGCATCTTCGACAAGTATTTCCGGGCATCCGCTTCGGGTATCGCCGGCGCCGGCATCGGCCTGCATCTGACGCGCCGGATCGTGGAGGGCCATGGCGGGCGGATCTCGGCTGCCTCGGGGCCCGGCGGCTCCCGCTTCACCATCATTCTTCCGCTCGTCCAGCCTTGATCAGCCCGGGCCCAGACGCCGCGCCGCGATGGCGGTGAGGACGTCGGCAAACATCTGCGGCGTCAGCCGGCCGGTCGCCACGTTGTATCGGCTGCAGTGGTAGCTGTCGAACAGGGTGCGGCCGTTACCCAGGGCGTGTGTCGCGCCGTGCGCGAACGGATGGGCCGACGGTTTCAGCCCGGCGGCACGCAGGCACGCGTCATGCGCCACCCGCCCCAGCGCCAGCACGGCGGGGGCGGGCAGGGCGGCGAACTCGGCTTGCAGATAGGGGGCGCAGGCCGCGATTTCGGCCGGCGTCGGCTTGTTTTCCGGCGGCACGCATTTCACGGCATTGGTGACGTGGATCCGGTCGGCCGGCCAGCCGGCCTCGGCCAGCGTCGCCCATAGCAGATCGCCGGAGCGATCGCCCGCGAATGGCCGGCCGGTGCGGTTGGCGCCGCGCAGGCCCGGCGCCAGTCCAACGACCAGCAGCCGCGCGGTGTCGTCGCCGAACGTCGGCACCGGCGCGTTGAACCAGTCCGGCTCCCGCGACCGCGCCTCCAGCCGGAAGGCGACCAGGCGCGGGC
>JAEYTW010000137.1 GCA_023433835.1 Pseudomonadota bacterium | reverse complement strand
GAGCGGCCTCGAGCGCGATGCCGCCTGGCGCCGCGACCGCGCCGCCAATGCCCGCCGCGCCTACGACATGTGGCAGGCCGAGGCCGGCAAGCGCCTGCGCGCGGTCGCCTGGCGCAACGCGGTGGGCGAGCCGGGCGCCGAGATCTCGGCGCATGGCCGGCTGGCCGATCTCGTCGTGCTGCCCAAGCCCGAACTGACCGAGGACGGCGGCGCCTTGCTCGACCAGGTGCTGTTCGGCTCGGGCCGGCCGGTGCTGGCCGTGCCGGCGCTGCCGATCGCCGAACGGCCGCGGCACATCGCCATCGCCTGGAACGGCGGCGTCACCGTCTCGCGTGCCATGCAGGTCGCGCTGCCGCTGCTGCGCGATGCCGAGGCGGTCACGGTGATCACGACAGCCGATTCCGAGGTCAAGATCGCCGATCCCCGCACCTATCTCGCGGCCCATGGCGTCACGGCGGAATGGCGCCGCGTCACCGCCGCGCCGTCGGGCGAGATCGCGGCGCTGCGCCAGGCCGTCGCCGCCGCCCAGCCCGACCTCCTGGTGCTCGGCGCCGGGCGCGGTGGCTGGCTGCGCCGGCTGATCGCGCCGCGCCGGCTGCAGGCCCTGCTCGAATCGAGCACCGGCCCCGTTCTCCTGACCGCATGAGGCAATGATGTCCTGGCTTCGCCGTCTGATCCTGCCCGTCCTTGCCCTCGGCCTCGTCACGCCGGTCCGGGCCGAGGTGTCGGAGGTGCGCATCGCCCAGCAATTCGGCCTGACCTACCTGCCGCTGATCGTCATGCGGGCGGAAGGGCTGATCGAGAAACGCGCCGAGGCGCTGGGGGTCGGTCCGCTCAAGGTCACCTGGGCGCGGTTCGGCGGCGGGGCGCCGTCCAACGATGCGCTGCTGTCGGGCTCGGTCGACTACATCTCGACCGGGCTGGGGCCTTTCCTGACCTTATGGGACCGGACGCGCGGCAATCTCGGGGTCAAGGGTGTCGGCGCTCTCGATGCTTCGTCGGTCTTCCTCAACTCGAACAACCCGAACGTCAAGTCGATCGCCGACCTGACCGATCGCGACCGCATCGCGCTGCCCTCGGTCAAGGTCTCGCACCAGGCGGTGCTGCTGCAGATGGCGGCCGAGCAGAAATACGGCTTCGACCAGCATGCCCGCTTCGACAAGCTGACCGTCGGCCTGCCGCACCCGGAAGCGCTCGCGGCGCTCCTGTCGGGCAAGACCGAGATCACGGGCCATTTCGGCAACGCGCCGTTCATCTACCAGGAACTCAAGACACCGGGCGTGCATACCATCCTGACGTCGGACGAAGTGCTGGGCGGGCCGTCGACGGTCACGTCGCTGTTCACCACTTCTAAATTCCGCGAGGCCAACCCGAAGGTCTATCGGGCGGTGTTCGAGGCGCTGGCCGCGGCCCAGACCCTGATCGCGCAGGACAAGGCCCGGGCGGCGCGCATCTACGTGGCGGAGGAGAAATCGAGCCTTACCGAGGCCGAGATCCAGGCGATCCTGGAAAAGCCGCAGACGCGCTACACCCTGGCCCCGCTGGCCACCGAAAAATTCGCCGATTTCATGCACCGCACCGGCGCGCTGAAGACCAGGCCGGCCTCCTGGCGCGACTATTATTTCCCCGAGATCCACGATCTCGAAGGCAGCTGACGTGACCGCGGGGGCCGACATCACCGTGCTGCCGCAGCCGATCCTGTCGGTGAAGGGCGCCACGATCCGCTACGAGACGGCCGAGCATCGCGTGACCGCGGTGCAGCGCGCGAGTTTCGAGGTGCATCGCGGTGATCGCTTCGTGCTGCTCGGCCCCTCCGGCTGCGGCAAGTCGACCTTGCTGAAGGCGGTCGCCGGCTTCCTGCGGCCGGCGGCCGGCGAGATCGCCCTGAACGGCCGCGCCGTGACCGGCCCCGGCCCCGACCGCATCATGGTGTTCCAGGAATTCGATCAGCTGCTGCCCTGGAAGACCGTGCGCGACAACGTGATCTTTCCGTTGCGCCGGGCGGGGCTTGCAGCCCGCGAGGCCGCCTTGCGGGCCGACGACCATATCGGCCGCGTCGGGTTGTCGTCGTTTGCCGCGCTCTATCCCCATATGCTGTCCGGCGGCATGAAGCAGCGCGTGGCGATCGCCCGCGCCATGGCGCTGGAGCCGGCGATCCTCCTGATGGACGAACCTTTCGCCGCGCTGGACGCGTTGACCCGCCGGCGCATGCAGGACGAACTGCTGCGGCTGTGGGACGATATCGGCTTCACGCTGCTCTTCGTCACCCATTCGATCGAGGAGGCGATCACCGTCGGCAGCCGCATCCTGCTGCTGACGCCCCATCCCGGCCGGGTGCGGGCCGAGCTGAACGTGCCGCGCAGCATCGCGCAAGGTGCCGATGCCGCGGGCCTCGCCCGCCGCATCCATGGCCTGCTGTTCGACGAGGCACCGAAGGGGCTGAGCCGCGCCCATGGCTGACATCCTGCACGCCCATCCGTTCGAACGTCCGGAATATGTGTGCGAGCCCGAAGCGGCCGATCCGGGCTGGACCAGCCCCAGGCCGCGCGGCCTGCTCGCGCGGCTGACCGGCATCCCGGCGATCCGCCAGGCCAGTCTCCTGGTCCTGCTGGGCCTTGCCTGGCAGGTCTATGCCGCGCTGCTCGACAACACGCTGATGCTGCCCACGGCGGGCCAGGCGCTGGAAGCCTTTTTCCGCGGGATCGTCGACGGGCCATTGCTCGATCGGGCGTGGACGTCGGTCAAGGTGTTGCTGGGCGGCTACGTCATCGGGTTCGTCGTCGCGCTGGTGCTGACCGCGCTGGCGGTGGCGACGCGTGTCGGGTCCGACCTGCTGACCCTGCTGACGGCGATGTTCAACCCGCTGCCGGCGATCGCGCTGTTGCCGCTGGCGCTGCTCTGGTTCGGCCTGGGGGCGGGCAGCCTGACCTTCGTGCTGGTCCATGCCGTGCTGTGGCCGATCGCGCTCAACACCCATGCCGGATTCCTCGGCGTCAGCCCGACGCTGCGCATGGCCGGGCTGTCGTTCGGTCTGCGTGGACCGGGCCTCGTTTTCCGGCTGCTGATCCCGGCGGCGTTCCCGGCGATCCTGACCGGGCTGAAGGTCGGCTGGGCCTTCGCCTGGCGCACGCTGATCGCAGCCGAGCTGGTGTTCGGCGTCTCGGCCGGCTCGGGCGGGCTGGGCTGGTACATCTTCGAGAACCGCAACCAGCTCGAGACCGCCAATGTCTTCGCGGGCCTGCTGGCCGTCATCGTCATCGGCCTCGTCGTCGAAGGCATCGTCTTCCGCTCCATCGAACGGCTGACGGTGCGCCGCTGGGGCATGCAGCAACAATGGAGGGCCGAATGAGCCTCGATATCCGCTCCTTCCCCGGCCCGCTGGGGGCCGAGATCACCGGCATCGACCTGAACGAAGAAATCGACGACCGCGCCTTCTGGCGCATCCGCGGCGGTTTCCTCGATCACGGCGTCGTCGTCTTCCGCGACCAGGCGGCGCTGACGCCCGCGCGCCAGATCGATTTCTCCAGGCGCTTCGGCCCGCTGCAGATCCACGTGCTGCACCAGTTCCACCTGGCCGGCCACCCCGAGGTGCTGGTGGTCTCCAACGTCGTCGAGGACGGCCGGCCGATCGGCCTGGGCGATGCTGGGCGCTACTGGCATTCCGACCTCTCCTACAAGGCGGTGCCAAGCCTCGGTTCGCTGCTGCACGCCCGCGAATTGCCGGTCGACGGCGGCGACACGCTGTTCGCCAACATGTACCGGGCGCATGCCACCCTGCCGGCCGCGCTGGCCCGCGCCGTCGAGGGACGCCAAGCCGTCCATTCCTATCTGAAGCGCTATGACACGCTGCGCGAGAAGAACGGGGTGCGGCCGGTGCTGTCGCAGGCGCAACTCGACCAGGTCGAGGAAGTGACGCATCCGATCGTACGCGTCCATCCCGATACGCGGCGCAAAGCCTTGTTCGTCAGCGAAGGCTTCACCACCCGCATCGTCGGCCTGCCCGAGGATGAAAGCGACGAAATCCTCAAGGCGCTGTTCGCCCATTCCACGGCGCCCGAGAATCTCTACCGCCATCAGTGGCGGCCGCACGACCTCGTCTTCTGGGACAACCGCTGCACCGTGCACCTCGCCGTCGGCTGCCCGCCGGACCAGCGCCGCACGCTCTATCGCACCACGGTGCAGGGCGATGTGCCGCATTAAAAACAAGAGAATACTGTATATGAAGAGGAAATCGCATGATGTGTCGAAAATAGTTGGTCCGGTATCCAGGCCGGTGTACATTTAACTCCTGGGTGTGATGGCGATCCATCGTGACCCCGCGGCAATTTGACTTGCGCAGCTTGCGCCGCGTCACCAAACGCTAAAGCGGAGACATTCCATGACTGATCCTCGATCCCTCCCTCTCCTGACTGCCCGCGAGCAGTGTAGCGCCTGCTGTTGATGCGCGGTTGACGCGCCGGCTGCATAGGTTTTCGCTATCACCGTTTGAGGCCCCCGGCGCGCCCGTGCCCTGGGGCAGGAGAGTTGCCATGTCGACTCAGGTCAACGCCTTCGTCATCGAGATCACCGGCATCAGTGCCGGCCTCGCCGTGCCCGAACGGGGCGGCTATCGCTTCGTCGCCGCCGACCATCGCTTCGCCGGCCTCGACGGCAGCCGCTTCGGCGCGCTGGACCAGATCGAGCGGGCGGGGCGCCGTCATATTCGGCCGGTGGCCGAATAGCAGCCAGGAACCCCACCAAGGAGGAACGCTGATGAGCATTCAACTCGGCCAGATCGCGCCGGATTTCACCCAGGCTTCGACGCAAGGGGAGATCAACTTCCATTCCTGGCTGGGCGACAGCTGGGGCATCCTGTTCTCGCACCCCAAGGATTACACACCCGTCTGCACGACCGAACTGGCCGCCGTCGCGCGGCTGAAGCCCGAATTCGACAAGCGCAACGTCAAGCCGATCGGGCTGTCGGTCGACCCCCTGGGCTCGCATGAAGGCTGGTCGGCCGACATCCATGAAACGCAGGGCATCGCGCCGAACTTCCCGCTGCTGGCCGATGCCGACCGCAAGGTTTCGACCCTCTACGGCATGATCCATCCGCAGGCCGATCCCTCGATCACCGTGCGCTCGGTCTACATCATCGATCCGAACAAGAAGATCCGGCTGACCCTGACCTATCCGCCGTCGACGGGCCGCAACTTCGCCGAGATCCTGCGCGTGATCGACAGCCTGCAGTTGACCGACAAGCACAAGGTGGCGACGCCGGTCGACTGGAAGCCGGGCGACGACGTGATCATCGTCCCGTCGCTGTCGGACGAGGATGCCAAGGCGCGCTTCCCCGAAGGGTGGAAGACGCTGAAGCCCTATCTGCGCGTGGTCAAGCAGCCGGCCGCTTAGGATCGGAGATCGCGGGCGGTCAGATCTCGTACATCGGGATGTACTGGCCGCCCGCGGCCTCGCGCGCGTGCATGTCGGCGATCGAGGTCGAATCGAGCACCGCCGCGATCTGGTCGCGTACCTGCTGCATCACCTGGCGAATGCCGCAGGCGGCCTCGTCCTGGCAATCGTCGCAGCGGCGATAGGCCGTGCGGCTGACGCAGGCGATCGGCGCCACCGGACCGTCCAGCAGGCGCACGACCCGGCCGGTGGTGATCGATTCCGGCGCCTGGGCCAGGCGATAGCCGCCGCCCTTGCCCTTGCGCGAGGTCAGCATGCCGTCGTTCTTGAGCTGCAGCAGGATGGCGTCGAGGAATTTCTTCGGTATCTTCTGCTCTTCGGCGATCTCCGCCCCCTGGACCGCCCGGTCGCGATGGGCCGTCAGGTAGAGCAGGGCCTTCAGCCCGTATTTCGCTTTGCTGGTTAACATAGTCCACAGATTTGGTGGAATAAGGCAGCGGACTTTGCCGCCGATTACGGCGGCCTGTCAAGCCATCCTCCACCAAATCTTGTGGTTAAATCAGACCGCGGTGACCATCCGGCCGAGATGCGACGGCCGGGCGGCCAGGAACGCGTGGAGGCGATCGGCGAAATCCGGTACCACCGCGGCCCTTACCGACGGCCGCGCGCCCAGCATCCGGCGCCAATGGCCCAGCTTCGGCTGCTTGATCAGCATCAGGCCGGGCAGCCGGTCGAAGGCGTCGAAATAGCGGAAGACCGGGGCGAACGCCGCATCGACCAGCGAGAAGGCGTCGCCGTCGAACCACTGCCCGTCGCCGAGTCGCGCTTCGAGCCGGGCGAGCTTGTCGACGATGACGGCGCGTTTCGCGGCGAAGGCCGCTTCGTCGGCCGCGTTGTAGAAGCCGCCGATATCGGCGAGCAGGGCCGAGCCGAACTCGATCCAGCTGCGATGCTCGGCGCGATGCAGCGGATCGGCCGGGTGCAGGGCGGGGGCGGTCGTCTCCTCGAGATATTCCAGGATGACGGCGGATTCGAAGATCACATGATCGCCGACCTGCAGCAGCGGCACGCGGCCGAGCGGCGAAAGCCTGACGAACCAGTCCGGCTTGTCGGCGAGATCAATCCACACCCGCTCGAACGGCGCGCCGCGTTCCAGCAGGGCGATGGCCGCGCGCTGGACATAGGGGCAGAGATGGTGGCTGACGAGGGTCAGTTGCGCCATGTCACGCCACCACCGCACGGACGGGCAGCAAGGGCCGCCGGGCCTGCCCGAAGGGCCAACCCGGCATGCGACAGCCACATCGCCGCCAGCGACAGCCTTGGGATCAGGGCGCCGTAGGGCAGGGCCCGGTCGTCGATCTGCATCGTCGTCTCCTTAGGTTAATGCATCTGCATGGATTAATTGATGCATCTGCATGTTTCTGTCAAGGTCAATGCATCTGCATGTTCCGAGGCATCATGAGCGATTCCGTTTTCACCGCCTGGGCCCGGCTGCTGCGGGCCCAGACCCATCTGCTGGGCGCTGTCGAGCGCGAGCTGAAGCAGGCGGGTCTGCCGCCGCTCGGCTGGTACGACGTGCTGCTCGAACTCTCGCGGCCCGGTGTCGACGGCTTGCGGCCGGTCGAGCTGGAGAAGCTGCTGCTGCTGGCACAGTACAACCTGTCGCGGCTGCTCGATCGGCTGGAGAAGGCCGGGCTGGTCGAACGCCATGCGGTGGCCGACGATGCCCGCGGCCAGCGGGTGGTCATCACAACGGCCGGCCGCGACCTGCGCGAGCGGATGTGGCCGGCCTATCGCGATGCGGTACGGCGCCATTTCGCCGCCAAACTCAGCGATCGCGAGATCGAGATGCTGGCCCAGACGCTCGGCAAAATCACCGCTTGACCTTCCCATGATAGGAAGGCCGAGGCTCCGACCCCATATGGAGTTCGAGTTCAAGGAGTCCGAGCCATGATGCGTCTCGAAATTTCCGGCATGACCTGTGGCGGCTGCGCCCGCTCGGTGGCTCGCGCGGTACAGGCCGTACCCGGGGTGACCGCCGCGCGCGTCGATCTCGAGGCGGCGGTCGTCGCGGTCGAGGGCGGGGCGTCGGAGGCGATCCGCCAGGCGATCGAGCGGGCCGGCTACACGGTCCGGCGGGTGCTGTCGTGAATGCAGCGGCGGACGTCGATCTGGCGATCGCGGGCATGACCTGCGCCTCCTGCGTGGCGCGGGTCGAGAAGGCCCTGCTGCGCGTGCCGGGCGTGACCGGGGCGGCGGTGAACCTGGCGACCGAGCGCGCGCGGGTATCGGGCGTGGTCGATGATCCGGCCGCGCTGGTCGCGGCGGTCGAGGCGGCGGGGTATGACGCCCATACGCTGGCGGCCCCCGCGGCCGAGGGCCGCGAGAAGGCCAGGGCAAACCGGCGCGAACTGCTGCATCTGCTCAGCGCCGTGCTGCTGTCGCTGCCGCTGGTCGCCGGCATGCTGGCCGAGCCGCTGATGCTGCCCGGCTGGGCCGAGCTGGCGCTGGCCTCGATCGTGCAGTTCTGGCTGGGCTGGCGCTTCTACGTCGCGGCCTTCAAGGCGGTGCGGGCCGGCGCCGGCAACATGGACCTGCTGGTCGCGCTGGGCACCACCGCGGCCTGGGGCCTGAGCGTCTGGTTGCTGGCGACGGCCCATCCCGGCCATCGGCCGCATCTCTATTTCGAAGCCTCCGCCGTGCTGATCACTTTTGTCCTGCTGGGCAAGTGGCTGGAGGCGCGCGCCAAGGGCCAGACCGCGGCGGCGATCCGCGCGCTGATGGATCTGCGGCCCGATCGGGCGCGGGTGCGCCGCAACGGCATGGAAGCCGAGGTCGCGGTCGACGAGATCCGCGTCGGCGACATCGTCGTGCTGCGCCCCGGCGATCGCATCCCGGTCGACGGCCGCGTCGTCGAGGGCGAGGGGCAGGTCGACGAATCGATGCTGACCGGCGAAAGCCGCCCGGTGGAGAAGCTGCCGGGCACGGCAGTCACGGGCGGTGCCATCAACCTCGACGGCTTGCTCGCCGTCGAGACGACGGCGGTCGGCGCCGAAACGGCGCTGGCCCGCATCGTCCGGCTGGTCGAGGGGGCGCAGGCCTCGAAGGCGCCGATCCAGCGCGTGGTCGACCGGGTCGCCGCGGTCTTCGTGCCGGTGGTGCTGGTCATCGCCGCCGCCACCTTGGCCGGCTGGTGGCTGGCCACCGGCGACGTCGAGACCGCCATCGTCTCCGCCGTCTCGGTGCTGGTGATCGCCTGTCCCTGCGCGCTGGGCCTGGCCACGCCGACGGCGATCATGGTCGGCACCGGCGCTGCCGCCCGGCGCGGCATCCTGATCAAGGATGCCGAGGCGCTGGAGGCCGCCCACGCCGTCACCGCGGTCGCCTTCGACAAGACCGGCACGCTGACCGAGGGGCGGCCGCGTGTCACCGAGGTGGCGGGCGGCGACGAGGTTCTGACGCTTGCCGCCAGCCTGCAGCAAGGCAGCGAGCATCCGTTGGCCGCCGCCCTGCGCGACGCGGCGGCCGGCGTCGACCTGGCGCCGCTGGAAGATTTTCGCGCCTTGCCCGGGCGCGGCATCGAGGGGCGCGTCGCCGGTCGCCGCCTGGTGCTGGGCACGCGCCGGCTGATGAGCGAGCGCGGCCTCGATCTCGCCGGCTTCGATGCGCCGCCGGCCGGGCAGACGGTATCCTGGCTCGCCGACGAGGCGCGCGTGCTCGGCTTCATCGCCTTCGGCGACCGGATCCGGCCCGAGGCCCAGGCAGCGGTGGCGCGGTTGCACGAACAGGGCATCGAGACCGTGATGGTTACCGGCGACGGCCGCGGGGCGGCCGAGGCGGTGGCGGGCGCGCTGGGCATCACGCGCGTCTTTGCCGAGGTGCTGCCCGGCGACAAGGCCGATGTCGTCGCGACGCTGCGGGCGGAAGGCCGGACCGTGGCGATGGTCGGCGACGGCATCAACGATGCGCCGGCGCTGGCCGCGGCCGATATCGGCTTCGCCATGGCGACCGGCACCGATGTCGCGATGCATACCGCCGGCGTCACGCTGATGCGCGGCGACCCGCGGCTGGTGCCCGAGGCGATCGTGATGTCGCGGCGCTGTTACGCCAAGATCCGCCAAGGCCTGTTCTGGGCCTTCGCCTATAACGTCGTCGGCATCCCGCTGGCGGCCCTCGGGCATCTCAGCCCGGTGCTGGCGGGCGCGGCGATGGCGCTGTCCTCGGTCAGCGTCGTGCTGAACGCGCTGACCTTGCGGCGATAGGGAAATAATCTCCATCCGAACCGATCGTCATTCCGGGCGTAGCGAAGCGGAGATCCGGAATCCAGGGTAAGCGCGGCAGCAGGCTGCGACGCCTTTGCCCTGGATTCCCGCTTTCGTGGGAATGACGAATGGCGCTCAGTTCGCGGGCAGCATGCCCTTGGCTTCGAGTACGGCGGCCGCGTCCGGGCCGGCCAGCGTCTTGAGGAAGCCGCGGGCGGCATCCGGTTCCCTGGTCGTGGCCGAGATGCCGCCGGCATAGACGGTGTAGTTCTGGATGTCGGCCGGCAGCGGGCCGGCCAGCACGGCGCCCTTGACCGCCAGGATCTCGCTGACCTGGTGGATGGCAAGGTCGGCTTCGCCCGATACGACCCGGGTTGCGACCAGGCCGCCGGGCACCAGCACGGCCTTGGCCTTGATCGCCTCGGCGATGCCCCAGCGCTCGAACAGTCCGGCGAGGTAGATGCCGCTGGAACCGCCGGCCGCCGGATCGATCATCGCGACCTTGGTGGCGGCAAGCAGCGTGCGGCGGAAGTCATCGCTCGTGGCGATGTCGGGCAGCTTTGCCCCTTCCTTGACCGCCACGCCGATGCCGACCTTGGCCAGGCCGCGCGGCGGTTCGTTGGCGACGCGGCCTTTCTTCGCCAACTCGGTCAGGCCGCCCGGCGTCAGCACCACCACGTCGAAGGCCTCGCCGCCCTCGACCCGGCGCACCAGCGCACCGGCCGTGTCGTTGTCGACCGTGACCTTGTGGCCGGTCGCCTTTTCGAAGACCGGCACCAGCGCGACCACCACGGGCTTGTAGGCGCCCGAGGTCAGGACCTTGATCTCGGCGGCGGCCGCGGGCCAGGCAAGCAGGGCCAGGGCCAGGGCGAAAGCGGGTTTCAGCATCTGATTTCCTATCGGCGGCCGCGTGGCTTGGGCACGGGGGCGTTGAGGTTGGTGAGGTCGAGGCCGCGGACGATCATGGCCGTGGCCTGGAAATGGGCGTTCAGCAGCGCGATGGCCTTGTCGGTATCGCGGGCCAGGATCGCGTCGACGATGCGCTGATGCTCGCCATGGGTATCACGATGCGGCGCGGCCTTCGACGCCGAGAGATGACGATAGCGGTTGGCATAGCTGCCCAGCGTATCGGCGAACTCGATCAGATGGCGCGAGCGGCAGGCCGCGATCAGCGCGCGGTGGAAGGCGGCATGCGCCTTCTCCCATTCGATCGGCACGACGTCGGGTGCGCGCGGGTCGCTGACCGGGGTGCGCACCAGGCGATGCATCGCCAGCACGATGCCTTCCTCCCAGGCGGCGTCGCCATGGGTGATGGCCTCGCGCAGCGCGATCTCGTTGATCCAGCAGCGCGTGCGGGTCAGTTCCTCCAGGTCGTCGAGGCTGACCGTCGGCATGTAGAAGCCGCGCTGGTCGCGCTGTTCGATCATGCCTTCGGCGGCGAGGCGGTTGAGCGCCTCGCGCATCGGGCTGGACCCGACGTCGTAGCGCTGCCGC
Organism: Pseudomonadota bacterium; assembly: GCA_023433835.1. Taxonomy (GTDB): domain Bacteria; phylum Pseudomonadota; class Alphaproteobacteria; order Ferrovibrionales; family Ferrovibrionaceae; genus JAFKFH01. Next base: position 23,288 of record JAEYTW010000137.1, on the reverse strand, counting down.
AGCGTCTCGATCCTCAGCTTTTCGCCGGGGCGGAAACGGCCGGCGATGATGTCGAGCCGCAGCCGTTCGTAGGCCGAGGTAGCGAGGGTGTTGGGCGTGTCGCGCAACGGGCGGGCAAGCGTGGTCATGGTCCTCCGGCGGCCGGGAAAGGCGGTCGCGAGAAATATGTATATCTCAGCACGCGTAATTTAATTATCGATATTTCGTTGACGATACGCAAAATGTCGATATTTTTGATGCAAAGCAACGAGGGAGGAAGCGATGCGCTTCGTAAGATTTGCCGCTCCGGCAGGGGCCAGCCTGGGCGTGGTGCAGGATGACGAGGTCGTCGATCTCGGCCAGACCGGCATCGAGGCGCTGATCGCACAGGGTTTCGACGGCGCTGCGGCAATGGTCGCCAAGGCGACGACACGCCATCGGCTGGCCGGGCTCGACCTGCTGCCGCCGACACGCGGCGCCGGCAAGATCATCTGCCTCGGCCTCAACTACATCGACCACGCCGCCGAGTCCGGCCACAAGCGGCCGGAATACCCGGTGCTGTTCATGCGCGGCGCCACCTCGCTGGTCGCCCACGGCCAGCCGATCCAGCGCCCGGCCTGTTCGGACAAGCTCGATTACGAGGGCGAACTGGTCGCCGTGGTGGGCAAACGGGCCCGCCATGTCTCGCGGGCCGACGCGCTGGCCTGCATCGCCGGCTATTCGATCTTCAACGATGCCTCGATCCGCGATTACCAGCTGCGCACGCCGCAATGGACGATCGGCAAGAATTTCGATGCCACCGGCGGCTACGGGCCGGTGTTCGTGACCGCGGACGAATTGCCGCCCGGCGCGGCAGGCCTGAAGATCCAGACCCGGCTGAACGGCCAGGTGCTGCAGGAGGCGAATACGTCGGACATGATCTTCGGCGTGGCCGAGACCGTGGCGCTGCTCACCGAATGCCTGACGCTCGAACCCGGCGACCTCCTGGTGATGGGCACGCCTTCCGGCGTCGGTGGCGCGCGCAACCCGCAGGTCTGGATGAAGCCCGGCGATATCTGCGAGGTCGAGATCGAGGGCATCGGCACCTTGAGCAACCCGATCGCGCAGGAAGCGGCGGCCCGCGCCGCCTGAAGGGGAGGATCCAGATGATCAAGGTGGCGGATATCGCCTACGTGACCTACGCGGTCGCCGATCTCGACCGGACCGAGCAGTTCCTGACCGATTTCGGCCTGGTCCGCTCGGCCCGCACCGCCGACGCGCTCTATATGCGCGGGGCCAGCACCGCCCATCACCAGCATGTCAGTCGCAAGGGGGAAAGGCCGGGCTTGTTGAGTATCGCGCTGGCCGTGAACAGCCGCGACGACCTCGCCGCGGCCACCGCGATCCCCGGCGCCTCCGCCGTCGCCGCGATCGACGAGCCGGGCGGGGGCGAGCGCGTGCGGCTCGCCGGGCCGGAGGGCTATGTCATCGATCTGGTGCACGGCATCAGTACGCTGCCGGCGATGCCGGTGCGCGACGCGCTGACCCTCAATTCCGGCGTGGCCAAGCCGCGCCAGGGCGCGACCCAGCGCCCGCTGCGCGGGCCGGCCCAGGTGCTGCGCCTCGGCCATGTCGCGCTGCTGACGCAGAATCCCGGGGCAGCGGCCGAGTGGTTCACCCGTCATCTCGGCCTGATCGCGTCGGACTATCTCGAGGATCCCGCCTCGGGCGGTACGGCCGGCGCCTTCATGCGCTGCGACCGCGGCGCCGAGCCGAGCGACCATCACACCATCGCGGTGGCCGGCGCGCCGATCACCCGCATCCATCACTGCTCGTTCGAGGTGCAGGATTTCGATGCGGTGCAGATCGGCGGCGAATGGCTGGAAGCCCGCGGCCACCAGCGCGAATGGGGCATCGGCCGCCATATCCTCGGCAGCCAGATCTTCGACTACTGGCGCGACCCCGACGGCAACATGATCGAGCACTATACGGATTCCGACGTGTTCGATGCCTCGGTGCCCAGCGCCCGGCACCCCGCCGGGCCCGACACGCTGTTCCAGTGGGGCCCGCCGCCACCGCCGAGCTTCTTCACCTGAAGGCAAGGCGTCATCGGCGAGGGGATGAAACGATGGAAGATTGCGATGTGCTGATCGTCGGGGCGGGGCCGGTTGGCCTTGCCACCGCGATCGAACTGGGCCAGCGGGATGTCAAGGTGCGGGTCGTCGACCTGACCGACGATGTCGGTTTCCGTCCGCGGGCCAAGCTGACCAACGTGCGGTCGATGGGACTGATGCGGCGGTGGGGCCTGGCCCAGGCGGTGCGCGAGGCCGCGCCGCTGCCGGCTGACTATCCCTCCGACGTGATCTTTGCGACCGGCATGGGCGGGCATCTCCTGACCCGGTTCGAGAACGCCTTCCGCTGCCGGCGCGAACGCGACGCGCAATTCCCCGAGCCGGCGCAGTGGATCCCGCAATACGCGCTGACCCGCATCCTGCGCGACCATGTCCGCACGCTGCCCGCGGTGCGGCTCGACTACGGCCGGCGCTTCATCGGCCTCGAGCAGGACGGCGAGGGTGTCGTCGCCCGGATCGAGCCGGCGGCGGGCGGCGAGGTCGTGGCGCAACGCTGCCGCTATCTCGTCGGCGCCGACGGGCCGTCCTCGACGGTGCGGAAGGCATTGGGCATCCGCATGCAGGGCGACCATGCCTATGCCCGCAACTACGGCGTGGTCTTCCGCGCCCCCGAACTGCCGGCGCATAACCGGCTGGGGCCGGGCATCCAGTACTGGCTGACCAATCCGGCCTGTCCGGGCATCGTCGGGCCGATGGAGCGCGACCTCTGGTTCTTCGGCACCCAGGTGCCGCCGCAGGCCGATATCGACGGCCTCGATCCCGTCGCGCTGGTGCAGCGCTGCATCGGGCTCGACATCGCGGTCGAGGTGGTGGCGACCGATCCCTGGATGTGCCACCGCCTGGTCGCCGAGCGCTACCGCGAGGGGCGCGTGCTGCTGGCCGGCGATGCCTGCCACCTGCATCCGCCGATGGGCGGTTACGGCATGAACATGGGCATCGGCGACGGGCTGGCCGTGGGCTGGATGCTCGCCGCCGTGCTGCAGGGCTGGGGCGGCGCTGCGCTGCTCGACGCCTATCAGATCGAGCGGCGCCAGGTGCATGAACGGGTCATCGCCGAAGCGGTCGAGAATTACTCGACCCTCACCAACCAGCTGGTGCGCGACGCGATGATGGCCGAAGGCCCGGAGGGCGAGGCGGCACGCGCCGCGGTGGGCGAGGACGTCGCCCGCGTCAAGCAGCGCGAATTCCACACGCTGGGCGTCGTGCTGGGCTGCCGCTACGCCACCTCGCCGGTCATTGTGGCTGACGGCAGCGCAGCCCCGCCGGACGAATACCGCAACTATCATCCGTCGGCCCATCCGGGGTGCCTGGCACCCCATGCCTGGCTGGCCGACGGCAGTTCGCTCTACGACCGTTTCGGCCGTGGCTTCACCTTGCTGGCCGAGCAGGACGACGTCGCCGCCTTCCGTGCGGCAGCCGAGGCACGCGGCGTGCCGCTCACCGTCTTCGTCCATGGCGATCCGGCAATCACCGAACTCTATGCCGCGCCGCTGGCGCTGATCCGGCCCGACCAGTTCGTCGCCTGGCGCGGCGCGGCCGTGCCGGCCGATACCGGCGCCTTGCTCGACCAGATCAGAGGTATCTGACCGCCTATCGCAAACCCCTGGGGGAGGAAAAATCATGAAAAAAATCATTGCCGCCGCTGCCGCCGCGCTGCTGTCGGCCTGTCTGGGCACGGCCCAGGCCCAGACCATCGAGCTGAAGATTTCCCACTACCTGCCGCCCAGCCAGACCATCCACAAGGAATTGACCCGGTGGAGCGACGAGCTGGCCCAGCGTTCGGGCGGCAAGCTCAAGGCGACCGTCTATCCGTCGGGCCAGATGGGCCCGCTGCCGCGCCAGTTCGACATGGCGCGCACCGGCGTCGTCGACATCGCCTTCTTCTTCCCCGGCATCCTGCCGGGCCGCTTTCCGTTGAGCGAGGCGATCCAGCTGCCCTTTACCTTCAACAAGGATGAAAAGACGGTCCAGCCGGTTTCGACCGCCGAGGCATCGGCGATCATCACCGGCATGATGCCCGACCTGGGCAAGGAGTATCGCGACGTCAAGGTGCTCTACTTCATCGTGACGCCGACCGGCAGCCTGTTCTTCTCCAAGGCCACCGTGCGCCAGCCGGCCGACCTGAAGGGCCTGCGCATCCGCCATAACGGCCCGATCTCGGCGGCGACCGTGCAGGCCTGGGGCGGCACGCCGGTCTCGGTCCAGCCGGCCGAGCTGGCCGACGCGCTGCAGAAGGGCACGATCGACGGGCTGTTCATGAACTACGAAGGCGGCCAGGCCTTTCAGCTCGCCGCCGATGCGCGCAAGGTGACCGAACTGAATGCCGGCGCCGGCGTCTTCGTCCTGGCGATGAACCAGGCGAAATACGACGGCCTGCCGGCCGATCTGCGCCAGATCATCGACGAGACGTCGGGCGTGGCGGCCGCCCGCCGCGTCGGCGCGCTCTATGACCAGGCCGAGGCCGCCGGCCGGGCCTACGCCCTGGCCCAGCAGGTCGAGATCATCAAGCCCGACCTGGCCCAGTACCAGGCCTTCCGCAACGCTTCGGCCGGCATGGTCAACCAGACGATCGACGACCTGGAGAAGCGCAACCTGCCGGCCAGGCGCTTCTTCGCCGACGTGGCCAAGGCGGTCGCCGGGGCGGCACAGTGATCGCGGCCCTCGACCGGCTTTGCCGGTTGATGACCTGGATCGGGGCGGCGGCGCTGGCGGTCATGATGATGGGCACCGTCGCCGACGTGGTGCTGCGCGCGGTGGCCAACCTGCCGCTGCGCGGCACCGTCGATCTGGTCGAGGCGATGCTGGTGCTGGCGGTCTTCCTCGGCCTGCCGGAAAGCTTCCTGCGGCAGGAGCAGATCACCGTCGACATCTTCGACCATGTGGTCGCGGCCCCCGTGCTGCGCGCCTTTCGCGTCGCGGCGGCGGCGGCCTCGCTCGGCTTCCTCGTGCTGCTTGCCGTCTATGTCGTGCGGCCGATGCTCGATGCCCTGGAATTCGGCGACCGCAAGCCCGACCTGCCGATCCCGATCTTTCCGCTGATGGTGGTGATCGAAGTCTCGATCGTCGTGTCACTGATCGCGATGGCGCTGATCACCGTGCGCGAGGTCCTGCGGCGCGAGGCGCGGGCATGAGCGCCGAAGTCATCGGCATGGTCGGCATGGCGGCGCTGGTCGTGATGATCCTGTGCCGCATTCCCGTCGCCATCTCGCTGGGGCTGGTCGGCCTGGTCGGTTATGCCGCGCTGCAGGGCTGGGCCAAGGCGGCGCTGGTCTTCGGCGCGGTGCCGCTCGAGCTGGCCTCGGCCTATACCCTGTCGGTGGTGCCGCTGTTCGTGCTGATGGGGGCGCTCGCCACCACCGCGGGGCTGTCGGCCGACCTGTTCCGCGCCGCCAACGCGATGTTCATGGGCGTGCGCGGCTCGCTCGCCATGGCCGCGATCGGCGCCTCGGCCGCGTTCGGCGCGGTCTGCGGCTCGTCGGTCGCGACCGCCGCGACGATGGGCCGGGTCTCGATCCCCGAAATGCTGAAGGCGGGCTACGACCACGGCCTGGCGGCGGGCGCCGTGGCGGCCGGCGGCACGCTCGGCATCCTGATCCCGCCGTCGCTGGTGCTGATGGTCTACGGCCTGATCGCCCAGCTGTCGGTCGCCAAGCTCTTTGCCGCCGCGATGGTGCCGGGCCTGGTGCTGACCGCGCTTTATATCGTCGTCGTCCGCATCATGGTTGCGTTGCGCCCCGAACGGGCGCCGCGCCTGCCGACGCAGGGCCTGGCGACGATCCCGAAGACCCTGTTCCGCATCTGGCATGTCGTGCTGCTGTTCGGCGTGACGCTCGGCGGCATCTATCTCGGCTGGTTCAGCCCGACCGAGGCGGCCGCGGTCGGCGCCTTCGGCGCGCTGATCCTGGGCGTCGCGCTGCGCCGGCTGGGCGCGGCCCAGGCGGTACGCACCTTCGGCGAGACGGTGCGGGTGGTCGCCACCTTCACCATCATCATCATGGGCGCGACGCTGTTCTCCTATTTCGTCGTGCAGACCGGCATCGCGCGCACCATCGTCGACTGGATTGCCGGCCTCGGCATTCCCCCGCTCGGCGTCATGCTGGCGCTGATCGTATTCTACATCGTCCTGGGTTGTTTCCTCGAAGGCATCGGCATGGTGCTGGTGACGGTCCCGGTCCTGCTGCCGCTGGTGATGGCCAACGGCTACGACCCGATCTGGTTCGGCGTGCTGCTGGTCATCGTCATCGAGATCGGGCTGATCCATCCGCCGGTCGGCATGAACCTGTTCGTGATCCGCGCCCAGGCGCCGGAGATAGCGCTGAAGGACATGTACTGGGGTGTCCTGCCCTATCTCGCGGCGCCCTTCGTGCTGATCGCCCTGCTGCTGGCGTTCCCCGGCCTCGCCCTCTGGCTGCCGGGGCAGATGCGCTAGAACCCGGCCAGCACGATCTTGCCGCGCGTCGTGCCCGATTCGATCCGGGCATGCGCGCGGCGCAAGGTGCCAGCGTCGATCGGGCCCAAGGTCTCGGTCGCCGTGGTGCGGATGACGCCGGCATCGACCAGCGCCGATACTTCGTTCAGCAGGCGATGCTGGGCGATCATGTCCGGCGTCTCGAACAGCGGCCGGGTGAACATCATTTCCCAATGGGCCGAGATGCTGGCCCGCTTCAGCGGCACGATGTCGAAGGTCTTGGGATCGTCGATCAGCGCGAACTTGCCCTGCGGCCGGATCGCCGGCACGATGCCGGGATAGTGCCGGTCGCTGGCCGTCAGGCTTGCCACCATGTCGACCTGCGGCTGGCCGATCGCCTTCAATTCGGCGGCCAGGTCCTTGGTGTGGTCGACGACATGGTGGGCGCCGAGGCCGAGGCACCAGTCGCGCGTCTCCTGCCGCGAGGCGGTGGCGATGACGGTCAGCCCGGTCAGCCGCGCGGCCAGCTGGATCAGCATCGAGCCGACGCCGCCCGCCCCGCCGATGATCAGCAGGCTGCGCCCGTCGGGCGTCTTGCCCGGGGCGACGCCGAGCCGGTCGAACAGGATTTCCCAGGCGGTGATCGCGGTCAGCGGCAGCGCCGCCGCCTCGGCCCAGGACAGCGACTTCGGCTTGGCGCCGACGATACGCTCGTCGACCACGTGGAATTCGGCATTGGTGCCGGGCCGGGCGATCGAGCCGGCGTAGAACACCTCGTCGCCGGCGCGGAACAGCGTGACCTCGGGGCCGACGGCGGTGACCGTGCCGGCGGCATCCCAGCCGAGGATCTTCGGGCTGCCGTCGGCGGGCGCGACGCCGGCGCGGACCTTGGTGTCGACCGGGTTGACCGAGATCGCCTCGATGCGGACCTTGAGGTCGCGCGGGCCGGGCACCGGCTCCGGAATATCGAGGTCGATCAGCGCCTGATCGGCGGTAATGGGCAACGGTTGGTAATACCCGATGGCTTTCATGACGCTCTCCTGCTGGCTGTCGGCAACGGAGATAGTGGGTGGATGCATCGGCGTCGATACGGCATAATTCTGCCGGTAGTACACATTTGGATACTGTAGCGATGAAGAAGCAGCGGCAGTACGACTGTGCCGAGGGCTGCCCGGTCGAGGCGACGCTGGACCTGATCGACGGCAAGTGGAAGGGCGTGATCCTCTACCATCTGCAGGATGGCGAGGTCCGCTTCAACGAATTGCGCCGGCGGCTGAACCACATCACCCAGCGGATGCTGACCCGGCAATTGCGCGAGCTGGAGGACAGCGGGCTGATCGTGCGCACGGTCTATCCGCAGGTGCCGCCCAAGGTCGAATACGCACTGTCCGATGACGGGCGCAGCCTGGCCCCGGTGATCGCCGCGCTGCATGATTGGGGCTGCGGCTGGCTGGCCCGCCAAGCGCCGCAAGCCCAGGCGGCCGAGTAGGGCCGGTGCCGCGCCGCGACCCGCATAACCGCACGCGCTACTGGCGCGATCCCGCGCTGCCCGGGTTCAGCCTGCTGGCCGCCGATTTCACCACCCACGATTACGCGCCGCACAGCCACGATGCCTTCGTGGTCGCGGTGACCGAGGTCGGCGGCGCCGAATTCCGCAGCCGCGGCCGCACCGAGGAGGCGCAGGCCGGACGCCTGCTGGTGTTCAACCCGGCCGAGCCGCATTCCGGCCGCATGGGACGGTCACGCCGCTGGCGCTATCGCTCGCTCTATGCCGATGCGCGCGCGATCGGCGATCTGCAGGCGGCGCTGGGTATCGCGGCGACGCCTTATTTCCTGGCGAACGTGATCGAGGATCAGGCCCTGATCGCCGGCTTCCTCGATCTCCATTGCGCGCTCGACGGCGAAACCGACGACCTGCGCCGGCATGAGCTGGTCGTCGCGGGTTTCGGCGCCTTGTTCGGCCGCCATGGCAATGGCGGCGGCCGCATTGCGCGGGGGCCGCGCGACCGCGCCTTGCTCGACCGCGCCATTGCCCTGATGCGGCAGCGTCACGCCGAGGGGCTGACGCTGGAGGAACTCGGCCAGGCCGTCGGCCTGACGCCGTTCCAGCTTATCGGCCTGTTCAACCGCGGCACCGGCATGACGCCGCATGCCTATCTGACGCAGATCCGCCTCCGGGTCGCGACCGGCCTGCTGCAGGGCGGTACCGGCCTCGCCGAGGCCGCGGTCGCCGCCGGCTTCTATGACCAGAGCGCCCTGCAGAACCATTTCAAGCGCGCCTACGGCATCACCCCGCTGCAGTACCTGCGGGCACATCAGGGCTGAGCGTCAACGCCCGTAGGCGGCGAGGAACACCTTCGTCGCCGCCGCCACCCGCCGTTCGATGGCGGCTCTGGTCGGCGGCCCCTGCACCCCGAGCGACAGGGCCAGCGTGCCGCGGTCGAGCAGCATGCCGAGGAACAGCTCGGCTGCTTCCAGCGGGTCGTCGACGGCGAGCTCGCCGTGGGCGGTCGCATCGGCGAGATAGGCGGCAAGGCTGGCCCGTGCCCCGGACGCCGCGATCCGTCCTCGCTCATGCCGCCCTTGTCCCGCTCGATGTCACGGAGGCCGTTGTGGCCGGTCCGGACGCGTCCGGTCAAGCGGGCACGGCCTCGATCGCGGTCAGCTCGGGCAGGATCTGGTGGGATCCCGCATGGCGGAAGCCGGCCTCGGCCAGCAGCGCGGCATACTGCGCCGCCGACCGTTCGCGCCCGCCGGTGATCGCCATCATGTGCAGGTCGAGCAGCTTGGCGGCATCGGGAAGGTTCGCCGGGCCGACCACGGCCTCGAGGATGACGAGGCGGCCCTGATCGGCGATCGCCTTGCGGCAATGGCTGAGGATCGCGACGCAGCGCGAATCGTTCCAGTCGTGGAGGACGTGCTTCAGGAGATGCAGGTCGGCGCCGGGCGGCACCGCGCGGAAGAAATCGCCGGCGACGAGGTCGCAGCGCGGCGGTGGGGCGGCCCGCGTCGCGCCGATCGCATCCTCCAGGTCGAACAGGATGCCCGACAGCCGGGGATGGCGCTGCAGGATCGCCGAGAGCAGCGTGCCGTTGCCGCCGCCGATGTCGAGCACGCGCGCAAAGCCGTCGAACGGATAGCCGGCGGCAAAGGCCTGGGCCTCGCCGCGATAGGTATCCTCCATCGCCTGGTGGAAGATGGCGAAGGGGCCGGGATTGTGGCGGTGGAAGTCGAAGATCGAATCGCCGTCTGTTCCAGCGCCGCCCAGGCGCGGGATCGCCGCGCAGCGGGCCGCCCAGCGGCCCCAGCGCGAAGCGGCGGCCGTCGGCCTCGTGGAACACGCCGAAGGCCGAGAGCGCGCGCCTCACGCGATAGAGCGCATCCGGGTCGGCCGACGCGGCCGCGGCCGGCTCGGCCACCGGCCGGGGCTCGGTCCCCAGCTGGTCGGCGATCCCTAAGGTCGCGGCGACGCTGAGCGATTGGGAAATCCAGTAGGCGGTGGCGAGCTGCTGCAGCGCCACGGCAGGCGGCAGGGCAGGGGCGGCGTTCATCGATCTATTTATAATGTAATGTACAGTATCGTTACGATGGAATATTTTCCGGCGCGAGCGGTATCGGCAACCGCCTGGTGTCACCAGTAGGCCGGGTGGTAACCGAACGTGGCGCCGAGCAGGGGGCCGCGGCGCATGAAGTCGTTGATCGGATAGAAATAGGGCTCGATCTGCACGATCAGCCGCACGGCCGGCGCGGCGATGCGCCCGGCGGCCGAGCTTGCCGTCATCTGCCGTTCGAGCGCGGTGAACGCCTGCGAGGCCGATACGGCGTTGGGTACCATTAGGAAGCCGCCGGCCAGCGCGACGAAGGCGACCGAGACGGCCAGGGTCAACCGCCGCGGCCTGAACCCGGGCAGCAGCAGCAGGGCCGACATCCGCGCGGTCTTGATGACATGGACCAGCGCGCCGAGGAAGGAGAAGAACAGCGCCAGCGGCGGCACGTAGAGGGCGGCGACCGCATCGCGCCCGGGTTGCCCGTAGGGCGCATGATCGGCGAATTTCTCGTCCGCCTCGGTCAGTGCCTGCATCTCGGCGTCGAGCCGGCGATTGACCGCCGGCTCGTAGATGTCGGCCATATAGGCTGCCAGCCCCATGCGATGGCCGAGCTGGACCGGCGTGGTCAGGCCGATGGCCTGGCGCCACCTTTCCTGGATGGCGGGCTCCGCCTCGAAGCGGTCGATGTCGAGGTTCTTGGGCAGCACCACGCCCAGGGTGTCGAGCATCTTCTGGTCGTAGGCATCGTCGGCCTCGTAGGCGATCTTCTCGGCCACCGCGGCGTCGAAGGCGGCCCGGTCGGCCGGGTTCCAGCCCGGCGGCAGGTCCAGGCCCGCCTTGGCCCCGACTTCGTCGCGGATGCGGTCGCGGAAGGCCGGCGGAATGCGCACGGGCGTCCAGCCGTGCTGGCGCAGGCCTTCCTCGTAATCGGCCCAGGCGGCGGCCTGGCGGGCGGGGATGTCGAGCAGTGCCTGGCGGTAGCGGTTCACCCCCTCGGCGTAGGCATTGTAGGCGTCGACGATCGCCTCGGCGCTCGGCACGAAGACGCTGTTGTAGGACGATTGCGGCGTGCCGATCGCTGCCTCGATGCGCAGGCGTGCCAGTTCGCGCAGCACGCCGGCCACCGCGCCGTCGACATGGCCGTGCAGGAAGGTCATGATCGGCAGCAGGGACAGGAAGGATTTCCCCTCGGGGCTCGCCATCACCTCCGGCGTCAGGTCGATGCCGTCGATCGAGGCCGATTGCTCCAGGATCGAATTGGTCATCAGCCGGATCTGGATGGCGCTGCGCCGTTCGTCGCCGCTCGAATTGTCAACGAGATAGTCGACGAGGCCTTTCTGCAGGTAATACATCGCGCCCATGCTGAGCGCGCCCGAGACCAGCACCAGCCCGGCGAACGCGGCGAGGCCGAGGCCACGCCGCTCGGCCCGCGCCACGATCATCTTCCAGAACACCAGCGCCAGCGCGATGCCGGACAGGGCCCGGCCGATCTGCTCGATGACATGGATCTCGGGCGCCGTCGCCGTGCCGCCGGTGACGTCGAGCAGCCGGCCGTTGAAGGCGAACTCGACCACCAGATAGATCAGGGTCAGCGGCAGCAGGATCCTGATGGTCCAGCCGGGCCGCAGGCGGACCGGATAGGACCACGGGACGGCCACGGCGCGGCCCGTCAGAACCGGATGGTCGGCTTGGCCGGCCGCCTGTCGTCGGCAGCGGCGATCCGCGGGATCTCATCCTTGCCGGCCAGCTTCATCGGCGCGGGGATGGCCGCCGGCAGGCTGTGGAGGCCGGCCTTGCGCAAATCGGGCCGGCTGGCCTTGGTGGGCGCGGTGACTTTCGCCGGCTCGGCCCTGGCCTGGGTCGAGGGATGCGGTTGCGACGCGCTGCACCCGGTCAGGCCGACGCCGACCAGCACAACCGCAACCGTGATGACCTTGCCACGCCGCATGACCGGATCCTGCCCCCGGGGATCGTTCCCAGGATAGGCGGGATCCGGCCGGCTGGCAACGCGGCCGGTCAGTGACCGCCCAGCAGGGCGTCGCGGTTCGCCTTCAGGAAATCGGCGACCGAGGTCGGCGCCCGGCCGGTCAGTTCCGCGACCGCCGGGGTGACGACGGCCGAATAGCCCCGCGCCGTCTCGATGTCGAAATCGACCAGCACGTCGACCATGAACGGCGGCAGCCCGGCGGCGGCAAGGCCCGGGCGCAGCGCCTCCGGCGTCAGGGCGACATGGGCAACCGGCTTGCCGGTGATTTCGGCGGCCAGGGCCGCGACCTGGTCCAGCGTCACCGCGGCCGGGCCGGTGATGTCATGGATCCGCCGGCCCTGGGCGGTGTGCAGCGCCGCCGCCGCGGCCCGCGCGCAATCCTCGCGCGTCACGTAGGAGCGGCCGCCGGTGCCGGTCGCGGTGAACAGCTTGCCGGTGGCGATCGCGTGGGGCAGGCCATGCAGCAGCAGATCGGCATAGAGATTGTTGCGCAGGAAGGTCCAATCCATGCCGGACGCGGCCAGCGCCTGCTCGGTCCAGAAATGATCGTCGCTGAGCGAGCTTTGCGGGGTCGGGTGTGCCGCGACGACCGAGGTGTAGACGACATGGGTCACCCCGGCCGCCTCCGCCGCCGCCACGGCCGCGCGATGCTGGGCCAGCCGCTTGCCGGGCTGCGCCAGGTCATCGGTCGAGATCAGCAGGAGGCGTCCGCCGCCGGCAAAGGCCTGCGGCAGCGAGGCCGGATCGTCGAAATCGGCGCGGCGGACGGTGACGCCGCGGGCGGCGAGATCGGCCAGCTTGTCGGGGTTGCGGGTCGTCGCGACGATCGGGCCGGCCTGGGCGGCGAGGAGGTTTTCCACGACCTGGCGGCCGAGATGGCCGCCGGCGCCGGTGACGATGAGGGGGGGATTCCGGGTATCGGACATGAGGGGTGCTTTTCCATCCACGACGGGGTTGGTCTCTTTTCGAGACCAGCACTAAAATAGAGATGGACTGAGGTCCGTGAAGGAGGCAGCTTCGCGTTACATGGTTACCTGGAAGGAACTACCCGATGACCGCGGCATTGGAACGGGATGAAGCCCAGTTGGTCGAGCGGCTGCGCGAAGCCCGGGCCGAGCCCGATGAATTCTCCGAATGCCCGGTGCGCGGCGTGCTCGACCAGATCGGCGACAAATGGTCGACCCTGATCGTCATCACTTTGGCCGAGCGGCCGTTCCGCTTCGGCGAATTGCGCCGCACGCTGGCCGACATCTCTCAGCGCATGCTGACCCAGACCCTGCGCGACCTGCAGCGCGACGGGCTGGTCGAACGCCGGGTCTATCCGACCGTGCCGCCCAGCGTCGATTACCGCCTGACCCCGCTCGGCCGGTCGCTGCTGGTGCCGCTCGGCGCGCTGATCCGCTGGGCCGACGACAACCACGGTGCGATCCGCGCGGCGCGCCAGGTCTTCGACGAGGCAACACCATGAACTTCGCGATCTCCGGCCTGAACCATTTCGCCTGGCGCTGCCGCAACGCCGAGGAAACCCGGCATTTCTACGAGGATATCCTCGGCCTGCCGCTGGTCCACGTGATCCGCAACGACTATGTGCCCTCGACCGGCGAATACTCGCCGCATGTCCATATCTTCTTCCGCATGGGCGACAATTCCTACGTCGCCTTCTTCGATCTCGGCGATGGCGGCGCCACCGTGCCGGACGCGGATACGCCCGCCTGGGTCAACCACCTGGCCCTCGAGGTGCCCACGATGGACCAGCTGCTCGCCGCCAAGGCGCGGCTGGAGGATCACGGCATCAGTGTGCTGGGCCCGACCGACCATCACATCCTGCAATCGATCTACTTCTTCGATCCGAACGGCCTCAGGGTCGAGCTGACCACCCGCACCGCCGGGCCCGATGAAATGGCGCGCGCCGCCACCGAGGCGCACGGGCGCTTGCGCGCCTGGACCGCGCGGGGCGAGATCGGCTAAACCTCGGCGATGCATGTCGTCGTCATCGGGGCCGGTCTGGTCGGCCTCTCCTCCGCCCTGTGGCTGGCGCGGTCCGGCCATCGCGTCACCGTCGTCGATCGCCGCCCGCCGGCGCCGGGGATGGCCTACGACCATGCCTGCTCCTACGGCAATGCCTGTTCGATCGCGCTGCATGCCTGCATGCCCGTCGCGACCCCCGGCATCGCGCTCAGAGTGCCGGGCATGCTGCTGGATCCGCTGGGGCCGCTCGCGATCCGCTGGGGTTACCTGCCGCAGCTGGCCCGGTGGCTGTGGCATTTCCTGAACATGTCCGGCCCGGCCGACGTCGAGCGTATCGCCGGCGTGCTGGCCGGGCTGCTTGCCCAGGTCCGCGCCGGCTACGACCCGCTGGTCGAGGAGGCCGGGGCGGCCGATCTGTTCCGCCATGCGGGCTGCCTCTATCTCTACCGGTCGCCGGCCGAGTTCGCCGCGGCCGAAGACGAGATCGCTTTCCGCCGCCGCAACGGCGTCAGGCTGACCGTGCTCGAGGCGCCGGCCATCCGCGAGCTCGAACCCAACCTGGCGCCGCTCTATCATCGCGGCACGATGTTCGACGACGCCTACAGCGTCGTCAGCCCGCATCGCCTGGCGCTGGCCTTCGCCGACGCCATCCGGGCGCGCGGCGGCGACTTCGTCGCCGGCGAGGCGGCGCTGGGCCCCGAGCTGGCGGTGACGGTCGGCGGCACCGTGCTGCGGCCCGATCGCGTCGTGGTGGCCGGCGGCGCCTGGTCGCGCCGGCTCGCCGCGCAGGTCGGCGACGATATCCTGCTCGATACCGAGCGGGGCTATCACGTGATGTTCCCGGGGCAGGGCGACATCCTCAACCGCCCGGTCTGCTATCCCGGTCACGGCTTCTACATGACGCCGATGGCCGACGGCCTGCGCGCGGTCGGCACGGTCGAGCTGGGCGGGCTGAAGGCGCCACCCGACCGGCGGCGCAGCGACGTCATCGCCAAGGCGGCGCGCCTGCTGCTGCCGGGCTTGAGCGAGCCGGGCGACCGCTGGCTCGGCTTCCGCCCGTCGATGCCGGATTCGCTTCCCGTCATCGGCGCCTCGCCGCGGCAGCCCCGCGTGGTCTACGCCTTCGGCCACGGCCATGTCGGGCTGACCTTGGCCGGCATCACCGGCCGGCTGGTCGGGCAGATCGTCGACGGCACGACACCGTCGGTCGATCTCGCCCCGTTCCGGCCCGACCGGTTCTAGCCGAGGTCGCGCCAGCGCATCGGCAGCGCCCCGTCCTGGCGGAAACTGCCGAGGAAACGGAAGCGGTCGGCCTGGGGGGTGCGGCCGGCCGCGACCGTCCTGCCCAGGATCTGCACGACATCGTCCGCGCCATAGGCCGGCCAGGGCGGCAGATCAGGCCCGTTGGGATCGCCCTGCGTCGCGAAATTCACCCAGTAGCGCATCATCGTATGCGACAGCGCCCGGTCGGCCTCGCCCGGCGGCATGGTGCTGCCCAGCACCTGCTGCGGCGTCAGCGTGCCGAAGACGAAGGGGATTTCGGTGACATGCGAGGCGATCGGGGTATAGGCCGAGGTGTAGTCGAACAGATAGCCGTAGACGGCCGCGCCGCTCAGGCGATGCAGCCGCAGCCACTGCCAGCATTGCTCGGCGATCACGTAATCACCGGTGAGCGCCGCGGCCGATGCCTTGGCCTGCGCGTCGGTCTCGGCCGGGTAGACCTTGAGGAATTCCGCCATCCGGTCCCGGCCGAACATCGCCTCGGCCGCGGCGCGGAAGACCTGCGCTGACGGCGCGGGCAGCGATTGCGCGGGGAAGGGGTATCCCTCCGTGCCGTTCCAGCCGGCGAGCAGCGGGATCGGCATCTGCCGGCCCTGCAGGAAGCGCCGGGCGGGTAGGTCCGGCACCACATGGCGGTCGACGCTGGGCGAGAAGGCGGCGACGACCGGGTTGGTCTGGAAGCTCCACAAGGCCTCGCCGTTCACCTGCGCGGCCGGCATGGCCCGCAAGGCGGCGATGCGCCGTCCGCCGGCGAAACCGAGGCCGCGGGCACGGGCTTCGTCGAAACCTTGCAGCGGTCCGTTCTTCCCGTCCCAGAAAGCGCCGCTCTGGCCGATCGCCTTGTGGAACAAGCCCTGCGCCAGCGGCGAGGCCATCAGCATGCCGACCGCCATGGCCCCGGCGGATTCGCCGAACAGGGTGACGTTGCCGGCATCGCCGCCGAAACCGGCGATATTCTCCCGCACCCAGCGCAGCGCCGCCAACTGGTCCTGCAGGCCGTAATTGCCCGACGGCCCCTCCGCGTCGAGCTCGGGATGGGCGAGGAAGCCGAGGATGCCCAGGCGATAGTTGAAGCTGACCACGACGACGCCCGCCGCGGCCAGCAGGCCCCCGTCGCTGACGGGCATGGCCGAGGAGCCGAACTGGAAACCGCCGCCATGGATCCACACCATCACCGGCCGCCGCTCATCGTCTCGCCGCGCCGCGGTCCAGACGTTGAGGTACAGGCAATCCTCGTCGCGCGGCCCCGGCCGCGGGTCGTTTTCAAGGGCCGAGAGACAGCCGGCACCGAAGACTTGCGCATCGCGCACGCCGTCCCACGACGCCGGCGGCTGCGGCGCGCGCCAGCGCAGCGGCCCCAGCGGCGGCGCGGCATAGGGAATGCCCTTGAACGCCAGCACGCCGCGCGCATCTCGCTCGCCGCCACGGACCATGCCGGCTTGCATGCGGATTTCTCTGTCTACGGTCATCGCTCCGTCCTCCTGGGACGGACCCTATCGACTTGCAGTTCCGATTAATTTAGAGATTCTGCCAATCGATCGCTGAAAACAGTCAGCCATGCGCCAACCGTTGCAGTTCCCCTGGTCAACGCTCGACGTGGACGAGCGCGCCGCGCCGGTCATCGCCGTGCGCGTCGACGTCGTCGGCACCAGGGCCGAGGTGCCGGAGCACGGGCATCGCAAGGGCCAGCTGATCTTCGCGCTCGATGGCGGGGTGATGTGCCGCGTGCCCGGCGGGCTGTGGATGGTGCCGCCGCATTGCGCGGTGTGGGTGCCGGGCGGCATGCCGCACAGCAATGCGGCGACCGCCAATGCCCGGCTGTTCTTCGTCTATATCGAGCCCGACATCGCCGGTCTGCCGGCGCGCTGCTGCACGCTGTCGATCTCGCCCTTGCTGCGCGAGGCCGTCATCGCCCTGGCGGATCGAGGCGCCGACGAACTCCTGACGCCACTGATCCTGCGCGACCTGCCGCGCATGCCGGTTCAGCAATTGCATCTGCCGCTGTCGGCCGAGCCGCGGCTGCAGCGGATCGCGGCAAGCCTGGCCGAGAACCCGGCCGACCGCAGCACGCTGGCGCAATGGGCCGGGCGCGTCGCCTTGAGCGAGAGCAGCCTGGCCCGGCTCGTGATCAGGGAAACCGGGCTGACCTTCGGGCGCTGGCGCCAGCAGCTGCACCTGATCGTCGCCATCCGCGAGCTGACGTCGGGGGCCAGCGTGCAGCAGGTTTCGGCCGAACTCGGCTACGAATCCGTCACCGCCTTCATCACCATGTTCAGGAAGGCGCTGGGCAAGCCGCCGGCCAAGTATCTTGCGCAATTCCTAGCTTAGGCCGCGCAGCCGCTCGATCTCCTCGATGCGGCCCTTGGCGCTGGGCCACAGCCGCTCGGTGACCGCGGCGATCAGCGCCTCGGTCAGGGCCAGCATCGCCACCGTCGAATCCCAGTTCGACGGCGCCTCGATGCGGGCGGACAGCACATGGCCGGCCACCCGCGAGACCGGCGACAGCCACTGGTCGGTCAGCAGCACGATGGTGGCGCCGCGCCCGGCCGCTTCCGTCGCCAATGTGACGATATTCTCCTGGTAGCGGCGAATGTCGAACACCACCAGCACGTCGCGGCGGCCGAGGTCGAGCAGGTGGTCGCGCCAATGCTCCACCTGGCCTGCAAGATGCGCGACGCCCGGGCGCAGGATGCGCAGATGGCTGGCCGCATAACGCGCCATCGCATCGGTGAAGCGGCCGCCGACCAGATGCAGCTTGCGCCGGGGGTCGGCCAGCAGGGCGGCCACCGCATCGAATTCCTGTGGCGGCAGATGGGCGAAGGTCTCGCCGACATTGGCCACCATCGCCGCGGCAAAACGCCCCAGCCGGTCCTGGGGGGCGGCCGGGGCTTCGTGGCTCGCCTTCATCAGCGGGGTCTTGAGCTGGGCTTCCAGCTCGTCGCGCAGCGCGCGCTGGAAATCGGGGTAGCCGGCGTGGCCCAGCCGGGCGACGAAGCGCAACACGGAAGGTGCCGATACCCCGGCGCGGGCGGCGAATTCGGCTACCGTCTCCAGCCCCGCCATCGGATAATGGCTGAGCAGGGCCAGCCCGGCGCGCCGTTCGCTGGCCGTGAAGTCGCGAATGCCTTCCCGGATGCGTTCGGCGATGGTCTGGTCGGGATTTCCCATCTGAAATCGGTATTCCAGAATTGACAGGTCTGCGCCGGATCGTATGATCCATTACAGCAATCGGCAACGGCAGAGTTATGGGCGATAGCGCGACGGATGATCTGGTCACGGTCGAACGGGCCGACGGTGCCGGCCCGCTGGTCCTGGTCTGCGATCATGCTTCCAACGAGATTCCCCCCGGATTCAGTGCGCTGGGCGTGCCATCGGCGGTGATGACCACCCATGTCGCCTGGGATCCCGGCGCGCTGCAGGTGGCGCAGGCGATCGCGGCCGCGACGGGGTCGCCGCTGGTCTATCCGCGCGCCACGCGCCTGCTGCTCGACTGCAACCGCACGCCGGAGGCGCCGGGCTCGATCGTCGCGCGCAGCGAGGATACCGAGGTGCCGGGCAATCGCGATCTCGCGCTCGACGAGCGGCTGGCCCGCGTGCGCCGCATCTACACGCCGTTTCACGCCGCCATCGACGCGGTGATCGACCGCCGGCTCGCCCGCGGTCAGGCGACCGCGGTGATCGCCATTCATTCGTTCACGCCGGTCTATCACGGCAAAGCCCGGCCCTGGGACGTCGGTGTGCTCTACGACCGGGACCGGCGGCTGGCCGACCGGCTGCTCGCAAGCCTGAAGGCCGACGGCGACATCGTGGTGGGCGACAACGAACCTTACGCGCCGCGCGACGGCGTCTATCATACGCTCGGCCGCCATGCCGAGGCGCGGGGCCTGCCCAGCGTGATGATCGAGATCCGCAACGACCGCCTGGCCGACGGGGCCGGGCAGGCGGCCTGGGCCCAGCGCCTGGCCCGCCATCTGCAACAATCATAAAGACCGGGAGCGTCATGTCTGGACTTCTGACCCTGGATACCCTGCGCAAGGCCGTGGCCGGCGGCGAGATCGACACGGTGATCGTCGCCCTGGTCGACATGGCCGGCCAGCTGATCGGCAAGCGCTTCCACGCCCAGTTCTTCGTCGACGGCGCCCATGCCGAGACCCATGCCTGCAACTACCTGCTGGCCAACGATATCGACATGGAGCCGGTGCCGGGCTATGCGGCGGCGAGCTGGGCGCAAGGCTACGGCGATTTCGTGCTGAAGCCCGACATGTCGACCCTGCGCGTGCTGCCCTGGGCGCCGGGCACCGCGCTGGTGCTGGCCGATGTGCTGGACCATCACCACCACGAGGACGTGCCGCACAGCCCGCGCGCCATCCTCAAGCGCCAGATCAAGCGGCTGGCCGAGAAGAAGATGACGGCCTTCTTCGCCTCCGAGCTCGAATTCTACCTGTTCGACGAAAGCTTCGAGGCGATCCACAACAAGGGCTATCGCGATCCGAAGACGGCGGCCTATTACATCGAGGATTACCACATCTTCCAGACCGCCAAGGAAGAGCCCGTCATGCGGGCGATCCGCAACGGCCTGCAGGGCGCGGGCATCCCGGTCGAGAATTCCAAGGGCGAATGGGGGCCGGGCCAGGCCGAGATCAACGTGCGTTATGCCGAGGCGCTCGAGATGGCCGACCGGCACGTGCTGATCAAGCAGGCGATCAAGGAGATCGCCTACGCCCAGGGCAAGGCCGTCACCTTCATGTCGAAGTGGCGCTATGACCTCGCGGGCTCGTCGAGCCACGTGCACGGCTCGCTTTGGGATGCGGCGGGCAAGAAGCCCCTGTTCTTCGATCCGAAGGCCGAGCACGGCATGTCGACGCTGATGCGCCAGTACATGGCCGGCCAGCTCGCCTATGCCCGCGACATCACCTATTTCCTGGCGCCCTACATCAATTCCTACAAGCGTTTCCAGGTCGGCACCTTTGCCCCGACCCGGGCGGTGTGGTCGAACGACAACCGCACGGCCGGGTTCCGGTTGTGCGGCGAAAATTCCAAGGCGATCCGCGTCGAATGCCGCATCGGCGGCGCCGACCTCAATCCCTATCTCGCCTTCGCCGCGCTGATCGCGGCGGGCCTTGCCGGCATCGAGCAGAAGCTGGAGCTGGAGGCGCCATTCGTCGGCGATGCCTATGCCGGGCGGAAGCTGCGCGAGATTCCGAAGACCCTGCGCGAGGCGACCGAGACCCTGCGCAAGTCCAAGATGCTGCGCGCGGCGCTGGGCGACGAGGTGGTCGAGCATTACCTGCACGCCGCCGAATGGGAACAGTTCGAATATGACCGGCGCATCACCGACTGGGAGCTGAAGCGCGGCTTCGAGCGCTCCTGATCTGAACGGAGAGTATGAGCATGAGTGACGTGATCCGCTGCGTATCGCCCGTCGACGGGCGCGTCTACGCCGAACGCCCGGCCGCGACCGAGCAGGGTATCGCCGATGCGCTGGCCCGTGCCCGCATCGCCCAGCAGGCTTGGGCCAAGGTATCGCTGGCCGAGCGGGCGAAGATCTGCTCGGCCGCGGTCGACGCGATGCTGGCCATGAAGGACGAGATCGTGCCGGAGCTGGCCTGGCAGATGGGCCGGCCGATCCGCTACGGCGCCGGCGAGTTGCGTGGGTTCGAGGAACGCGCCCGCTACATGATCGCGATCGCCGAAAAGGCGCTGGCCCCGATCGAACCCGATGCGAAGGACAAGTTCCGCCGCTGGATCGCCCGCGTACCGCTCGGCCTCGTGCTGGTGGTGGCACCGTGGAACTATCCCTACCTGACTGCCGTCAACTCGGTCATCCCGGCGCTGATGGCTGGCAACGCCGTCATCCTCAAGCATGCCGCCCAGACCCTGCTGGTGGGTGAGCGCTTCCAGATGGCGCTGGACCGCGCCGGCCTGCCCGCGGGCCTGTTCCAGACCCTGATGCTGACCCATGGCCAGACCGCTGACATCATCTCGGCCCGCCAGGTCGACCAGGTGAACTTCACCGGCTCGGTCGCGGGCGGCAAGGCGATGGAGGCGGCGGCCTCGGGCACCTTCATCGGGCTCGGCCTCGAGCTCGGCGGCAAGGATCCGGCCTATGTCCGCGCCGATGCCGATCTCGCCCAGGCGGTCGAGAACCTGGTCGACGGCGCCTTCTTCAATTCGGGCCAGTCCTGCTGCGGCATCGAGCGGATCTACGTCCATGAAGCGCTCTATGACAAATTCGTCGAGGGCGCGGTCGAACTGACCAGGACCTACGTGCTCGGCGATCCGCTGCAGGAAGCGACCACCCTGGGCCCGATGGTCAAGGCCGATGCGGCCGGTTTCGTGCGCGGCCAGGTCGCCGATGCGGTCAAGGCCGGCGCGCGCGCGCTGATCGACCCGAAGGCCTTCGCCGCCGACCGCGACGACAGCCCCTACATGGCGCCGCAGATCGTCATCGGCGTCGACCACACGATGTCGCTGATGACCGAGGAATCGTTCGGCCCGGTGGTCGGCATCATGAAGGTCGCCTCCGACGAGGAAGCGATCCGGCTGATGAACGACAGCGCCTATGGCCTGACCGCCTCGCTGTGGACGTCGGATGCCGAGGCGGCCGCCGCGATCGGCGCCGAGATTGAGACCGGCACGGTGTTCATGAATCGCTGCGATTATCTCGACCCGGCGCTGGCCTGGACCGGGGTCAAGGATACCGGCCGCGGCGCGACGCTCAGCCCGGTCGGCTACGAAACCCTGACCCGGCCCAAGTCCTATCATCTCCGTACGAGCTTCTGAGAGAACCGTCATGACGCTGACCGCCAACTGGAACTACCCGACCTCGGTGCGCTTCGGGCAGGGCCGGATCGTCGAGTTGCCGCAGGCCTGCCAGGCCGTCGGCATGCAGCGCCCGCTGATCGTCACCGATCCCGGCCTGTCGGCCCTGCCGATGATCGCCGAGGCGCTGGCGGCCTGCAAGGCCGCCGGCCTCGGCGCGGCGGTGTTCGACCAGGTCAAGCCGAACCCTGTCGCCAGGAACGTCGAGGATGGCGTCGCCGCGTTCCGGGCCGGCAAGCATGACGGTGTCGTCGCCTTCGGCGGCGGCTCGGCGCTCGATTGCGGCAAGGTCATCGCCTTCATGTCGGGCCAGACGCGCCCGATGTGGGATTTCGAGGATATCGGCGACTGGTGGACCCGGGCCGA
Source organism: Pseudomonadota bacterium (assembly GCA_023433835.1). GTDB lineage: Bacteria > Pseudomonadota > Alphaproteobacteria > Ferrovibrionales > Ferrovibrionaceae > JAFKFH01. The sequence goes on along the minus strand of JAEYTW010000137.1, from coordinate 818 downwards.
CGAAGCCGGCATCGCCCCGATCATCGCGGTGCCGACGACCTCGGGCACCGGCTCGGAAGTCGGCCGCGCCGGCGTCATCACCAATGAGGAGACCCATACCAAGAAGGTGATCTTCCACCCGAAGATCCTGCCGCGGATCGTGATCTGCGACCCCGTCCTCACCGTCGGCCTGCCCCCGAAGATCACCGCCGCGACCGGCATCGACGCGCTGTCGCATTGCCTGGAAGCCTATTGCGCCCCGGGCTTCCATCCGCTGGCCGACGGCATCGGCGCCGAGGGCGTGCGGCTGGTCAAGGAATATCTGCCGCGGGCGGTCGCCGACGGCACGGACATCGAGGCCCGGGCCCAGATGATGGCCGCCGCGGCGATGGGCGCCACCGCGTTCCAGAAGGGGCTGGGCGCCATGCATTCGCTGGCCCACCCGATCGGTGCGATCTACGACACCCACCACGGCATGACCAACGGCGTGGTGATGCCCTACGTGCTGGCCTTCAACCGGCCGGCAATCGAGGACCGGATCGCCCGGCTGGCGGCCTATATCGGCCTGGCGCCGTCGTTCGACGCCTTCCTGGCCTGGATCCTCGACCTGCGCAAGACGGTCGGCGTGCCGCATGCGCTTGACGGCATCAACGTGGGCGGGGAGAAGGCCGACCTGATCGCGACGATGGCCGAGGTCGACCCGACTGCCGGCGGCAACCCGATCAAGCTGACCAAGGACGGCGCCCGCCAGATCTTCGACGCGGCGCTCGCCGGCCGGGTCTGATCCTTCGCCGACGGTTTTCCTGACGGGGCCGGGGGGCCGGTTGGGGCCCGCCGCG
>JAEYTW010000103.1 GCA_023433835.1 Pseudomonadota bacterium | reverse complement strand
CCGCTGGGTCAGCGCCGCCTGTCGCTGCGCGAGGCCCTGCATGCGCGGGCTCTGATGCAGCGCCTCGCTCAGGCCCGGCGAGACGCCGGCCTGCCTGGCGCCGGGCGCCGCCGCCCGCTGGACCGGTCCCTTGTGCGTGACATTGCCCATCGTCGCCTCCTGCTCAGGATTGGTCGGCGCGGGCCGGCTTCTGGCCGGTGCCGCGCGGGTTCATCACCTTGCCGATCAGGTCGAACCAGAACGGCCCGCCGAGCGAGGCGGCGGCCGCGGTGATCAGCCAGCCGATCAGGGTCCAGACCGGCGCCCAGGTCAGGCCGCCCGGCTGGGTCAGTTTCTCCAGCTTGGTCCAGGGTGGTTCCGACCAGCCGATCGGCAGCGGCATGGCCTGAAGCTGCTTCAGGTAGGGTGTCGGATCGACCTTGTCGACGCCGCCGGGATTCTGATCGACCACGGCGCGGGCCAGTTCGGTCATCGCCGTCCGCGCCTGGGCGCTGTCGGCCAGCGACTTGGCGATGGCGATCGTATCGAGATTGAGGATGACCGCCAGCAACAGGCCGATGGCGAACAGCAGGCGATGGGCCCATCGCTTGTAGACGCCCGAAACCCGGTCCATCGAATCGTCGAACCATTTTTCCAGCGTGGCGCGCAGCTTGTCGACATCGCCGGCCGCGTCCTGCACGAAGGTTTCCATCACCGTGCGGAACCGCGACGGCGGCAACGCGGCGACGACGTTCTCGACCTGGGAGAAGAGCGGGCCGCTGCTGCCGTCCTTCATCGCGTCGAACAGCGCCGAGACGAAATTGCCTGCCGCGACGTAGGATGGCTTGACCGCGGGGCCGAGCGGCGAGACCAGCGGATGGGTCGTCACCGCCTCGGCGATTCTGGCCTCGGCCGGGTCGGGCGGGGTCAGCCGGGGCCGCGTCGGCATCAGCACGTTGATGAACGCCTTGAAGCGGGCGAACAGCCGCGGCGCCGGCTCGGGCTGGCCGGTCAGCAGCGCGACGATGCCATCGATCAGGCAGCGGCCGCGCACGCTCAGCGCCGTGGCGATGAACTCCTGCGCGGCCGAGGCGGTCATCGCCACGATCAGGAAGACGATGGCAAGCCCGACCCCGACATTGATCAGCATGCCCAGATCCATCAGCCGCCCCCCTCGGCCGCCGGCCGGCGCAGGCCCTGCAGCATGGCTGCCTGGGCATGGTAGGAATCGATGCCGTCGCCCGCCGCGCGGCGGATCGCATAGGGCCAGTCGCACAGGAAGTCGGCCCGCCGGGGCACGCCCGCCCGGTCGGCCACCGGCCAGGAAGCGGTCGGCAGATAGGTCAGCGCGGCCCGGTAATAGACCGGGGCGCCGCCCACGATCGCGACCGTGCCGGCCGCGGCCGCGCAGGCCCGGCAATCCCGGAGAAAACGGGGATCCTGCGGCGGATAGCGGCAGGGCCGCAGATCCAGGATCGGGTGCTCGGCATCGCGATCGTCGCTGCCCGCGGCACCGGCTATCCGCCGGCGCACCGGCAGCGCGCCGAAGGCGGCCTCGAGGGCGGCGGCAGCCTGGCCGGCATTGCCGATCGGATCGACGATCACGGCGGCGACCTCGGCCGCCGTGGGCGGATGATGGTCGAGGCGGTAGCCGGCCAAGCCATAGCGCCGGGCGGTGATGCGCTGCGGCGCCGCGGCATCGCCGCGCTCGAGCACCAGGCGGATCAGGCCGTCCGATACCCGGAAATGGCCGTCGCCCGCAAGATCGAGCCAGGCCTGCAGGAAGGCCGACGGCACGCCGCCGAGCGGGCCCAGGCCCAAGGCCTTGCGGGCCTGGGCGTTGGCCGCCGCCGGATCGGCCGCGCGCGGCAGCTTGGCCACGTCGGGCGCGGCGATCAGCGCGGCGATGCAGTCGACCAGCCCGTCGTCGACGATGCCGTCGGCGGCGGTGACGCGGGATTGGTTGAAGCCGGCGATGACGCCGCTGGCGGCCAGAAGATCGAGTTGCAGCGCGATGACGGCATCACGCGTCGCCGCCTCGAAGCGGCCGTCGGCCTCGCCGGCGAAATAACCGAGATCGCCGAGATCGCGTTGCAACGCCATGGCCAGGCGCGGGTCGGCCCCCGTGCCCATCACCAATGTCGGCCCGCGTCGCGCGGATGCGGCAACAGCTTCGCCCACCAGCCCCTCGCACCGCCCAGAAAAGTTGCCGTCAGCATATACTTTATGTCCTGCGGTTGAAATGCTGTAATCCTCAGGTCATGGCTCGGCCGCCACATCTGATCGGGCGCGAAACCCTCGACGTCGCCATGACGTCCGAGGCGCAGGCCATGCGCTGGCAGGAACGGCTGACCCAGCTCAACCGCGACATCTTGCTGCCGCGCATCGAACAGGTGCTGGACGCGTTCGACCGCCCGGATGCTGTCATCCGCATCGACCGCCTGTCGCTCGATCTCGGCGTGGTGCGGGCGGGCGAGTTGGGCGGCCTGGCCGACCGGGTCGAACAGGCGCTGCGCCGGGCGCTGGCCGACCATCTCGGCGCGCCCGCGACCAGGATCCTCACCACCCAGGCCGCCGGGCTGGAGCGGCTCGAGGGCTTCCTGCGGCGCGGTCTGTGGCCCTATCGCGATGCGGCGGGCCCCGAGGAGACGCTGCTCGCCCTGATCGAGACCACGCCCGAGGCCGTGGTCGCGCTGCTGCGCCGGCTGGGCCGGCGGGGCGAGGTGCCGGCCCGCCTGGCCGAACAAGTCGGCGGCGCGGCGCTGGAGCGGCTCCTGCGCCTGCTGGAGCCCGAAGAGGCGCTGACGATCCTCGGCTACATGGCCGAGATTCGCGCGGCCCATGCCGTCGAGCGGCTGATCGCCGAGACCGAGCCGGCCCTGGCCCGATTGCTGTGGCGGCTGGTGCTGACCGATCTGCTGCACGAGGGTGGCACCCGGTTCAACCGCGTCCGCTTTGCCGGCCGGCTGATCGCGGGCATTGCCGCCGCCGCGGGCATCGCCTATGCCCGGCTGCTCGACCTGCTGCTGGAGGCGCTGGCCGTCATCGGCCGCCGGCGGCCGGTCGCCGCCGCGCTGCCGGCGATCATCGCCACGCTCAAGGATGAACAGCGGCAGGCACCGGCGCCAGCCGCGGTGCCCGCGGCCCTCGACCGCTTCCAGGCCTTCCTGCTGCACGGCGACGGCGCTGCCTTGGCCGACACCCTGCTGGCCCAGGCGATCGCGGCCCGGCCGGGCGCGGTGCTGCTGATGGTGCGCCGACATGGCTGGAACGAACGGGTACTGGCCCGGCTGTCCCGCCATCTGGGCGGCCCCGGCCTCGGTGCGCTGCTGCGCCTGGTGCGGCCGGAAGAAGCCGCCTTCATCCTGCACTATGTCGACCGGGTCGCGGCCATCCATCGCGAGCGACCGCTGGTGCCCCAGCCCCCGGCCGATTTTGCCGTGATCACCCGCCATGTCGTGCTGCGTTACGTGCTGAACGACGGCGGCACGCGGTTCAACCGCCTGAACTTCCTGCGGCGCGTGATCGGCGATGCCGCCGTGATGGCCCGGGTCGGCTATCGCCGGCTGCTCGCAGCCCTCCATCGCGGCATCGCCGATCTCGGCCGCAGCCAGCCGGTCGACCGCGCCTTCGCGGGGCTGGTCGCGGAGCTTGCGGCGGAAGATACGAGGGTCGCCCCGCCCGATCCGGCAGTGGCCCCGCTGGTCCGCCGGCTGCAGCAGGCCGGGGCCAGCAGCGGGGTCGCGATCGAGGTGGCCGCCGCGGCGGTGTCCGGCCGTCACGCACCGCTGCGCGCGCTGCTGCTGCGGCTGGCCAGGACATCCGATCGCGCCTTGCCGCCGGCGACGCGCCAGGCGATCGCGGCCGCGGTCACCGTCGATGCAGCCCTGGGCTTCCTCGCCGACGGCCTGCTGCCCTGGTGGGCGGCTGCGGCCCTGCCCGGGCT
>JAEYTW010000035.1 GCA_023433835.1 Pseudomonadota bacterium | reverse complement strand
CCCGGTGGGGGGGGCGCGGCGAGGTGTTCCTGGATCAGCGTGCGTTCCAGGCGGGGATGGGGAAGACGATGTCCTTGGTGGCGACGTCGAACGGCCAGACGGTGACGTACTGGCCACCCTGGACCTGGACGATGATGCCCTGGCCCAGCTCGTTCTGGCCGGCCGCGTCGAACTTGATGCCCTTCCAGGGCATGATGATCTGGTCGGCGCCGATATTGGTCGCGGCCAGCGCCTTGCGGATTTCCTCGGGGTTGGTCGAGCCGGCGCGGTTGATCGCATCGGCCAGCACGGCCATGCCGGTGAAGGCGCGGGCCGAGTTGCCGTTGAAGTTGACCTTGGCGCGTTCCAGCATCAGGGCGTTGACCGCCTTGATCAGCGGGTTGCGGTCGGCCTGGTCCAGCGCCCAGACCTCGCGGCTGATGACGAACTCGCCATCCTTGCCCAGCGTCTTGAGGAATTCCGAATCGTTGAAGCCGGCGTCGTTGGCCAGCAGCATCTGGGGCATGAACCCCAGTTCCTTGTAGGTCTTCATCGAGAGGATGGCGTCGCCCAGATAGGACGACTGCATGATCACGGCCGGGTTGGCCGCCTTCAGCCGCTGGACCTCGGACGTCATCTGCGCCGTCTTGGCGGGGTAGTGCAGCTTCTCGACGATCTTGAATTCCTGCTGGTCGGCCAGCTTCACCTCGAGCCGCGTGGTCTCGTTGCCCCACAGCGTGTTCTCGTTGAAGATCGCGATATCCCGCAGCTTCACGTTCTTCTTGCGCTCGAAATCCTGCAGGAAGGTGAAGAAGTTGGTGACGAACAGGTCGTCATGGGGCGTGGTCCGGAAGAACCACTTGAAGTTGCGCTGGGTCAGCGTCACCGACGACGAGTCGGCGTTCAGGAACGGAATGCCGTAGCGCTCGGCCGCCTGGCTTGCCGTGGCCGTGACGTTGGAGAAATAGGCGCCCATCACGGCCACCACCTTCTCCTGCGTGATCAGCCGCTCGGTCTCGGTGGCGCCGACCTGGGGGTTGCCCTGATGGTCACCGAAGATCAGCTTGATCTTGGCACCCTTCAGATTGGGCATGCCGATGGCGGCGAGAAGCTTGTCGGGCGCCTGGATTTCCTTGTTGGTGATCGCGGCCGCGAGTTCGGCCGCCGCCTTCAGTTCGACGCCGGTCGAGGCCGCCGCCCCGGTCAGCGGATAGACCACGCCGATCCGGATTTCATCCTGCGCGCGCGCCGCGCCCGCCCCCATGACGCCGACCGCCGCAAGCGCGACGCCCGTCATCAACCCCTTGATCCAATTCCCCATATCAGCCTCCTCGCGTGATGCCCTGTGATGATCTTGCTCTTGTCCGGGCGCCGCTTGCTGCGGCTGCCCGCCCTGTTGATCATCATGTGACGTCAGGTTGGCTGAACGCGTCCAATCGTATGTTTGGATGCAGATTGATAGAAATTCGTGATCAGCGGGCCGGATGTTCGGCGGCCACGGCTACCGCGAGGCTCGCCACCGCCGCGGCCATGTGGCTGTCGGGGGTGGCCGGATAGGCCACGACGAAGTCGAGGTCGGGCAGCGGATGGTCGACCCGGACGCGGCGCAATTGTCCCTCGGCCAACTCGCGGGCGATGATCGCAGGCGGGATCACGCTCACCCCCACGCCGTCGCGGGCCATGCGGGTGACCGTTGCGAGCGACGAGTTGCCGAAGATCCGCACCTGGCTGAGGCCGGCCTGGCCGAACAGGTCGCGGATCACACCGTAAGGTTGTGTCGTGCGCGAAAAGGTGATGATCGGCCAGCGCACCAGATCGGTCAGCGCGACCGGCTCGCCCGGCAGGGGCAGCGCGGGGCTCGCGACCCAGTCGAGGGGATAGCTGCACAGCGGCGCCACCTGGAGCCGGCTGTCGGTATAGCCGCCCAGCAGGAAGGCGATGTCAAGCTCGTGACGCAGCAGCGCGTCGCGCATCGCCGGCGAGGTATCGACCTCGACTTCCAGCGACAGCGCCGGATAGCTCTGGTTCAGCCGCTCGATCAGGGTCGCGAGCCACGTATGCACCATGGTCTCGGCGACGCCCAGCCGGATGGTGCCCCGGATCGCCGAGCGATCGGCCATCGCGGTCAGGAGCTCCGCCCGCAGGGCGAGCATCTTCTCGGCATAGCCCAACAGGGTGAAGGCATGGCTGGTAGGGGCGACGCGGCGGCCGAAGCGGTCGAACAGGCTGACGCCCAGTTCGTCCTCCAGCTGGGAGACGCGGGCCGAGATCGCCGGCTGGGTCGTGTTCAGCCGCTCGGCCGCCTTGCGGAAGCCGCCCAGCCGCAGCACCCAGACGAAGGTCTCCAGACTTTTCAGATCCAGCATGCTTGACGGCCGCCTGCCCTATCCCGCGTTATCGCCGCCATGACGACACTGTTCCCCGGGTTTGCCCGGCATCGTATCAGCACCGGCGGGGCCGAGATCAACGCGATCGTCGGCGGCAGCGGCCCGCCGCTGCTGCTGCTGCACGGCTATCCGCAGAGCCACGTGGCCTGGCATCGCCTGGCACCGATGCTGGCCCGCGACTTCACCGTCGTCGCAACCGATCTGCGCGGCTACGGCGATTCGTCGGCGCCGGCCGATGGCCCCTGGACCAAGCGGGCGGTGGCGGCCGATCAGGCCACCGTCATGGCCAGGCTCGGCTTCACCCGATTCGGCCTGGTTGGCCACGATCGCGGGGGCCGGGTTGCCCATCGTCTGGCGCTGGACCATCCCGGCGCGGTGGCGGCCTTCGTCTCGCTGACCGTGATCCCGACGCCCGAAATGTGGGATCGGATGAACGCCGGCATGGCGCTCAACGCGTGGCACTGGTTTGCCTTCGCCCAGCCTTTCGACCTGCCCGAGCGCTTGCTGGCAGCAGATCCCGATGGCTTCCTGGATTGGACGCTGGCCCGGATGACGCGTGATCGCGGCGCCCTGGCCCCTGCCGCGCTGGCCGAGTATCACCGCTGCTTCCGCCGGCCCGAGGTGCGCCACGCGATGATCGAGGACTACCGGGCCGCGGCCACCACGGACGACGCCACCGACCGCGCCGACCGTGCGGCGGGCGTCAAGCTCGCCTGCCCCGTCCACGTGCTGTGGGAGGAAGGCCGATATGCCAGTGGCGAAACGCCCATCGACATCTGGCGGCGCTGGGCCGACCGGGTTACCGGCGGCACCGTCGCGTCCGGGCATCTGATGGCCGAGGAAGCGCCCGACGCCGTGCTGGCGGCGATCGGGCCATTCCTCAAGGCAACGATTGGTTAAGGTTAACGCCGGGCGTTCTGATCGAACTGGGCGCCGTCCAGCTGGCAGCCGACCATGTCGGTGCCGGCGAGGTTGGCCCGCAGGAACCGCGCCCCGGCGCAATTGGCTTCGCGCAGGAAGCTGCCGGCCAGGCTCGCCTCGGTGAAGTCGGCCTCCGACAGCGTGGCCGGCCAGCGCCGCCCGGTCGCCTCGCCGCCGGCGGTGCGCAGCGCGACCGAGCCGAGCTGGGCGCGGTCGAGCACGGCGCGGACGAACTGGGCCTTGGCGAAGTTCGAGCCGGAGAGGTCGGCATAGGCCAGCCGCGCGTCGTTGAGGCTGGCACCGGTGAAGTCGGCCAGCATCACGCGGCTTTCGCGCAGGATCACGCCTTCGAGCTTGGCGCCGCGAAAGGAAGCGCCGGAGAGATCGAGGCAGGAAAGATCGAGGCCCGAGAGATCGGCGCCGTCGAAGATCGCGCGCGCGCCGGCACGGCCGTCGGTGGCGATCCATTCGGCGTGCAGCTTGATGCGGTCGTTGATCGGCCCCGGCAGGTGGCGTTCGCCGCGCAGGCAGACCGCACCGGTCAGGTCGGCGCCGGTCAGATCGCATTTGGTCAGGTCGACATTGCGCAGCGAGGCATCGCGCAACTGCGCCTGCACCAGCTTGGCGCCGGTGAGATCGGCGCCGTCGAGCGTGGCGCGATTGAGCCGCGCGCCCGTCAGGTTGGCGCCGGTCAGGATCGCGCCGGACAGATTGGTGCCGCCGAGCGAGGCTTCGGTCAGGTCGGCCTTCTTCATCGCCGCGCGCACCATCGACGCGCCGTCGAGCTTGGATTGCGTCAGGTCGGCGCCATCGAGGCTGGCATCGTCGAAATTGGTCGCGCGCTCGTCGCCCTCGTCCTTGTTCTTGGCTTCGGCCGACATGATGCGGCCGGGGCGCAGATCCGCGCCGGTGAAGCGCGCGCCGGCAAGCCGGGCCAGCTGGAAGCTGGCGCCGCGCAGATCGGCCTTGTTGAAGTTGCCACGATCGATCAGCGCCTTGGTGAAATCGGCACCGAACAGGTCGGCCATCTGGAAGGAGGACGCGGTAAGCGACGAGGAACCGAAGCGCGAACCCGCCAGCACGGCGTCGTCGAGCACCACGTTGTTCAACATCAGGTTGGTGAAATCGGCATCGCGGGCGATGAAGCGCCGGCCTGTGCGCGCGCGCACGAATTTCACGTGCTCCATCATTTCGCGTGCCAGGGCGGTTGGGACCTGCCGATACATAAGCGTGACCTCCTGTCGCAGTCCGCGGCACCCGTTCTGGTTACCGCTTCGCCTGTCGGCGCGGATAATATCGTCATCCGCGTTGGTGCTTTGTCACAATTTGTCAAAGTCACCGACAGTCGGACAAGCAACGCATTGGAACATCCTCGTTCCCTACGTAACGATATCCGCCTTTTGGCGGATATGACGGCCCCAATAGGTTGCCGCCAATACTGGCGGCGCAGGGATGGCGCGAATAACTCCCGCAGTAATGTTGAAGACTCCGTTCACGGCAAGGTCGTGCATGCGGTCGATTCGAATCACGCCTGGAACGACGCGCGCGTGCGGGCGGCGGCGCGCAGTTGCGCCAAGTCGGCATTCTCGCGTTCGAACAGGCGGAATGCCTGTTCCTTGCCGGCGAGGTAAGGCCTGGGCCAGACCTGCGCATCGTGGCCATAGACGGCCGAGGCGCGCAGCGTGAAATGCGGGTCGACCAGATGCGGCCGGGCCAGCGCAACCAGATCGGCGCGGCCGGAAGCGACGATGGTGTTGACCTGGTCGGCCGAGGTGATGTTGCCGACCGCGATCGTCGGGATATCGACCTCGGCCCGGATCGCTTCGGAAAACGGCAACTGGAACATGCGGCCATAGACCGGCCGCGCCTCGATCGTGGTCTGGCCGGCGGAAACGTCGAGGATATCGAGGCCGCGAACCTTCAGGGCACGCGCCACCTCGATGGCATCATCGATCTCGAGGCCCGCTCCGGGCACCCAGTCGGTGGCCGAGATGCGCACCGACAGCGGCTTGTTCCACACCGCGCGCACCGCATCGAAGACTTCCAGCGGATAGCGCAGGCGGCGGGCGAGGTCGCCGCCATACTCGTCGCCGCGCCGGTTGGTCAGCGGCGAAATGAAGCTGGACAGCAGATAGCCGTGCGCCATGTGCAATTCCAGCATGTCGAAGCCCGCGGCCTCGGCATTGCGCGCGGCCTGCACGAACTGGTCGCGGACCAGCGTCATGCCGGCGCGATCAAGTATCTGCGGTATCTGGCTCTCGGGGCGGAAGCGCAAGTCGGAGGCGGAGACGATCGGCCAGTTCCCGCCATCCTCCAACGGCAGGTCCATGCCTTCCCAGCCGCGCCGCGTCGATCCCTTGCGGCCGGCATGGCCGATCTGGAGGCAGAATTTCGCCGCGCTCTCACGATGGACGAAACTGCAGATGCGGCGCCAGGCCGCGACCTGCTCGGGCGAATAGATCCCGGGGCAGCCCGGCGTGATGCGCCCGGCCTCCGACACCGCGGTCATCTCGGCGAAGACGAGGCCCGCCCCGCCCATCGCCAGCCGGCCAAGATGGACCAGGTGGAAATCGCCGGCGATGCCGCCCTCCTCGGCCGAATACATGTTCATCGGCGAGACGACGACGCGGTTCTCGACCTGCATGTCGCGGATCCGAAACGGCGTGAACATCGGCGGCAGCGGATTGTCGGCGGGCAAATCCAGGCCGAGCCCGGCATTGACGCTGGCAGCCCACCAGCAATCGATACCCTTGATGAAGGCCGGATCGCGGCGCTGCAGGTTTTCATAGGTGATCTGCTTGGAACGCGACAACAGGCTGAAGGCCAGCTGCATCGGTTCCAGCCGCCAGAACCGCTCGGGCTTCTCGAACCACACCAGGCTGACATCGGCGGCATGCTGGGTCTTCTCGACCTCCTCGCGCCGCACGCGCTCGAACCGGGCCAGCGCCTCCTCGACCGTGGCGGTCGCCGCGACGGCATCGCGCAAGGCGATCGCGTCCTCCATGGCGAGCTTGGTGCCCGATCCGATCGAATAATGCGCGGTATGCAGCGCATCGCCGATCAGCACGATGTTGCCGCGATACCAGCGCCGGTTCTTGATCATCGGGAAATTGCGCCAGATCGAGCGGTTGGTGAGCAGCCGGTGACCATCCAGCAGATCGGCGAACAGGTTTTCCAGATAGGCCACCGTCTCGGCCTCGCCGGCCTGGTCGAGCCCCGCGCGCGTCCAGGTTGCCTCGTCGCATTCGGGCACCCAGGTCGACATGCCCGCCTTGTACTGATAGGCGCCGAGCATCCAGATGCCGTGTTCGTTCTCGCGAAAGGCGAAGGTGAAGGCGTCGAGCGGCTTGGTCGAGCCGAGCCAGCAGAACTTGTTGTGGCGCCAGTCGATCTCGGGCTGGAAATGATCCTTGAAGCGTTCGCGGATCTGGCTGTTGATGCCGTCGGCGGCAACGATCAGGTCGACGTCGCCCAAGGCGTCGAGATCGTCGATTTCGGTCTCGAAGCGTAAGATCACCCCGAGATCGGCAGCCCGCCGCTGCAACAGCAGCAGCAATTGCCGCCGCTCCATGCCGCAGAAGCCGTGGCCGTCCGAGCGGATGACCTCGCCCCGCACATGGGTATCGATCGCGCCCCAGTAGACGAATTCGCGCGTCATCGCCGCAAAGCTCTCGGGATCGTTGGCCTGGATGTTGCCCAGGGTCTCGTCGGAGAACACCACGCCGAAGCCGAAGGTATCGTCGGGCCTGTTGCGCTCGTAGACGGTAATGGCGGCCTGCGGATCGGCCTTCTTCATCAGGATCGCGAAATAGAGGCCGCCGGGCCCGCCCCCGATGATGGCGATGTTTGCTGGCATGGCGATCCCTCCTGATGTTGCTTGCCGGCCGAGCCTCGGGGATGGCGGGCCCCGCTGTCATCGCCGCCGGATGCCGGCGGATCATTCGGCTGCAGCGGCGGGCCAGGATCTGCGCTGGCGGGATAGAGCCCGGCGCGCAAGGCCGCGACACTGGGGCATCGACACGCCCCGGAGGCCGCCATGGATCTGCCCCTCGTCCCCACCGCTACCCGCGCCGAGATTCTGGCGATCCAGAGCCGGCGCAAGCGCCTGGCTTTCGAGCGGGCCAAGACCATTCCCTGGTATCGCGGCCGGCTCGACCATATCGATGCCGACCGTCTGGACGATCCGGTCGTGTGGTCGCGTATTCCGATCCTCGACAAGGATACGCTGCGCCGGCTCGACCATGGGCAATTCCTCGACCAGTTCTGCGCGGTGCCGCGAACGGAAATTGCCGAATACTGGCGATCGGGCGGCACCACGGGAAAGCCCGTGTTCTATCCGCGCACTGCAGGCGACGTGCGTGCCGCCCTGCTGTCCTGGGGCCGGGCCTTTCCCTGCATGGGCATCGGCCACGGCGACCTCGCCCATATCGCCTTCCCCATCGGCATCCATCCGGCCGGCCAGGTCTGGGCCCGGTCGGCCGAGATGTCGGGCACCGGCATGGTCTGGGCCGGCGCGGGCAATGCCTGCCCGTCGGAAATGCAGCTGTCGCTGATCGACAACTTGAAGCCGACGGTGTTCATGGGCATGTCGAGCTTCTGCCTGCACCTGGCCAACCTGGCCGAGGCGCGCGGGCTGGACCTCGCCGCCTCGTCTGTGAAGAAGGTCATTTGCACCGCCGAGACCTTGTCGGCCGCCAAGCGCGAGAAGATCGGGCGGATGTGGGGGGCGGAAGTCTTCGACGTCTTCGGCATGTCGGAGGCCGGCCTGATGGGCGCCGAGACCGCGACCCATGACGGCATCCACGTCTGGACCGACCTCTATTTCATCGAGGTGGTCGACCCCGACAGCGGCGAAGCGGTGCCGGACGGCGAGGTCGGCACACTGTGCGTGACGCCCTTGTGGACCAACGAGGCCACGCCGTTCCTGCGCTGGAACTCCGGCGACCTGGTGCAGCTGATCGAGCGCTCGTCGGGGTCAGGCCCCTGGGTCGATGCCTTCCCGATGATCCGCCATGCCAACCGCACGACTGGTTTCTTCAAGATCCGCGGCGTCAACGTCAACCACGCCGAATTCGAGGACATGATGTTCCGGCAGGCCGCGGTCAACGATTTCCAGGCCATCCTGGAAACCGATGCCGCGACGGGCCGCGAGGACCTGCGCATCCTGCTGGAAATCAGACGCGCGGCGGCGCCGGAGGCGCTGATCCCCGCGGTCGCCGCCGCGATCAAGCAAAGCTTCGAGGTGACGGCCAGAATCGAGGTGCAGCCGCAGGGCACGCTGGCTGCCGAATTCGAGCGCACGGTGAAGGCCGCCCGCTTCGTCGACCGGCGGGAGTGATCGCGAATCGTCGCCCCGGACGGAGCGCAGCGGAGATCCGGGGCCCAGGGTAAGCGCAGTGCCGTTTGCGACGCCCTTGCCCTGGATCCCGGCCTTCGCCGGGATGACGATGGTAGGCTTATGCGCCTATCGTCAGCCCCGACGGCCCAGCGCCGCCGACGGGCTGAGGCCGAAGCGCGCCTTGAAATCGCCGGCGAATTTCGACATGTGGGTGAAGCCGCAGGCGATGGCGATGTCGGTGACGCTGTCGCGGCCCGGTTCGGCCCGCGCCAGCTCGGCCCGCGCCAGATCGAGCCGGGCGGCCTTCACATAGGCCATCGGCGTGGTCGATCGGAAGCGGCGGAAGCCGTCGAACAGCGAGCGCACGCCGACGCCCGCTGCGGCCACCAGGTCGTCGATGCCGATGGGATCGCGCAGATGCGCCTCGACATACTGTTCGGCCCGCCGCACGTAATAGGGCGCGCACGGGGCGGCGGCGCGGTCGTAATCGTCCTGCAGGCTATGCGGAAAGGCCGACAGCAGCAGCGCCAGGATCGTCGCTTCCAGATGGCCGCCGACCCGCGGATGGGCCAGGCCCCGGCGCAGGCCGAGCGCATCGTCGCGCAACGTGCGCGCCAGCTCGACCACGGCCGACGGACCCGCCGCCACCGGCAGCGCGCGGAAGGGAAAGGCCAGCCGCCCGCGCACGTCGCGCCCGATCTCCTGCCCGGCAAATTGCTCCAGCACGTCGCGATCGACGCGCAGGATCATCTGCTCGCAGGCCTCGTCCCAGGTCTTGGCCAGCGGCCGGCCGGGATCGACGGCATAGCCGAGCCCGGCGCCGACCACTGCCCGCTCCTGCCCCAGGGCGATCTCGCAGGCGCCGCTCAAGTTGATCTGGAACAGGTAGAAGCGGTCCATTTCCGGCGCGGTCATCACCACCCGGCCGCCATAGCGCAGCCAATGCACCGAGAGGCGTCCCGCCCGCAGGGATTCGTGGCGCATGTCGAACGGCCCGGGCCGACCGGTGAAGCTGAGGCGGTGCGAGCGGAAGACGCCGGCCATCTGCCGGCGCGCGGCGTCAAGATCGCCGGTCGCGAATGCGCTGCCCCCTGCCGCCCTGATCGCCTCGCCCCTGTCCATGGCAGGCGATGATGCGGGCGCGGCCGTTGGGCG
>JAEYTW010000321.1 GCA_023433835.1 Pseudomonadota bacterium | reverse complement strand
GGGCAGGGGCGCCCGCTGGTCGCCGAGGGCGAGCGCCGCCAGCCGCGCCCGCAGGTTGATGCAGGCATCGTAGAGCGCGCCGCCCGAGGAGGCGGCGCCGAACGACCCGCCGGAGCCCGGCGTCCTCGGCAGGTCGCTGTCGCCCAGCACGATGCGCACCTGCGACAGCGGCACGCCCATCGCCTCGGCCACGATCTGGGCCAGCACCGTGTAGCTGCCGGTGCCGATATCGGTCATGCCGGAACGCGCGGTGACGATGCCGTCGGTGTCGATGCGCACGCGACCTTGAGCCGGGCGCAGGTAGTTGGCGCGGATGGCCGATGCCACCCCCATCCCCACGCGCCAGCGCCCGTCGGTCACCTGGCCCGGCCGGGCGACGCGGTTTTCCCAGCCGAACAGCCTGGCGCCGGTGCGCAGGCAGGGCACCAGCTGCCGGGTCGAGAACGGCACCTTCTTTTCCGGGTCCTCCGGCGGCTCGTTCAGCGCGCGCAGCTCGATCGGATCCATGCCGAGCTTGACGGCCAGTTCGTCCATCGCCTCCTCGATCGGCAGCAGGCCGACGGCCTCGCCCGGCGCGCGCATCGCGTTGGACTCCGGCAGGTCGAGGCGCACCAGGCGATGCGTCGTCCGCCGGTTCGGCGCGGCATAGAGCGAGCGGCCCGAGGCGGCGGCGCTTTCGACGAAGTCGGCATGGCGCGCGCAATGGAGGGTCGCGTCATGGCCGAAGGCGACGAGGCGGCCGCTGCGGTCGGCGCCGAGGCGCACGCGCTGCGACGTGGCGGTGCGGTTGGTCGTATTGTGCACCATCTGCTGGCGGGTCAGCGCGACGCGCACGGGCTGGCCGAGCTGGCGGCTGGCCAGCGCGGCGAGGATCGCATCGGCATAGATCGGCAGCTTGCCGCCGAAGCCGCCGCCGATGAAGCGGCTGATCACCAGCACCTTCTCCTCCGGGATCTGCAGCGTATTGGCCAGGCAGGCCCGGGCGCTGAACAACAGCTGGGCGGCGCAGTGGACGATCAGCCGGTCGTCCTTCCAATAGGCGGTCGAGGCATGCGGCTCCATCTGGTGATGATTCTGCAGCGGCGTCGTATAGCGCTCATCGATCTTCACCGGGGCCGCGGCATAGGCGGCGGCAAAATCGCCGACCATGCTGTCGGGCTTCATGCCCGGCCCGGCCTGCTCCGGCGTGACCGCCTGGCCCAGCCGGTCCGCGAAGACGGTTTCCGCCTCGGCGGTGTCGTACTGCACCGCGACCAAGCCCGCGGCAGCACGCGCATTTTCCAGGGTCTCGGCCACGACGAACGCGACGGGGTCGCCGTAATGACGCACCTCGTTTCCCGCCAGATAGGGCCTGGCCCTGGCAAAATCGTCGTCGGAGTTCCGGGGCGTGCCGTATTCGGCCTGCCGGGGCGCGTTGCGATGGGTGTAGACGAGGCGCACGCCGGGGGCGCGTTCTGCCACCGCGCTGTCGATCGACCGGACCCGCCCCTTGGCGATGGGCGCCTCGACGACGACGCCGTGCAGGGCCCTGCCGCCCTCGCGCACGTCGTGGGCGTAGGGCGCGCCGCCGGTCACCTTCAGCCGGCCGTCCACCCGGTCGACCGGGCGGCCGATGATGCCCTGGCGATTCTCGGCAATCGGATTGGCCATGATTACGCCCTCCCCGGCCCGGCCGCCTCGTCCAGCACGGCGGCGACCGTGCGACGTGCCAGCGGGATCTTGAAATCGTTGCGCCCGTGGCCGCGCGCGCCCGTCAGCGCCGCTTCGGCCACGTCCTGCCAGTGGCGCTGATGGGTCGCGGCCGCGGCGAGATGCTCGGCCGTCGTCGCCCGCCAGGGGCGCGGCGCCACGCCGCCCAGGGCCAGGCGCAGGGTCTTGCCGGGCGCGTCCAGGATCGCTGCCACCGAGACCAGCGCGAAGGCGTAGGAGGCGCGGTCGCGCACCTTGCGATACACCTGACGGCCGGGCGGGACGGGCGGCAGGGTCACCGCGGTGACGACTTCGCCCGGCTGCAGGTCGTGATCGAGGTCGGGCCGATCGCCGGGCAGGCGCAGCAGCGAGGGAATGGCCAGGCTGCGGGTGGTACCGTCCGCCGCCACGGTCTCGACGCGGGCATCCAGCGCCGTCATCGCGACTGCCATGTCGGAGGGATGGACGGCGATGCACTGGTCGGAACCGCCGAGAATGGCATGCATGCGGTTGAAGCCCTCCAGCGCCGGGCAGCCGCTGCCCGGGTGGCGCTTGTTGCAGGGTTTTGCCGGGTCGTAGAAATAGGGACAGCGCGTCCGCTGCAGCAGGTTGCCGCCGGTGGTCGCTTTGTTGCGCAGCTGGCCGGAGGCGCCGGCCAGCAGGGCCTGGGCCAGCACCGGATAACGGCGGCGCACGCGGGCGTCTGCGGCAAGGTCGCTGTTGGGTACCTGGGAGCCGATTCTCAGACCGCCGTCCGGCGTGTCGTCGATCGTGGCGAGCGGCAGGCGGCTGACATCGACCAGGTGGGTCGGTGTCTCGATCTCGAGCTTCATCAGGTCGAGCAGGTTGGTGCCCCCGGCAATCAGGCGAGCACTCGGCCGGCTGGCCGCGGCGGCGGCCTGGGCCACGGTCTCGGCGCGCTCGTAGGTGAAGGGTTTCATGCCTGGACCACCTCGCGGATCGCGGAAACGATGTTGGGGTAGGCCGAACAACGGCAGAGATTGCCGCTCATCCGTTCCTGAATCTCGGCATCGCTGAGCGCGACACCCGCGGCGGCGACGTCGCGGGTGGCGTGGCTGGGCCAGCCGGCCCTGTGCTCGGCCAGCATGCCGACCGCCGAGCAGATCTGGCCGGGGGTGCAGTAACCGCATTGGAAGCCGTCGTGCTTGAGGAAGGCGGCCTGCATCGGATGCAGCCGGTCGACCGTGCCGAGGCCCTCGATGGTGACGACGTCGTCGCCCTGATGCATCACCGCGAGCGTCAGGCAGGCATTGGTCCGCCGGCCGTTGATCAGCACCGTGCAGGCGCCGCACTGGCCGTGATCGCAGCCCTTCTTGGTGCCGGTGAGATCAAGGGTTTCGCGCAGGGTGTCGAGCAGCGTGGCGCGGGTATCGACCTGCAGGGCACGCAACCGGCCGTTCACCGTGATCGAGACCGGCGCCATCACCGGCACCGGCAAGCCCGGCGGCGCCGCGCGCACCGGCGCTATTCCCGCAGCCGCGAGGATGCCGATGGCCGCGGAGCTTTGCAGGACGGCCCGTCGCGACGGGCCGCCTTCCTGGCAGGGCTGTTTCATCTGGACCGTCCCGCTGTCTGGGTACGGGAGCTGAACGCCGGATGCGCGCTCCGGGTCCCTCGACGGCGTTCAAAAATCCGTCAGCGCGTCACGATGCCGATGAAGCAGGAGACGGTGACCACCGCCAGCACGGTCGAGACCAGCACCGCCGCGGAGGTGCGGTCGACATAGGTATCGTAGGCGCGGGCCATGATGAACACATTGGCTGCGATCGGCAGCGAGGCTTCGATGACCGCGATGCCGAGGAAGAAAGGGTCGAGATCGAGCACCATGGCGCCGAGGAACCAGGCCGACAGCGGATGGACCAGCAGGCGGAAGGCGCAGAGCAGCGCGATCTCGTCGAGGCCGTCGGACAATTTGCGCTCGCCCAGCGAGGCGCCGAGCGCGAACAGGGCGCAAGGGCCGGCCGCGGCGGCGAACAGATTGCCGAAGGCTTCGAGCGGCACGGGCATTTTGATGCCGATGCCGCCCCAAGCCAACCCGGCCGCGGTGGCGATGATCAGGGGGTTGCGCGCCAGCCCGACGAAGATCCGCTTGAAGATCGTCAGGATCGAGGCGTGCCGCCCCGACCCCGCCTCGACCATCGCCGTGGTCACCGGCAGCAGCACGACATGGTCGAGCACGATGACGAGCACGGCGAGCAACACGGCCCGCTCGCCGAACAGCGAGAGGACGATGGGCAGGCCCATGTAGCCGACATTGGGAAAGGCCGCGGCCATGCCCTGGATGCCGGAGATCGCGCCGCGCGAGGAAAACAGGGCGCGGGCGGCAATCACGCAGCCGAAGAACGAGATCAGCCCGCCGCCGGAATAGGACACGGCGAAGCGCCAGTCGAAGGCATCGGCCAGCGGCGCCGTCGCCATCTTGACGAACAGCATCGCCGGCAGGGCGAACCAGAACACGAAGGCGTTGAGGCCCGCCGTCGAGGCGGGATCGAGCAGCCGGAACCGCGCCGCGCCGTAGCCGGCGAACACCATGCCGAAGAACGGCAGCGAGACATTGAGCAGCGCGTCCATCGGCCGCCTAGGCGTCACCGCCGGGCTTGACCCGGCGGTCGCTCGGGGTAGCCGGTGTGTGCCGGGGGATCATCCGGCAATCAGCCGGCGCCGCCGAGGATCAGCGGTTCGATCCGGGCGCGGATATCGTCGGGAAAGGGGAAGGACTTGCGGGTCTGGAGATCGAACAGCAGCGCGACGATCTCGCCCCGCGCCACCACCTCGCCGGTCGCGCTGTCCTGCAGCAGGTGGCAGAAGCGCCAGACCTTCTCGCGCACTTCCAGCAGGCCCGACTTGATCACCACGGCATCGCCGGCGCGCAGGCGCCGCTGATAGGTCAGCCGGTAGTCGAGGGCGGCCGATCCCCAGTTGCGGTCGCGCATCATCCTGGCGTCGAGCCCGGCCCCGGCCAGCAGATGGGCGGCGGCGTCCGAGAAGCGGGCCATGAAGAAGCGCGGCGCCATCGCGCCGTACCAGTCGATTTCCCAGGAATTGACGGCGCCGCGGCCGGTTTCGTACATGCCGGAGACGATCCCGTCGGGCGCGGCGGGCCCGCCCTGGGGCGGCATCGGCGGCGGCAGGTCGCAGGCGCCGGCCATCGCTTCGGCACGGCCACGGACCTCGTCGGGCAGCGGGATCTCGCAATCGTCGTTGAGGTCGCAGCAGGTGATGACCGAATCGAAGGCGGCCGACGAGATGCCGGTTTCGCCCTCGCGCATCTCGCCATGCACCACGAGGCCGCGCGACGACACTTCGCGCACGCAGGCATGGATCGTGGTGATCGCGCCCTCGCGCAGCTCGCGCTTGAACTGGATGCGGTCTTCCGAGGCGAGCAGCGCGATGCGACGGGCGCGGGCCTGGGACGGCTGGAAGCCGAGCTTGAGGCCGAGATGGGCGATCGCATCCGACCAGCGCGCCAGATAGAACTGGACGTTGAGATGCCCCATGCGGTCGCATTCCCAGGAATTCACCGTCGAACGCTGGGTGGCGAGCATCGAGCCGGTCATGCCGGCATCTCCTGCACCAGCAGGCGTTCGGCCTTGGTCCGCACGTCGTCCGGAACGGGCACCGCCTTGCGCGTCTCAAGATCCATCAGCACGCCGGTCACCTGGGCGGTCATCGAGATCGCGCCGGTTTCGGCGTTGATAAGCTTGTGGAAGACGGTGATCGACTTCTTGCCGACAGCGGTGACACCGCTTTTCATCAGCACGAGGTCGCCGGCCAGCAACTCGTTCTTGTAGTCGATGGTCTGGTTGACGGCGATGAAGCCGAGGTCGGCGCCGCGCGGGCTGGCCGGTCCGAGGCCCAGCGCCACCAGCAGGCTGGCGGCCGCATCCGACAGCCGCGCCACATAGAACTGGACGTTGAGGTGACCGTAGAAGTCGCATTCCCAGGCGCAGACTGCGCCGCGATAGCTTTCGATCAAAGCCGGCATACCTTCCGAAATCTCGGGCTGGGACGGCAGTTTACCGAAGAACGCTGCGTAAATTAAAGCCCCATCTGGCGGCTGGCCAGATCCTTCATGATTTCTTCGGCGCCGCCGCCGATGGCATTGACCTTGACCTCGCGATAGATGCGCTCGACCTTGGCCCCCCGCATGAAACCGGCCCCGCCGAAGATCTGCACGGCCTCGGTGGCGCAGAAGGCCAGCGTCTGGGTTGCCTGGTTCTTCAGCATGCACAATTCGGCGATCGGGTTCTCGCCACGGTCGATGCGCCAGGCCAGCAGTTCGAGCATCGCCTGGCTGGCATGGATCTTCTGGGCCATGTCGACCAGCTTGTGGCGGATCACCTGATGGCGGGTCAAGGGCTTGCCGAAGGTTTCGCGCTGGCCGGCATAGGCGACGGCCTCGTCGAGGCAGACCCTAGCGAAACCGATCGACGAGGCGGCCAGCCCCAACCTTTCATCATTGAAATTCATCATGATGCCGATGAACCCGGCATTCTCCGTCCCGATCAGGTTCTCGGCCGGCACGCGGCAGTCGTCGAAATGCAGGGTCGCGGTGTCGGACGCCCACCAGCCCATCTTCTTCAGCGGCGTGCGCGTGAAACCCGGCCGGTCGCGCTCGATCAGCAACAGCGAGATGCCGCCCATGCCCGGGCCGCCGGTGCGCACCGCGACCGTGTAGTAGTCGGCGCGCATGCCTGAGGTGATGAAGGTCTTCTCGCCGCGCACGACATAGTCGTCGCCGTCGCGCCGCGCCGACGTGCGGAGGTTGGCCACATCGGAACCACCGGATGGTTCGGTAATCGCCAGGGCCGAGATTTTCTCGCCCGAGAGGATCGCGGGCAGCACCCGCGCCTTCATCCTGTCGGAGCCGAGCTTGGCGATCGGCGGCGCGCCGATCGTGTGGCTCATCAGGCTGGCGCAGACGCCGCCGGCGCCGCACCGGGTCAGTTCCTGGGTCGCGATGATCGCGTGGAAGCGGTCGGTCGCCACCCCGCCATATTCTTCGGGAAAGCCCAGACCCAGCAGGCCGACCGCGGCGGCGCGGGCATAGAGCGCGCGCGGGAATTCGCCGGCCTCGTCCCAGCCATCGGCATAGGGTTCGATCTCGCGGGCGACGAAGCGGCGCACGCTGTCGCGGAAGGCTTCGTGTTCCGGCGTATAGAACGGCGAAAGGGTCATGTCGTCTCCTTCAGGCGGCCCATGACGATCACGTCCTCGTGGCGGCCTGCAAGCTTGCGGGCCCCGCGCCGTACGCCCTCGACCACGAAGCCGTGCCGCTCGTAGAGGCGGCGGGCACGGTCGTTGCCGGCGAAGACGTCGAGTTCGACGCGCTCGATGCCGAGCGCCTCGGCCGCCGCCAGGGACGCGGCGATCAGGCGGTCGCCCACGCCCCGGCCGCGCCAGGCCGTATCGATGCCCATGCCGAGCACGCCGACATGGTCGAAGCCCTCGCGCACCGGATTGAACGGCGGGGTGTAGATGTCGCACCAGCCGACGACGCCATCATCGGCCGTCACCGCGACGAAGGCGGGCAGGCCGCGATCGATGATGCCGCCGACATGCTGGTGGAACGCATCGGGCGGCGGGGTATCGACGAAGACGAGCCAGCGCCGCTCGGCCGCGACGCGGCCGATGCAGCGGCGATAGCCTTCCAGATCGGCGCGGGTCGCCCGGCGGACGACGGGCTCGTCTTCCATCGGCCGGCGCTTACTCGGCGGCCGAGCGGCCGGCCGGCGCTTCCTTCTTCTTGCCGGGCAGCGTGCCCATGTACTTGGCAATGATCGACATCATCACCTCGTCGGCGCCGCCGCCGATCGAGCACAGCCGGGTATCGCGATAGGCGCGGCTGATCCAGGTCTCGTTCATGAAACCCATGCCGCCGAAATACTGCAGGCAGCCGTCGGTGACCTCACGCGCGAGCTTGCCGGCCTTGAGCTTGGCCATCGAGGCGAGCTTGGTCACGTCCTTGCCGGAGATATAGAGCTCGACGGCGCGATAGACCAGGGCGCGCAGCGCCTCGATCTCGCTCTGCATCTCGGCCAGGCGGAAATGGATGACCTGGTTGTCGATCAGCGGCTGGCCGAAGACGCGGCGCTCGCGCGTGTACTCGATCGTGTCCTGGATGCACAGTTCCAGCCCCTTGAGGTTGGAGGCCGCGCCCCACAGCCGCTCCTCCTGGAACTGCAGCATCTGGTAGGTGAAGCCCTGCCCTTCCTCGCCGATCAGGTGGCGCTGCGGCACGCGCACCTCGTCGAAGAAGATCTGCGCGGTGTCCGACGAGCGCATGCCGAGCTTGTCGAGCTTGCGGGCGATCTCTACGCCCCTGGTCTTCATCGGCACGACGATCAGCGACTTGTTCTGATGCGCGCCGCCGGTGTCGGAGGTATTGGCCAGCAGGCACATCCAGTCGGCCTGGGTGCCGTTGGTCGTCCACATCTTGCCGCCGTTGATGACGTAGTCGCCGCCATCCTTGCGCGCCGTGGTCTTGACCGAGGCGACGTCCGAGCCCGCGCCGACTTCCGACACGCCGAGGCAGGCGACGTAGTCGCCGGCGATGGTCGGTGCCAGGAACTCGCGGCGCAACGCGTCCGACCCGAAGCGGGCCAGCGCCGGCGTCGCCATGTCGGTCTGCACGCCGATCGCCATCGGCACGCCGCCGCAGCGCGCCGTGCCGAGCTCCTCGGCCATCACCAGCGCATAGGAATAATCGAGGCCGAGCCCGCCGTATTCGGCCGGCTTGGTGATGCCGAGCAGGCCGAGATCGCCCAGCTTCTTGAACAGTTCATGCGCCGGGAAGACGCCGTCGGCCTCCCACTTGTCGACATGCGGGTTCACCTCGGTCGCGATGACGCGATTGACGGTGCGCCGCAATTCCTCGTGCTGTTCGGTGAACATCATGGCGTGGTTTCCTCCGGAGCGTTCTTATTTGTCTTTTTGCAGGACCTTGGGCGTCACGGCGAGGTGGAAGCCGTCCCAGGACGGCGCCCGGTCGTGACGCGGCATCGGCCAGTTCAGCTTGGCATTGGGCGCGCCGCCGTCGACGCGCAAGGTCGCGCCGTTGACGAAGGCGGCGGCCGGCGACAGCAGGAAGCAGACGGCGGCCGAAACCTCCGACTCGTTGCCCATGCGCTGCAGCGGCACCGCGTATTTCAGGTCGCGGATGGTTTCCTGCATCCACTCGGGGTAGGTATCCATGCCGGCCGAGGCGATCCAGCCCGGCGCCACCGCGTTGACGCGGACCCCGGATACCGCCCATTCGACCGCGGCGGTCTCGGTGAAATTCACCATGCCGGCCCGCGCCGCGCCCGAATGCCCCATCCCGGGCATGCCAAACCAGTTGTCGGCGGTGATGTTGACGATCGCCCCGCCATGGTCGTTCATCCAGGCGGTATAGGCCGCGCGCGCCATCAGGAAGCCGCCGGTCAGGTTGGTGCGGACGACCGTCTCCCAACCCTTCTGGTTGATCGAGGCGAGCGGGGCGGGAAACTGGCCGCCGGCATTGTTGACCAGGCCGTCGATGCGGCCATGGGCCTTCAGGATCTCGGCCACGGTGGCCTCGACGATAGCCTCTTCGCGGATGTCGCAAGGGTGGGTCGTGGCCGTGCCCCCGGCCTCGGCGATCTCGGCGGCGACGGTTGCGAGCTTCTCGGCCTTGCGGCCGACCAGGGCGACGGCTGCGCCGAGCGAGGCCAGTTCATGGGCGATGCAGCGGCCGATGCCCGACCCGCCGCCGGTGACGATCTGCACCGTGCCGGCGAAGGCGTCCGGACGGAATACCGAGCGATACGGCAAGCGACTCCTCCCAGGATTTGAGGCTAAGATGCCTCTTCGTTGACAGTGACGCTAATTGACGTTTACGTTAACGTCAAGTCGTTGCTATGACGCACCAGTCAGAATAAATCCCGTCACCAACAGCCCAGGAAACATCATCCATGTCGCTTCAGGCCATCACCGACGCGATGCGCGAAAAGGTCGGCGCGGCGAGCTCGCTCGGCGCCACCGTGAAGTTCAATTTCGGCGCCGACGGCGTCATTTTCGTCGATGCGAAATCGAACCCGGCGACGGTGTCGAACGACGACGCGGATGCCGACTGCACGATCTCGATCAAGATGGATGACTTCGTGGCGCTGACCAAGGGCGACCTCGACCCGACCACCGCCTTCATGATGGGCAAGCTGAAGGTGCAGGGGAACATGGGCATCGCCATGAAGCTGCAGTCGCTGTTCGGCTGAGCTTGGCCTTGACGGGGCGCGGGCGGCGATTGCCAGGGCCCGCGCCTCGCGCAACACTCGGCGGATGATGCCCGCCCGCCTGTCCGTCCGTCTGATCGCCGCCCTGCTGCTGGCCCCGGCGTCGCTCGCCGCCGCGCCGCTGCTCGTCGTCACCGGCAACGATTATCCGCCGTTCGCCGCAGCCGACCTGCCTGAGGGCGGGTTTTCCCTGCCGCTGGTCAAGGCCGCGTTCGACGCCGCCGACATCGAGGTCGCCATCGCGGTCGTGCCCTGGCGCCGCGGCTACGACATGGTCCTGCGCGGCGAGGCGATTGCGACCTTCCCCTATGTCGAGACGCCCGAGCGGCGCAGCGAGACGGCGTTCTCCGCCCCGCTCTACGACGTCGTCCAGGAATTCGTCGGCCGCCGTGGCCGCGCCACGCCCTATAGCGGCCGGCCGGAAAGCCTGAAGGGCCTGACCGTCTGCATGCCGTTCGGCTATGCCCTGCCGCCGGCGCTGGAACAGTATGTCGCGGCCGGCGAGATGACGCGCGTGGCGCCCGAAGGCCTGCGCGAATGCGCCGGGATCGTGGCGCTGGCCCGCGCCGACCTGATGTTCGGCGACCGCTGGAGCCTGCGCCAGGCCATGGCCGCGGCGGGCCAGCAGGCGAGCTTGAACCCGCTGCTGCCGCCGTTCAGCCGGATCGGCCACCATGCCGCCTTCAGCCGCGCGGTGGCCGACTGGAGCAAGTTGCTCGACGGCTTCAACCGGGGCCTCGAACTGGTCAAGGCCCGGCCGATCTATGCCGAATGGCTGCGCGCCAATATCGACGCGGTGCCCGATCCGCCGTGAGCGTCAGGCGGCGGCCGCCTCGATGAAGCGGGCCATCACCGCGTCGCGCTCGGAGAGGCCGTCGCAGTCGTGGGTGGTCAGCAGGATGTCGACGCGGTTGTAGACGTTGCTCCATTCCGGGTGATGGTCGATCTTGTCGGCCAGCAGCGCCACCCGGGTCATGAAGCCGAAGGCCTCGTTGAAATCCTTGAAGGTGAAGCGCTTCTCGATGGCTTCGCGGCCTTCCGTCAGCCGCCAGCCGCCGAGTTCGGCCAGGAGGCGGTCGCGGGCGGCGGGGTCGAGCTTGCTGATCGTCATATCCGGTCGCTCCAGAGGTGGCAAAGCGTGTGGTTCGCGACTATATGAGGGCCGACCCTCTCGTCCAAGCCGAAGGATCGACGCCATGACCGCAGGACGCCTTGCCCCCAGCCTGGATGATATCGAGCGGCTGGCCCGCGCCGCGCTGGCCGACATCCCCGATCCGTTGCGGGCCAAGGTCGCGGAGATCGCCATCCACGTGATCGATTTTCCCGATGACGCGACCTTGTCGGAAATGGGCATGGACAGCCCCTGGGACCTGACCGGCCTCTATCGCGGCGTGCCGCTGACCGAGCGCAGCGTCACCGGCGACCACGGCCGCCTGCCCGACACCGTGCATCTCTACCGCCAGCCAATCCTGGCCGAATGGTGCGAAAGCGGCGAGACGCTCGAGGATATCGTCTACGATGTCGTGATCCACGAGATCGGCCACCATTTCGGCTTTTCGGACGACGACATCGACTATCTGCAGAACAGCGCGGATTGATTTCCTACCAGTTCGCCGGCTGCCGAGCAGTACGGTAATTCAGCGGAAGCCCGCGCGCTTCATCGTCTCGAAGATGCGGCGCAGCACCGTCGCCTTCTCGACCGGATCGGCGACGTCCTCGACCAGGCGCATCTCGAAATTCGGCTGGCGCAGGTAGCCGATGATGATGGCGCGCGCCGCCGCCACCGCCTTGCCCGGAGGCAGGATCGCCGGCAGGCACAGGCCCATCAGCATTTCCGTGCGTTTGCGCAGCGGCAGGTTCGGGCTGTCCAGCCGGCTCAGGATATTCTCGTCGCGCACGAAATCGAGCAGCAGCTGGTCGATATGGTCGAGCAGGCGATGCTTGCCCTCGCCCGGCAGGTTCGAGCCCTCGATCAGGTAGTAGAGCGAGGTGACGAAGCGCATCAGGTCGATCGGCGAATGCTGGCCGGGATCGAGGTCATGCACCGTGTCGGACTGCTTGACGATGCGGTCGAGCAGGATGTCGATGGTGTCGGCCACATCCATCACGATCGCGCTTTCACGCACGGCGAACATGAAGCCGAGCTGGCGGTGCGGTTCGCGCAGCAGCTGGACGATCTGTTCGACCGCGTCCTTGCGGCCGGCGACGCCGCCGCGATTGGTCAGGCGCGTCATCCGCTCGACCAGCGCCGCGGCCATCTCGCCCCCGCCGAGCAGCGGCCGGTCGCCCGGCACCAGCCGCATCAGGAGGTCGCGATAGGCATCCTCCTCTTCGTCGACTTTGCCGCTCTTGGTCAGCGGCGCATTCTGGCCGAGCTGGCCGCGCAGGCGGTCGAACAGCACGGTGACGGCACCGGGCAGCTTGCCGGCCTGCATTAGCGTGACCAGGCGATCGACGGTGATCCCCATCTCCGCCTCCGACCCGCCCGAGCGCCGCGGCGGCGCCTTGCCCTCGATCAGATCCAGCAGCGCGGCCAGGGCGTGATAGAGGTCGCGCTGCGGGCCCAGGATATCCTGCAGCAACGCGGCGTCGGCCAGCGTATCGGCGATGAAGTCGTCGAGCGCCGCGACCGAGCGCGGCGAGGCGCCGGCCGCGGCCCAGCCGACCGAACGGTCGAGCTTGCCCCACCAGTTGCGTTCGTTGACCAGCGCGCGGGCGATGGCGACGCGCATCATGTAGTCGGCGTCGCTCTCGTCCTTGTAGCGGGTGACGACGTCGCTTTCGAGTTCCTGCAGGCCGACCTTGGCGACGTCGGGCAGCTTGACCGTATCGGCCTTGCGCGCCCGGTCGGCGATCTCGTCGACGAAACCGTGCAGCACGTCGCGGCGCTGCTTGGCGGCCGCCTGGTCGCCGCGCGCCTGCAGCCCGGCGACGCGGCCGACCGCGGTCGCCACCAGATTGTCCTTGTCCATCACCCGCTTCATCTCGCGGGCGTTGTACATGACTTCGGACGGGGTGACGGTGAAGCGGGTCAGGTAGGGCTTGAACAGGCGGGTCATCGTCAGCCGGGCGGCGATGCCGTAGAGCGCCTCGCGCTTTTCGCAGGGCGCGGCCCGGTCGATCATCGGCAGGACGATGCGGTCGCTGTCGCGGCTGGCCTGCCGCTCCTGGCTGAAGATCGCCTCGTTGGTGACGCGCCCGAACTTGTTGGGCCCTTCGCGCATCACCTTGACGCTTTCGATGCCGCTTTGCCCGGCCAGCTTCCGCGCGAAGGCGAGTGCGTCGGCCTCCACCTTGCTGGTATCGTCGATGGTCCAGCGCCCCTCGCGCCGGACATGCACTTCAAACAACGCCTGTGCCGCAGCCATGGAAGCCCCCCGATCCGCCGTTCTGGCCGATGCCTGGCTCAAGTCTCGAGATGATTATATTCCGGGAGTGATTGAATCGGAAACAGCTTACGGACACCTGTCCGGAAAAAGCTGACGCTCCGAGTCAGATACCGGTCATGCCAAATCTGAGGGGTGGTTCAGTCGCGCGGCGTCGCGCCGTGCCGGCGTGGAGTCCGGGTCGCGCAATGCACCCGACAAAGCTGTCAAACGACGCTTCTTGCGTCTTGCCCATAAGTCCCTCCGCCATTCTGGCCGCGACTTTGACGATGATTGAAATGAATATAGCTAAAATTACTTAAGTTGGAATCGGAATCTGCACCGCGGTGCAGGATATTACGGTCAGCGAAAACCCGCGCGGCGCATCAGGTCGAACAGCCGGCGCAACGCATTGGCCTTGGCGACGGGATCGGCGAGATCGGCGACCACCTTTTCCTCGAAACTCGGCTGGCGCAGGTAATCGACGATGATCTGGCGCGTGGCCATCGCCGCCTCGCCCGGCGGCAGGATCTCGGGCAGGCACAGGCTGATCAGGAGTTCGGCGCGCTCGCGCAGCGGCCGATCCGGCGCGTCCAGCCGGGCGATCAGGTTGGTATCGCGGATATGGCGCAAGAGCAGTTGGTCGATATGCCGGGTCAGGCCGTCGCGCCGGTTCGGCTCCAGCCGCGAGCGGTCGAGCTGGTAGAAGATGCCGGCCGCCGTCGACAGCCGCTCGCTGTCGGCATTGGCCTTCGGCGTCAGGGTGGTGAGGTCGGTAGCATTGCCGATCAGACGGTCGAGAATCTCGTCGACCGTTTCGGCCACCGCCGGACCGGTCGAGGAGTCCCGGATCGCGACGACGAAGCGGACCTGCCGGGCAGGATCGGCCAGCAGGCGGCAGATCGCCTCCACCGCGTCGCGCCGGCCGGCGGCGCCGCCGCGATTGGCGATGCGCGACTGGCGCTCGACCAGCGCCTCCGCCATGTCGGGCCCACCGACCAGGTCGCGCGCCACCGGCACCACGCGCAGGGCCAGGTCGTGCAAGGCGTTGCCTTCGTCGGTCGCCGGGCCGCGGGTCAGGGCGTTGGGGCCGGCGAGTTCGCTGCGCACGCGGTCAAGCAGGATGGCCCGCGCGCCGGGCAGCTTGCCCTGTTCGAACAGCGCGCCGAGCTTCTCGGCGGTGGCGCCCACCTCGCCCAGCGCGGTGTCGGGCTTGGCCCGCTGGGTCGGCGGCTTGCCCTCGATCAGGTCGAGCAGGGATTTCAGCGCCGAGACCAGATCGGGTTGCGGCCCCAGAAGATCCTGGACCAGGGTGGCGTCGTTCAGCGTGTCGGCGATGAAATCGTCGAGTGCCGCGATCGGCTTGGCCTGGGCGCTCGACGTCGCCCAGCCGACCGTCGAATCGAGCTTGCCGAACCAGGTGCGCTCGTTGACCAGGTCGCGGCTGATGGCGACGCGCAGCAGGTAATCGGCCTCGGCATTCGATTTCGCCTTGGCGGCGACATCCTCGGCCAGGCCGTCCGGCCCCAGCCTGGCGATCGAGGGCAGCGTCACCTTCTCGACGTCGCGGGCACGCGTCGCGATCTCGTCGACGAAACCGGTGAGGGTGTCGCGCCGGCCCTTGGCCGCCGCCTGGTCGCCCGCCGTCTGCAGGTTCGCGACGCGGCCGATGGCGGTCGAGACGAGAGTGTCGCGATCCATCACCCGCTTCATCTCGCGGGCGTTGTGCATCACTTCGGTCGGGGTCACCACCAGCTTGGCCAGGTAACCCTTGAACAGCCTGGCCATGGTCTGGCGCGCCGGCACGCCGTAAAGGGCGTCGCGCTCCTCGCAGGCCGGGGCGCGATCGATGCGGCCGACCACGACGTTGCCGCCCTCGCCGCGCGGCTTTTCCTGGGAGAAGACGGTATTGACGCTGAGCCGGCCGAAACGATTGTCGCCTTCGCGCACCACGCGCACGCCGTCGATATCGGGCAAGCGGATCTTGCGCTTCGCCGTCTCGATCGCCTCGGCCTCGGACTTGGAGGTTTCCTCGATGCCCCAGCGTCCGTCCCGGCGGACATGAAGCTCGAACAATTCCGGCGTGGACACGATCTGGCAACTCCCCCGAACGGGCGCAACGCTACCATCGCGGGCTTATGGGGCCAAGCCTTCCTGTACGCCGGGCCAATTGCCCGGCCCGGGGCGAATACTGCCCGGGACTATGCCTGGCCGGCCAGCAGCCGGGCGACGTAGGCGGGAACGATGATCGAGGCCGGGCCGTGCACGGCCTCGGCAAACATGCCGGCGCGGTCGGATGGCTCCAGGTTGAGTTCGACCGTATGGCCCGCCGCCTCGGCGACGAAGTCGGCGGCCGGGTAGACATTGCCCGAGGTGCCGATGGCCAGGAACAGGTCGCATGCGGCCAGCGCGGCGTAGATCGGCTCCATGTGCATCGGCATCTCGCGAAACCACACGACATGGGGCCGCAGGTAACCGGCGACGAGGCAGCTCGGGCAGGGCGTCTCGACGAAGCAGTCATGGCTCCAGCCATGAATCGCGCCGCAGTTGACGCAGCGGATCTTCAGGAGTTCGCCATGCATGTGCAGCAGGCGCCGGCTGCCCGCCCGTTCATGCAGGTCGTCGACGTTCTGGGTGACGATCAGGACGTCGCCCCGGTAGTTCGCCTCGAGCTCGGCCAGCGCGCGATGGGCGGCGTTGGGCTCGGCCGCCAGGCAGTTGGCCCGCCGGGCATTGTAGAACTCGTGGACGAAGGCCGGGTTGCGGGCGAAGCCTTCCGGCGTCGCCACCTCCTCGAGGTCATAGCGCGTCCACAGCCCGTCCCTGTCGCGGAAGGTGCCGAGGCCGGATTCGGCCGAGATCCCGGCCCCGGTCAGGATGACGATGCGGTGGTAGGTCACGGCCGTCGCTTATGCCTCAGCCGGCGTCGGCCCAGAAAGGGGTCCGTGCATCCTCGTGATGGCCATGCTCGTCCTCGGCATGATCGTCGTCGTAGCCCTCGTCCTCGTCGCCGAAATCATAGCCGCCCAGGGCGAAGCTTTCCTCCGGCCGGTAGATCGCGCCGCCATGGCTGCGGAACGACGAATAGAGCGCGAAGCCCTCGACCATGAACGGCGGCAGCGAGAACCCGCCATGGGCCGACAGGAATTCGACCACCTTGGCCTCGCTGGTCTGGTTGAGCCGGGCCAGGGTGACATGGGGCTGGTACTTGCGCCGCTCGGGCTCCAGCCCGACGCGGATCAGCGCGGTCTCGATCTTGGCCTGCAGCCGCAGGAGTTCGGGTTCGGGCTTCAGCCCGGCCCACAGCACGTGCGAGCGGCGCTTCTCGCCGAATGCGCCCACCCCCTGCACCGCCAGCGGAAACGGATCCATCGTCACGCTTTCCAGGGCCTCGACCACGTCGCCGGCGGTGCCCTCGTCGATCTCGCCGATGAAGCGCAATGTCAGATGCATCTGGTCGGGCCGCTGCCAGCGCGCGCCGGGCACGCCGCCGCATAAAAACGACAAACCCTGCCGTACGTTTTCGGGCAGGGTCAGGGCTACGAACAGTCGGATCATGGCGCACCCTCCATCAGGGGGTTGACGTGAGACGGACTTAGTTCAGGGCGACGGGTTGGGCTGGTTCCTGTGGATGGCGTCGACCGCGGCCAGGGCATCGGCCCCGAGCGTCACGTCGATCGCGTCGATGTTCTCCTTGAGCTGGTCGAGCGTGGTCGCCCCGATGATCACCGAAGCCATGAACGGCCGCGACAGGGCGAAGGCAAGCGCCAGATGGCCCGGCCTGATGCCGAGGCGGCCGGCCAGCGCCACGTATTCGGCGGCGGCCCGGTCGGTCTCGGGGTTGGAATAGCGCTTGAAGCGTTCGTAGAGCGTCAGCCGCGCCCCGGCCGGCCGGGCGCCGTTCAGGTACTTGCCGCACAGCACGCCCATCGCCAGCGGCGAATAGCACATCAGCGGCAGGTCTTCGCGCGCGGCGAACTCGGCCAGGCCGATCTCGAAGACGCGGTTGACCAGGCTGTAGGCGTTCTGGATCGAGACCGGCCGCGGCAGGCCGAGCGTCTCGGCGGCGCGCAGATAGCGGTGCACGCCCCAGGGCGATTCGTTCGACAGCCCGACATGGCGGATCTTGCCCGCCCGGACCAGATCGCCCATGACCGACAGGGTTTCCTCGATCGGGATCGAATCGTCTTCCGTCGGCGCCTCGTAGTTCAGCTTGCCGAAATGGTTGGTCGGCCGGTCGGGCCAGTGGATCTGGTAGAGGTCGATATAGTCGGTGCCGAGCTTGGCGAGCGAGGCGTCGACCGCCTCGACGATCTGGGCACGGTCGAGCCGGGTTTCCGGCACGCTGCCCTGGCGCAGCCAGGTCGAAGGCCCGCGGCCCGCCACCTTGGTGGCCAGGATCACCTTGTCGCGGCCGCCGCGCGCCTTCAGCCAGGAGCCGATATAGGCTTCCGTCCGGCCGGCGGTCGAGGCCATCGGCGGCACCGGGTACATTTCCGCGGCATCGATGAAGTTGACGCCCCGGCCGACCGCAAGGTCGAGCTGGGCATGGGCGTCGGCCTCGGTGTTTTGTTCGCCGAAGGTCATGGTGCCGAGGCAGATCGCCGACACCTTGAGATCGCTGTGACCGAGACGACGATAAAGCATCGGACAGCCGCTCTCCGTTACTGGATGCCCCCGGGCAACTCATAGCAGGCGGGCACCACGTGACCTACCGCATCTAGATAGCACAGCCTTACCGCAGTGCAAAAGGGCGAAAGGTCAGAACGCCAGCGCCTCGTCGATCTGGGTCTGGCTCATCGTCCGGACGTTACCGTGGATGATCGACGAACAGACGTCGATCAGCCGCTGGGTCGAGCGCGAGACCTGCTGGACCAGGAAGGTGAGTTCGGTGGTGTTGCCGGCGGCGATCGCCGCGTCGATGCGGCCGAGGCCGGCGACCAGCTGCCCGTTCATCCTGGCCACCGTCCGGTCGAACATCCGCCGATAGCGCGGCGGGGCCGCGTCATAGGCGCGGATCGCCAGTGCCTTGTCCTTGAAGCTCGAATCCCGGAAATGGTCGGCATAGCCCTTGGGCGCCCAGGCCTTGGCTTCCTCGAACATGTCCGGCATATCCGGGATCATTTCGAGAAACATCACGATCTCGTTGAAATGATTGAGATAGTCGGTGGCCAGATAGGTCTGGGCATTGATGTTCGTGCCGGCCAATTCCAGCACTTCCGCCGGCAGGTCGTCGGCGGGGTCCATATCGTCGGCGGGGCCGGCATCGTGCTCCAGCCCCTCTTTGGCGTCGGCGTTGGCCGGACTGCCCGTCATCTCTGCCCCTTCTCTCCTTCGAAGGGATCATCGCCAACCCGGGCAGGCCGGTCAATCCTGGTGCTTGCGTGCAATAATCGCCTCCGGCGCGCGCCGCTGGCGGGGATAGGGATCATCCCACGGCGTTGTTGTCGCCCTCGCGGCTCTTCAGGATGGAGTCACACACCTTGTAGAGCCGTTCCAGCAGATCGAAGTTCAGCGGCCGCTTCTGGCCGTTGGAGAAGCAGTAACGTTTCCACGTGCCGCAGACCTGGGCAAGCACGCCGTTGCAGGCCCCGAGCGTCCAGTAGTAACTCTCCGCCTTGAACAGGAAATCCCGAAACTGCTTCGGGTTGTTCAGCATGATGAATTCCTGGTAGCTCTGCTCGTAGGCGCCGAACAGCATGTTCACGTTGCGCATCACCTTGCGCACCTTGGCGCGCACGGAATCGCGGAACATGGTGATCTGCTGCTTCTCGCCCTGGCCCAGCCGACGGTAGTCGAGCGGCAGCGAATCGGGGGAATCGAGCCAGGCGGTCATCTTCGACAGGTCGGACTGGCCGCGGCTGAACTCGTGCTGGAAGAAGGTCACGCCCTTCCAGGCCGAGAACGTCGCCGGCGCGTCGTCGGGCTTGATGCCGAAGGCGGTGATGAACACGCCGGCCTCGCCCATCGTCGGGTCCCAGATGGCATCGATGAAGCGCTTGGCCTTGACCTCCAGCGCGCTCTGATCGGCGATGCCGAGCGCCTTGGCGATGATCGGCTTGACCTTCTCGGCGATGATCGCGCGGATCTGGGCGACCTGCTCGTCGACGATCGAGACGTAGCGGGGATGCACCTCGACGCCATGCTGCTTGAACGAGGTCTGCAGGATGAACGGATCCAGCGACGGCATCGCCTCCAGGAGATGCATGATGCGGAAGTCGTTCTGGTAGGCCTCCTCCTTCTCCGAGAGGCCGAGATGCCGGATCAGGTACTCCGACGATTTCTTGTCGTCGAGATAGATGCCATAGCCGCCGAGCGGCAGGTCGGCGCGGTCCTTGGGCACGAAGATGCCGGTGCGCACCGGCATGGTGGTGCGCTTGGGGCCGTAGAGATCCATGCCGGGAATGCCGGCGGAATGGTCCTCGGTGGTGTCGAAGTTCGGGAACTTGAAAAGGATGACCCCGTTCATCGCCTTGTTGCGGAACATCAGGTCTTTCTCGTCGAGACCGTTGCTCAGCATATTGACGTTCAGGGAAATCGTCGGGCTGGCAAACAGCACGGCCTCTAGCGACGGGGTCATTCGCGTTTCGCTCTTCTAGCTTATCTGATGTAAGTGCCGAAGCGGACCGAACCACCCGCCATTCTGGGCTGATGCATCGACACGTCGGACAAGCTAGCATGGTGTATCAGTTGGGCAAGACAAACTCTTTGGGAGAGTGGGGAATGAAGACGAAGATCGCGGCGCGCATCGGGGTCGTGGCCGTGGCGGCCATGTTCCTGGCCGGTTGCAATGCCGACATGCTCGATGCCATCCCGACCTCGACCGGCGGGTCGTCGAACTCGGGCTCGTCCAGCCGGTCGTCGGGCCCCCCCTACAACCGCCTGCAGGAACTGGCGCTGTCGGACGGCTGCGTCGCCCGCTACAAGGGCGTGCCCGACAAGCTGCGCGCCTGCATGAACAAGAGCGATTCGCGCCTGGTCAAGCTGGCCATCCAGGATGGGTGCCAGATCCGCTACAAGGGTGTCCCCGACAAGCTGCGCGAGTGCCTGGCGTTCTGATCCCCACCTGATTCCGGCCGGGATCCTTAAGTCTTGCAGTCCGTGTAAGGCGTCGTGTCCTGGCCGGTGCGGAACAGCCGGCGGTAGCAGAACGAGTGGAAGCCGTCGTCGCCGACCTGCTTCTTCATGACATCGGCGATCAGCTTGGTCAGGTTGCGGATGCCGCGGGTGCCGTAGAACTCGTCGGCCTTGACCGTCAGGACCTGGCGGATCACGTCATGGATGATCGGCGACTGGCGCGCCGCGGCCTCGAGCTGGGCTTCGGGGCTCTTGACGAACATCGTCAGCTCGATATGGATCGACACCATCTGCCCCTCCTTGGTGGCGGCCGAGGCGGCGAAGGGCTGCATGATCAGCCGGTTGGTGGCGCCCGGCGGCAGGGCCGGGCCGTCATCCTTCTTCTTGGGCGGGTCATCGGCGCCCCAGGCCAGGGCCGGCGCCAGCGCCGTGGTCACGAGCAGTACCGCGGCCAGCCTGCGGATCATCACGAAAGCCACCTCTGACATTACAGCCTCAGCGCTTTATAAGGGGCGATAGCGCCCGAATTAAGGAAGCCGCGACGCCATGTCCGAACGCCTCTACGACGTCCTGATCAACGACCTCGCCTGCGCCGCGGCGATCGGCGTCTACGAGCATGAATACGGCCGCCTGCAGCCCTTGCGCATCTCGCTGCGGATTTCCGCGATCGAGCCGGCGGGCGGTTTCGTCAGCGACAACTATGCCGAAGTGATTTCCTACGACAAGGTCGCGGCCGCCGTCCGCACCCTTTGCCAGAAGGAGCATGTCGGGCTGATCGAGACGCTGGCCGAGCGCATCGCCGCCCTCTGCCTCGCCAACCCGCTGACCCGCGGGGTGATGGTGCGGATCGAGAAGATCGAGGCGGTCGCCGGCGCCATCGTCGGCATCGAGATCACTAGATCAAACCGCGTTAAATCGAAATCGATTTAACGCGGATAATTGATCTAGCTCAAAGGCTTAGAGCATACCGCGTCCAAGATGACGCGGTATGCTCTAGGCCGAAGTCACGCGGCCTTGAGGTCGCTGTCGGCGCGATAGGCGGCGGCGATGATGAAGCCGACATCGCCGCCGGGCGCTAAGAGCGGCATGGCCAGCCGCTCCCAGGTTTCGGAATGATCGCCGAACCAGGCGGCATACATCCGCCAGTAGGGCCGCCGGGTGCGCCGGATATGGCCGTATTCGGCCGCAAGGATTCCAGCCTGCTCGCCCGGCAGTTCGTCGACATGGGCACCGGTCATGTCGACGCCGAAGGCCGCGCGGAAATTGGTACCGTAATACCCATAGCGATAGCGCGTGCGCTCCCGCACCTCGATCAGCACGACTTCGCGTGCCCAGGGGCTCAAGCCTTCGACGTCGAAGCCGCGCGCGGGCGGCGCG
>JAEYTW010000714.1 GCA_023433835.1 Pseudomonadota bacterium | reverse complement strand
CGCCAGGGCGGCGCGATCGTCGGGCGCGATGCCGAGATCGACGGGCTCGGCCCCGCAGGCGCGGACCAGGGCGGCGAGGCCGTAGGCGTTGGAGGCGATGATCTGCGTCGGCCCCAGCGCCTCGCCCGGCCGGCGCAACTCGTCGCCGGTGGCAAGCAGCGCGATGCGCGGCCGGCGGCGCACCGGCAGGAAGGCATGGCCCATCGCGGCGGCGAGTGCCACGTGCCGGGCGCCGAGCTTCGTGCCAGGCTGCAGCTTGACGTCGCCTTCGCGGAAATCGATGCCGGCCTTGCGCACATTGGCGCCGACCGCCTTGCTCGCTTCCGCGATCGTGATGCGGCCGTCGGCGGCGGTGACGTTCTCCTGGATGACCACGGTGTCGGCCCCGGCGGGCAGGGCGGCGCCGGTGAAGATGCGCACGGTCTGCCCCCGGCCGACGGTGCCTTCATGCAGGCCGCCGGCGGCGACCGCGCCGACCAGGCCGAGCACCGCGCCGGCGGTCGCATCCTCGTGCCGCACGGCATAGCCGTCCATCGCCGACATCGCGACCGGCGGCTGGGTGCGGCGGGCGACGAGCGGCTCGGCCAGGATGCGCCCGCCCGCCTCGGTCAGCCCGACCCACTCGAGCGGCACGGGGGTGAACGCCGCGCGGATACGGGCCTTGGCCTCGGGCACGGGCAGCAGATCGGACGGGCTCATTGGCCTTACTCCTGACGCGAACGGGGCGCCAACTCTAATGCGAAATCAGCGCGGTGCCAGTGCCGTCATCAGGGCGTCGACCTTTGCCATCAGCGTGAAGAAGGCCGGCAGGTCGAGGCGGTTGACGACGACGAAGGCGCCGAGCCCGCGACCCGGCGCGAACACGGCGTAGCTGAGGAAGCCGGAGAAGCCGCCGGTCTTCTGGATCAGCATCGGCGCATGGGCCGTCGCATTGCCGATTTCCCAGCCGAGGCCCATGCCGTCCATCGGCCGCGGGCCGTCGAGCGCCACGACGGCGTCGAGCCCCTGGCGCGGGCGATAGACCGCCTGGGCCAGCGTGGTCGCATCGGTGCCGGCGAGGTTGTGGCGCAGCCAGCGCGCCATGTCGTCGGCGGTCGAGAAGATGCCGCCGGAAGCCTGCATCACCTCGCTGCCGTCGAGCGGCTCGGCCGGCGTGTTGTCGGCGTTATAGCCGGTCATGAACCGGGTGCGCTGATCGTCGCGCAATGCCACCGTAGTGTCGGCCATGCCGACCGGTCCCGTGATGCGTTCGGCCAGCAGCGTTTCGAAGCTCGTGCCCGCCGCCCGGCCCATGATGTCGCCGAGCAGCCCGAAGCCGTAGTTGGAGTAGCTGGCAACCCGGCCCGGTGCGTAGGGCAGGGTGGTCTTGGCCAGCCAGGCGTGATAGCGCTCGGGCGTGTAGTAGTGCCGGTAGGGATTGCCGGTGACGCCGGCTTCCTCGGCCACTGGCATGTCGCGGGGGAAGCCCGCGGTATGGGTGGCGAGGTCGAGCAGGGTGATGGGCTTGCCCTGGAAATCGGGCGCGACCTGGCCGGCGGGCAGATGGCGCCTGATCGGATCGGTCAGCCGCACCGTGCCGTCGGCCGCGAGGCTGCCGAGGATCTCGCCGGCGAAGGCCTTGGAGATCGAGCCGATGCGGACGATGGTGCGGCCATCGGGCGTGCGGCCGTTGCCCTTCGCGGTTTCGCCGAAGCCGGCCACGGCCGCATTCGGCCCGCGGATGACGGCCAGCACCATGCCGACGGCACCCGTGCGGGCGAACATCGCCTCGCCCTCGACGCGGGTCAGGACGTCGAGGGCCGCGTCCTGCGCCCGGGCGGGCAGGGCGCCGCACAGGATGATGCCGGCGGCCAGTGCCGCCGCTGTCCGATTGCGCATGATGGCTCCCCTCCGTCCCTCAGGGCAGCATAGCTTACGCGATCGGAAAGAATCAGTCCTGGCTGAAATCGCCCGACTTGCCGCCGGCTTTGTGGGTGACGCGGATGTCGGTGATGCGCATGCCGCGGTCGACCGCCTTGACCATGTCGTAGACGGTCAGGGCCGCGACCGAGGCGGCGGTCAGCGCCTCCATCTCGACGCCGGTCTGGCCGGTCAGCTTGACGGTGGCGACGATGTCGACGGCCGAATCCGTCCGGTTGGCTTCGAGGTCCACCGTCACCTTGGCGATGGCGAGCGGATGGCACAGTGGAATCAGGTCGGCGGTGCGCTTGGCCGCCATGATGCCGGCGAGCCTGGCGACGCCGAGCACGTCGCCCTTGGCCGCCGTGCCTTCCTCGATCAGCTTCAGCGTTTCCGGCTGCATCAGCACGCGGGCGCGCGCCTCGGCCGTGCGGGTCGTGGCGGGCTTGGCCGAGACGTCGACCATCGCGGCGCGGCCGGCCTCGTCGAAATGCGTGAGGCGGCGTTCGTCGGTCATGATGCGGCCAGCGGATCGGCGAGGATCGCGCGGGTGGCGGCGGTGACGTCGGCCTCGCGCATCAGGCTTTCGCCGATCAGGAAGGTACGAATGCCTATCCGGGCCATGCGCGCCAGATCTGCCGGGCTGCCCAGGCCGCTCTCGGACACCAGGATCCGGTCGGGCGGGCACATCGCGCGCAACTGCTCGCTGATGCCGAGATCGATCGACAGCGTCTTGAGGTTGCGGTTGTTGACCCCGATCAGCGGCGAGCGGAGCTTGAGCGCCCGCGTCATCTCGCCGGCATCATGCGTCTCGACCAGCACGTCCATGCCGAGCGCCAGGGCGACATCCTCGAGTTCGGCCGCCTGGGCGTCGCTCAAGGCCGCGAGAATCAGCAGGATGCAATCGGCGCCCAGCGCGCGGGCCTCGAAGATCTGGTAGGGCTCGAGCATGAAATCCTTGCGCAGCGCCGGCAGGTCGACGGCCGCGCGCGCCGCGACCAGGTAGTCGTCATGGCCCTGGAAATAGGGCGTGTCGGTCAGCACCGACAGGCAGGCGGCGCCGCCTGCCTGATAGGCGCGGGCGAGCGTCGCCGGGTCGAAATCGGCGCGGATCACGCCCTTCGACGGCGACGCCTTCTTGATCTCGGCGATCAGCGCATAGC
>JAEYTW010000672.1 GCA_023433835.1 Pseudomonadota bacterium | reverse complement strand
GCCAGGGGGCCGGCGACCTGCGCCAGCGTCCGCTGCTCGACGACGATTTCCTCACCGCCCAGCGCAAGGGCCACCCGCGCGGCACCGGCCCGCTCGGCCTCGATGCCTTCTGCGCCCTCGACCATCTGCTGATCTCATCCGACGGCGGCGGCTTCTCCGGCCTGGTCGACGAGGCGCTGGCGAAACTGGGCCGTAGCCGCCGCGTGACGGTGTCGATCCAGAGCTACGCGCTGGCCCCGGTGATCCTCGCCAACTCGGACTGCGTCTGCACCCTGCCCCGCCGTTTCCTCCAGCGGTTCACCCACGACCTCGACGTCCAGCCCCCGCCGCTGCAGCTGGCGCCAGCGAAACTCGCGGCGCTGTGGCATCCGCGCAACCAGGAGGATCCGGGGCATCAGTGGTTCCGGGAATGCCTCTACGAGGCGGCCGGCAAAGGGCGCAGCGAATAGCTGGTGCTGCGCCCGCCGGCGCCGTCCCTGACCAGCACGTCGCGTCGCAGCAGGTCGTCGATGTCGCGCAGCGCCGTGTCCTGCGACGTCTTGGTCAGCGCGGCCCAACGTGACGTGGTCAGCTTGCCCTCGAAGCCGTCGAGCAACCGATTGAGCACCTTGCGCTGGCGCTCATTGAAGCGGGTCTCGGCATGGGCCTCCCAGAACCGTGCCTTGGCCAGCACGGCTTCCAGAAGCTTTTCGGCACCGGCGATCGCGCGATCAAGACAGCCGAGAAACCATTCCAGCCAGGCCGTGACGTCAACATCGCCTTGCTGCGTCGCCTCGAGCTGCCCGTAATAGGCTGAGCGCTCCTGCCGGATCTGGGCCGACATGCTGTAGAAGCGCTGCGGGCTGCCCTCGGCCCGCGCCAGCGCCAGGTCGGCGATGGCGCGGGCGATGCGGCCATTGCCATCCTCGAAAGGATGGATGGTGACAAACCAGAGGTGTGCGAGGCCGGCCTTGAGCACGGGATCGAGCGTTCGTCCGTTTTCGAACCAGGCGAGGAAAGCGGCCATCTCCACATCGAGACGATCCGCCGCCGGTGCCTGGTAGTGGATGCGCTCGCGACCCAACGGGCCGGACACGACCTGCATCGGGCCGTTGCGATCGTCGCGCCACGCGGCGGTGACAACCCGGCTCATACCGCTGCGCCCGCCGGGAAACAACGAAGCCTGCCAGCCCTGCAGGCGATCGGCCGTCAGCCGGCCGGCGCAGTTGCGCGTGGCGTCGAGCGTCATCTCGACCACGCCATCGACGTTGCGGTCGGCAGGCGTCAGGC
The DNA here is from genome assembly GCA_023433835.1 of Pseudomonadota bacterium. Taxonomy (GTDB): domain Bacteria; phylum Pseudomonadota; class Alphaproteobacteria; order Ferrovibrionales; family Ferrovibrionaceae; genus JAFKFH01. The sequence continues at coordinate 4,887 of JAEYTW010000672.1, read as the reverse complement.
CGGCAATATCGATGCCCAGTCTGCGGGCAATCGACGAACGCACCTGGCCGCGATCGAGGATTTCGCCCTCAATCGCGCTGGTCTTGACGACATCCTCGGTCAACATTGCCAATTCGGCTTCGGCCCGCAGTCGAAAGCCCAGCCCTGCCATGCGGCCGGCAATGCGGCCCTGCCGACGACTCACGGCCGCCAACGGCTCGGCCAGCCGCGCGACATCCCATCGGAATGCCGGCCAATCCGGTTGCTCGTGGATATAGACGACCATATTCACCGCGTATGCTGCGGAGATTATGGCCGCTAATCACCGCATGGGCAAGTTTCAGGCGTAGTCGACCGGCAGCGCCGTCGTGTACTTGATGCGCTCCATCGCGAAGTTCGAGGAGACGTCGTAAAGGCTCGCGGTCTTGATCAGGCGTTTGTAGACGGCGTCATAGGCCGCGATATTGGGCACGACGACGCGCAGCAGGTAGTCGGTCTCGCCGCTCATCCGGTAGAATTCGACCACCTCGGGGATGTCGGAAACCGCGCGGCAGAACTGTTCGGCCCATTCCATGTCGTGGCGGTTGGTGCGGACGGCGACGAACACGGTCACCCCGACATTGAGCTTGTCGGGGTCGAGCAGCGCCACGCGCTTCCTGATCACCCCTTGCGCCTCCAGCTTCTGGATGCGCCGCCAGCAGGGCGAGGGCGACAGCCCGACGCGCTCGGCCAGCGCCTCCAGCGGCATCTGGGCATCCTCCTGCAGGCAGGCCAGGATTCTACGGTCGACGGCATCCATGCAAGAATTTTCCCCCTGAAGACCCGATCATAGGAACAGCTTGCAAGGAATGGTGCAAGCCCAACCGATAACGCAAAAACATTCCGGCATCGGCCGGCTATCCTGATTCAACGAAGGAAATCAGGGAGTTGGCGAGATGGAACTGTCGTTCACCAAACATCCGGCCGCGGTCGGCGAGACCTATGGCGAGCATTTCGGCAGCGCGACCTATTTCGGCCTGCGCATGATCGGCGCCGGCGTCCTGTGCCTGATCCACGCGGTGCTGCCGTTCCTGTTCGTGACCAATGGGTCGCGCACCATCAGCCATCTGTATGAGCGGATGGTGACCAACCGCCATCGCGCGGCCCGCACCGCCACCGAGGCCGGCGCCGTCGGCGCGCGCTGAACCGCCACAGGCTTGCAAGCGCCCGCGCCACAGGGCCTAATCATCCGCCTGGTTCTTTCGGGGGGATGATCGTGACCACATCGTTTGCCGTCGACCGCCGCGGTTTCATCCTCGGCGCCGCCGCTGCTCTGAGCATGGCCGCGCCGGCCCGGGCCGAGGATGGCCTTCGCCTTTGGGTGGCCATTCCGTCGCGGCCGACGGTCAGGTTGGCCGAATTGCTGCTGCCGTCGCTGCGCGCGTCGCTGAACATGCCCGCGACGGTCGTACCCTTCGGCAGCCGGCCCGAGGTGCCATCGCCGATCGAGCACGTCTATCGCCTGCCCGGCACGGCCAACGACCTGCTGCTGTCGGCCAATCCGCTGCTTGCCGCCTATCCGGCCTACTGGAACAAGGATGTCGATCCGGGCCGCTTCGCCCCGGTAACCAAGCTGACCCGCGGCGACAGCTTCGCCCTGATCGGCCCGGCCGGCGCGCTGGGCAAGGGCTTGGCCGGCATCGCCGCGATCGCGCCCGGGCGCAGCGTCCGCGTCGCCACGCTCGGCACCCGCAGCGCCCATGGCCTGTTCGGCCAGGTCGTCGCCCGGCGCGGCGGCTTTGCGCTGGAACTGGCAGCGGTGGAAAGCCAGGAGGCGGCGCTGGCCCAGATTGCCGCCGGCAAGGCCGATGCGGCGATCTTTGCCACCAACATCTTCGCGCAGATGGCCGCCCGCCATCCCCAACTGCGCCCGCTGGTGACCAGCGGGGCCAAGCGGTCGCCGAAATTCCCGGCGACCCCGACCCTGGCCGAACTGGCCGCCGCGCCCAAGCTGTCATTCACCCTGGCGCTGGGTATCTTCGGGCCGCCGGGCATGCCGGCCGACACCGCGGCCCGTATCGACGGCGCCCTGCGCAAGGCCGCCGGGACAGCGGCGACGCAACGCGCCGCCAAGGCATTGGGCTACACGCTCGACCCCCTCGGCCCCGATGGCCTGACGATCGATCTGAACCGCGACCGCCGGATCGTCAGCGAGCTCGGGCCGGCCTGATCAGACCAGCGCGATCAGCGCCACCGCGGCGAACTGAACGAGACAGGCCCCAACCAGGAGACGCAGGCTGGCCCGGATGTCGGCCTGCGTCGCCGCCTGGCGGCCTTCGCCGTTGTACCAGGGCCCCTCGTGGCGCTCGCCGTCATAGATGCGCGGGCCGCCGAGGGCCAGGCCGAGGCTTGCCGCCATCGCCGCCTCCGGCCAGCCGGCATTGGGTGAATCATGCTGCGGCGCGTCGCGGCGCATGATCGCGGCGACGTCGAGGAAGCGGCGCGAGACCAGCGCGATCATCAACCCGGCGGCGCGCGCGGGGATCAGGTTCATCACATCGTCGAGCCGCGCGGCGGCCCAGCCGAAATCGATGTAGCGCGCATCCTTGTGGCCGATCATCGAATCGGCGGTGTTGACCAGCTTGTAGGCGAGGATCCCAGGCAACCCGGCCAGCGCGTACCAGAAGACCGGCGCGACGATGCCGTCCGACAGGCTTTCGGCGCAGGATTCGATGGCGGCGCGCGCCACCCCCGCCTGGTCGAGCGTCGCGGGATCGCGGCCGACGATGCGGCCGACGGCGATGCGCGCTTCGGCCAGGCCGTCGGCATCGGCCACGGCCCTGACGTGATCGTAGAGGCTGCGTTGCGCGATCAGCACGGTCACGATGACGACATCGACGATCGGGCCCGAGACCTTGGCGCCGATCAGCGTCAGCGGCACCAGCAGGATCGCGAGCAGCGCGACACCGGCGATCCGCCTGGCCCGCGGCGTATCGGCGACGCGGTTCATCCGGCGTTCGAGCCAGGCGATGGCGCGGCCGAACAGCGTCACCGGATGCGGCACCTTGGTCCACAGCCAATAGGGATCGCCGAGCGCGGCATCGAGCACCAGGGCCAGCGCCAGCAGGCGGGGATCACCCATCGAGGGCGGCCGCCAGCCGGCGCCAATCGTCGGTCCGGCCCGGCAGGCCGAAGCGCAGCCAGTTCGGCGCATAGTCGAACGTCCGGGTCCAGACGCCGGCCCGCGCGAGGCGCCGGTGCAGGCCGCCGGCATCGGCATGGCGGATCAGCCGGAACAGGCTGGTGCCGCCGACGATCTCGCAGCCGCCCGCCCGCAACAGCGCGTCGAGCCGTTCGGCATCGGCGGCCAGCCGAAGGCGCGCCCCGCCGATCCAGCCGTCATCGGCCAGGGCCGCCTGGCCGATCGCCAGCGCGGGGCCCGGCACGGCCCAGGGGCCCAGGCGGCGGCGCAAGGCTTCGACGATTGCCGGATCGCCCATGGCAAAGCCGAGCCGCAGCCCGGCCAAGCCAAAGAACTTGCCGAAGGAGCGCAGCACGACCAGGCCCGGCCGGCGCAGGCCGGCAACGCTGATCTCCGGATCCACGTCGGCAAAGGATTCGTCGACCACGACGGTGGTGCCGGCGGCAAGCAGGCCCTCGATCTCGTCCCGCGGCCGGCGGCGGCCGTCAGGGTTGTTCGGGTTGACCAGCACGGCCAGCTCGGCTTCGTCGACCGGCACCTTGGGAATATCGGCCCAGGCCGCGAGATGCTCGCCATAGGTCGGCTGGGGGATCGAGGCGCTGGCCGGGCGCAGTACCGTGGGCAGCATCTGGATCAGCGCCTGGGTGCCCGGGGCCGCCACGATGCAGGCGGCGCCATAGGCCCGGGCCGCCACCTGCTCGAGCGACTTGAGGTCGGCGGGATCGGGCAGGCGCGTCCAGGCCTCGGGCGCCAGCGCCGGGATCGGATACGGCAGCGGGTTGATGCCGGTCGACAGGTCGAGCCACTGGCTGCGCGGAATTCCGTAGTCGCGCGCCGCATCCGACAGGCGGCCGCCGTGCTGCAGGGTTTCGGTCATCAGGCCACGTCGATCAGATGCAGGAAGGAACCGAACACGCCGCCGGCCCGCGCGCCGACGGCATGGCCGTCGATGCGGAAGGCCGGTTCGATGCCATCACCGGACACCACGGACGCATAATGGAATTCGTGGGCACGGAACGCCATGCCTGCCGGGCCGAACGGCGTGCCGGCCGCGCTCTCCGCCAGGCGATAGCCGAGATGCAGGCGGCGGCTGGCGAAGCTCGTTTCGACCGGCAGCAGCCCGGCCATCCGGTGGCGCGCGCCGCCGGCATCGATCAATCCCTGCCCCAGCACCATGTAGCCGCCGCATTCGCCATAGACCACCGGGATCCGGGCCAGGCCGGCCAGGAACCGCGACGCCGCCGCCAGCCGCCCGGCATGCAGCTCCGGATAGCCGCCGGGCAGGTAGACCGCATCGCCGTCGGGCGCTTCGTCGGCCAGCGGCGAGAACGGCCGGATCTCCGCCCCGGCACGGCGCCAGCCGTCGAGCAGATGGGGATAGGCAAAGCGGAAAGCCACGTCGGAGGCAACGGCGATCCGCTGGCCGAGCGGCGGCAGCACGGCCGGCGCATCGGGCCGCGCCAGGGTGGTCGGCCGTGCCGCGGCAGCGATGGCGGCGAGGTCGCAATGATCGCGCACGACCCGTGCCGCATGGGCGACGAAGGCGTCGAGGTCGGGCGCCTCTTCCGCCTGCACCAGGCCGAGATGGCGCGACGGCAAGGCCAGCGCGGCATCGCGCGGGATCGCGCCGAATACCGGCATGCCGTCGAGCGCGCCGCGCAGCAGCCGTTCGTGCCGCGGGCTCGCCACCCGGTTGAGGACGTCGCCGGCGATGCGCACGCCGGCGT
>JAEYTW010000640.1 GCA_023433835.1 Pseudomonadota bacterium | reverse complement strand
GGATCATCCGCGCGAGCGGCAGGACCAGCGCGGTCTGCGAGACGATCTGATCGAGGACGGCCAGCCGCACCGGCCGGTTCATCGCCGCCGCCCAGGCCCGGGCGATCGCGTCCGGCCCCTCGGCCGGCACGGCCAGCGGCACCACGACCAGTTCGGCCCCGGCGCGGCCGGCGTTATGGCGCAGGCATTTGAGCACCGCGCCGTAAGCCTGGCTGGTGGTGGCGACGACATCTCCCGGCTTGAGATCGAGCGAGGCGATGACGGCATTTATTCCTTGGGTGGCGTTCTCGACGAATGCCCAGTCGTCGGCCCGACCGCCCAGGCGCGCGGCGGCGAGCGCACGGCTCGCAGCCAGTGCCGGCCCGATCTCGTCGCGGAAGAAGCGGTTCGGGTTGGCATCGGCCCGCGCCCGCCAGCCCGCCGCGGCCTGCTCGACGGCGCGCGGCACGGCGCCGAACGAGCCGTGATTCAGGTGACTGACCGCAGGGTCGAGCGCGAACAGCGCGCGTATGGCGCCGATGTCGGCGGGGTCGGTACTGGAAGGCGTCATGACGGGCCCGGGCGTTGACGTCGGACCGCAGTTTCGCCCGAGCGATACGGCTTGCCGACAGCTAATCGAACAGCCCTGCCATGCAGCGCCGTCAGCCCTGCCGGAGAAAATTTTTCCAGGGGTCAATTAGGTATTGCATCGAGGGTCGTTTCCGTTAAAACGCGAAACAGACGCTCACGCACGTGCCTATGGCCCTCGTGGTTATGCAACGACGGTACGCGTCCTTTTTGGTCCAACCGGCCTCCGCATGGGAATGACGGCAGCCGGGTCCGAGAGGGAGGTGACTATGCTTGCACCACGCCGCGTCGGCGCCCGCAATTCTGTTAACCGAGAAGTCGTCGTTTCCGAGGGTCCCAGCACGTCTGCGGGCACAGTGCGGGGCGAGTACCAGTCGGATCGCGGCGCGTCGGCAAAGCTCGAATCCAAGGTCGACAGCTTCAGGCCCCGCCGCATGCGGCAGGTCGCGCCGGTCATGCCGGCGCTGCCCCAGGGCGAGGTTTCGGCCAAGATCCAGCGTTTCCTTGCCGAACGTCGCCCGAAGACGCCCTGCGTCATCGTCGACGTCGACGTCGTCGAGGGCAATTACCGCGCACTGACCGAGGCTATGCCGCAGGGCCGTGCCTATTACGCGGTCAAGGCCAACCCCGCGCGCGAGATCCTGGCGCGGCTGCGCGATCTCGGCTCGTGCTTCGACGTCGCCTCGCCCGGCGAGATCGAGCTGTGCCTTTCCGTCGGCATCGGCGGCGACCGCATCTCCTACGGCAACACGATCAAGAAGGAACGCGACATCGCCTTCGCCCGCTCGCGCGGCGTCAGGCTGTTTGCAGCCGACTCGATCTCGGAGCTGCAGAAGATCGCGCGCGCCGCGCCCGGCTCGGACGTGTTCGTCCGCCTGTTGTGGCAGTGCGGCGGCGCCGAGTGGCCCTTGTCGCGCAAGTTCGGCTGCAGCCCGAAGATGGCGGCCGACCTGCTGGTCAAGGCCCGCGACCTCGGCCTCAATCCGCGCGGCGTCTCGTTTCATGTCGGCTCGCAGCAGACCGACCTGACCCAGTACGACCAGGCGATCGCCGAGGCGGCGCGGGTCTTCGCCGTGGTCGAGGCCCAAGGCATCACCCTCGATCTCGTCAATGTCGGCGGCGGCTTTCCCGCGCGCTACCGCACCGACGTCGCGCCGATCGTCGCCTACGGCCATGTCGTCGAGACCGCGCTGGCCCGCCATTTCCCCGGCCGCGCCATGACCTTGATCATGGAACCCGGCCGCTCGATGGTCGGCGATGCCGGCGTCATTGCGGCCGAGGTCGTGCTGATCTCGCGCAAGGATGACGACGATCCGGTGCGCTGGGTCTATCTCGACGTCGGCAAGTTCTCCGGCCTGGCCGAGACGATGGACGAGGCGATCAAGTACCGCCTGCGTACGCCGCGCGACGGCGGCCCCACCGGCCCGGTGGTGCTGACCGGCCCGACCTGCGACTCGGCCGACATCCTCTACGAGAAGTTCAATTACGAACTGCCGCTCGACCTGGCCGAGGGCGATCAGATCCTGATCCTCTCGACCGGCGCCTACACGACGACCTATTCGTCGGTCGCCTTCAACGGCTTCCGCCCGCTGAAGGATTACTGCATCTGAACGGGGCGGGCGGGGGCCGCCTTTCAGGCGCCCCCGCCGACCAAAAGCGAATCGTCATTCCGGCGAAGGCCGGGATCCAGGGCAAGCGCGGTGCCGCTTGCGAGATTCCCGCCCTGGGCCCCGGCCTTCGCCGGAGCGACGATTGTTCTTTCCTGCCATCACTAGCCATCCCGCCGATCTCTTTGCCTCTCACCATCGCGGCTTTGCTTGCGCTATAACCCTCGCAGGACCATCGCGAGGGGAGAGTTCGGCCATGACCGACGCCTATGTTCGTGACTTCGTCGGCTATGGCGGCAATCCCCCGGACCCGCAATGGCCCGGCGAGGCCCGGATCGCGATCAGCTTCGTCCTGAATTACGAGGAAGGCGGCGAGAACACCGTCCTGAACGGCGACGCCGGCTCGGAAACCTATCTGCACGAGACGCCGGGCGGTGCCGCCCGCATCGGCCAGCGCGACCTGAACGTCGAGACCGTCTACGAATACGGCGCGCGCGCCGGGTTCTGGCGGATCATGGACATGTTCCGTGAGCGGAACATGAACTTCACCTGCTACGGCGTCGGCCTGGCGCTGGAAAAGAATCCGGCCGCCGCCCGCGCCATGGTCGAGGCCGGGCACGAGGTGGCCAGCCACGGCTATCGCTGGATCGACTATTCGGCAGTGCCCGAGGAGGTCGAGCGCGCCCATATCCGCCAGGCGATCAAGGCGATCGAGCAGACCTGCGGCGTGCGGCCCGTCGGCTGGTACACCGGGCGCATTTCGGCCAATACCCGGCGGCTGGTGGTGGAGGAGGGCGGTTTCCTCTACGAATCGGATGCCTATAACGACGATCTGCCCTACTGGGTCGAGGTCGCGGGCAAGCCGCAACTGATCATCCCCTATACCCTCGACAACAACGACATGAAGTTCTGCGTGCCCCCGGGCTTCTCGGCCCCCTCGGGGTTCTACGAGTACCTGAAGGATGCCTTCGACGTGCTCTATCATGAGGGCCGGCGCGCGCCGAAGATGATGTCGGTGGGCCTGCATTGC
>JAEYTW010000632.1 GCA_023433835.1 Pseudomonadota bacterium | reverse complement strand
GTCGGCCGGCACGCGATAGCCCGGCCGGCCGATGATCACCGCGACCTCGCCTTCGTAGTCCAGCGCGGTCGAAACCGGCGGGCACAGGATCGGCCGGCCATGGCCGACCAGGGTATCGGCGAAGCGGGTGAACAGCGCGGGATGATCGGCCTTGGGCCGGCCGGTTTCCTGGCGATGCTCCTCGAAGTTCAGGCCGACGCAGATGATCTTGGCGGGATCGCCGATCACCGGGGCATGGACGACCTCGTCGGGCCGATAGTCCGCCACCGCCCCGCGCGGCAGCGCCGCCTCGAAACCCGCCGCCCGCAGATCGAGGAAGCGGCGCAATGTCGGTGCCGCCGCGCCGAAACGGGCGCCGAGATCGACGATGCCGTCGTCGCGCGCCAACCCCCAGGAAGCCCGGCCGGCGGCGGTGAAAGACATGAATTTCATGGATGGCGGTCCTCCAGCTGCGCAGGAAGGCCTGGCCCCAGCTGTTGAGCGTGCGCTCCTCATGCGGCCATTGCCCTACCGGGCGGTCTGCGGCGGCGATCTCGAGTTCGGCCGAGATCTCGACCCAGTTGCCGTCGGGATCGTGGATGAACAGGAACAGGTTGTTGCCGGGGCCATGCCGCCCCGGCCCCCATCTGATCGGGATGCGACGGGCGGCGAAATGGTCGCCCCAGTCGCGGATCAGGTTCCACTCGACCGCCTCGTAGCAGTGATGGTCGAGGCGGTCGACCGGCGCCATGAACACGGCCAACGAGTGATGTTCGTCGTCCGAGCGCAGGAAGGCGGTGCGCAATGCGCCCTCGCCGTCGACGACATGGTCGGTCTCGCGGAAGCCGACGATGTCGGCATAGAAGCGCACGAGGCGGCGGGGATCGCGGCTGGCAAGGACGACATGCTGCAGCCGGGCGGGAAGGCCATCGGCCGGCGCCGCGACCGCGCCGGGCATGCCGAATACCATGACGTTCCCGTCGGGGTCGCGCGCCGCCACCGCGTCGTCCTCGAACACCGCCGGCACCGGCAACGGGGCATCCGCCCCGGCCGCGGCGACACGCGCCCGCAACGGCGCCAGCATGGCCCTGTCCTCGACCCGATAGGCCGCCCAGGCGAGGGTCCTGGTCTCGCCCGGCCGCAGCACCAGGCAACGCTCGCGGCCGCGGCAGATCCAGGCACCGTCCACCGGCGTCACCGCCATGCCGAAGGTGTCGCGATAGAAGGCGGCGAGCGCCGCCGGGTCGGGGGAACCCAGGGCCAGATGATGCAGCCTACCGCGAAAGGCGGGAATCATTCGTGCCTCGCCATTTTCTCGTAATTCGAAAAAAATCATAATTTCATCGACTATTTTTGCCGTCAATTCCCAAAAATCGATAAAATAATTCACCATTGTTTCCGGACGAGCGTCCGGTGGCATCGTGGTATGCCGGAACTGCGGGCCGGTTTTGCGGGTTCTGCCGCCGTAGGAATATTTACGGTGCCGGGGGAGGCCCGCCGACATGAGTCCCGCGATGAGGCGCCGCCGCAACTTCGCCCGCGAATTCACCCGCCGCCTGGTGCTGCCCTATTGGCGGTCCGAGCGGAAATGGCGCATCCGCGGCGCCGTCGGCCTGTTCGTGCTGCTGACCGTCGGCCAGGTCCTGCTGCTGGTCTGGACCAATTACTGGAACGCCGCGCTATTCGACGCCCTCGAGCAGAAGTCAGGCCAGGGCCTGTTGCTGCAGGTCGGCAACTTTCTCCTGATCTGCGTCGTCACCATGGGCGTCATGGCGCTGCATCTGCGCCTGCGCCGCTGGATCCAGCTGGACTGGCGGCGCTGGCTCACCGGCCAGGTGGTCGATCACTGGATGACCGGCGGGCGGCATCTGATGCTGGCCCATGTTCCGGGCGACCACGACAACCCGGACGGTCGCATCGCCGAGGATGTGCGGGTCGCCACCGAAGTGGCGATGGACCTGGGCCATTCGCTGTTCTACTGCACGCTGCTGTTCGTCAGCTTCGTCGGCATCCTGTGGTCGCTGTCGGGCATCGTCGACCTGCCGATCGGCGACCGCGTGATTCCGGTGCCCGGCCACATGGTCTGGGTCGCGTTCATCTACGCCGCGCTGGGTTCGTTCAGCGCCTTCCTGATCGGCCAGCCGCTGATCCGCGCCACCGACTGGCGCCAGGCGGTCGAAGCCAATTTCCGCTTCGGCCTGGTGCGGGCCCGCGAAAATTCCGAAGCGATCGCGCTGATCCGCGGCGAGACCGACGAACGCCGCCGCTTCCGCGACCTGTTCGGCGATATCGAGCAGGCCTGGGGCCGGCAGACCCGCACGCTGGTGCTGATCATGCTGTTCACCTCGGGCTATGGCGTGCTCGCCACCGCCTTCCCGATCCTGGTCGCGGCGCCGCGCTATATTTCGGGCGCCATCTCGCTCGGCATCCTGATGCAGATCGCCCAGGCCTTCCAGCAGGTCACCGGCGCCTTGTCGTGGCCGGTCGATACGCTGTCGCAGCGGGCGCAGTGGCGCGCCTCGGTCGAGCGTGTGCTGGGCCTGGCCGACGCGCTGGTCGAAGTCGAGGAAGACGTGCACGCCATCGACCAGGCCTCGATCGCGCGGGCCGAAACCTGCGACAACTGCCTGGCCTTCCGCGATCTGAGCGTCGCCGAACCGGACGGCCGCGTGCTGATCGCCGGCTTCTCGGCCGAGGTCAGGCAGGGCGAGCATGTCCTGGTCACCGGCGATACCGGCGCGGCGATCAAATTGTTCAAGGTGGTCGCCGGGCTGTGGCCGTGGGGGTCGGGCAGCCTGTCGCTGCCGCGCGACAACGGCCTGTTCTTCATGCCCCAGCGGCCCTACCTGCCGATCGGCACTCTGGCCGGGGCCGTCGTCTATCCCGCCGCGCCCGACAGTGCCGACCACGAGGAACTGGCGGGCCTGCTGCACGATGTCGGCCTCGACCATCTGGCCGGCCGGCTGGAAGAGATCGGCAACTGGGGTGTCATGCTGACCTTGGGCGAGCAGCAGCGCATCGGCTTTGCCCGCATGCTGGTGCACAAGCCGCGCTGGATCCTGCTGCAGGAGGCGACCAGCGCGCTGGACGAGACCGGCGAGGCCGGCATGATGCGGCTGATGAGCGAGCGGTTGCGCCATGCCGGGGTGCTGACCGCAGACTTCCACCCGAGCCTCGAGGCCTGGCACGACCGCAAGCTTGAACTGGTCGAGGGCGAGGCGGGGCAGTTGCTGATCAAGGAAAGCCGGCTGCGCCGCCAGCAGCAGCAGCAGCAGACGGCGCCGGTGCCCGAACTGCGCCGGGCCTGGCTGCTGCGGATGTTCGGCGCCACGCGGCGGCGACGCACCGCCGTCCCGTCCTGATCAGAAACGCAGCAGCGTCCCGAGCTGATAGGCCCAGCCGCGGTTGACCAGCAGCGCGCGATCGACGGTGCCGTGATCGGCCGCGCTGGTCCATTGCTGCCATTCCGCCCCGGCGGTCAGCATGATGCCGGGCCCCAGCGTGTAGGCGCCGCCGATCTCGATGCCGCGATAGCCGTCGCGGCCCAGTTTGCGTTCGAGATAGTCGACGCCCTGCACGCTGGTGCGCACGTAGTTGACGCCGACGCGCCAGCGATCGAAGTCGTAGGTCAGGCCGACCGCGAGGTTGCGCGCATTGCGGCCGGCGGCTGAAGAGGGGGTCGGCGCCGCGACCAGGCCGAGATCGTCCTGCTGCCAGGCCGCGCCCAGGGTGAAGCCGGCATAGCCGAGCTGACCGCCGACATCCCAGGCCTGCTGGCCGCGATAGCTGTTGGCGGAAGCGGGCTGCGCCTCGACCTTGGCGCGCATGTAACCGAAGGACAGCCGCAACTGCACGGGGCCGACGCTGCCGTCATAGCCCGCGCCGAACCCCAGCACCTGCGATTGCTGGCCGAGATTGCCCCGGGCCATGAAGGCGTTGCCGATGGTGCCGCCGCAGGTGCCGGGCACTACCGGATCGGGCACCTGGGCACCCTGGGTGAAACTGATCGAGGGCGCGCCGATGGCGCAGCCGTCGGGGGCGAAGGAAACGCCGAGCTGCAACCCGGCGATGCGCGGCGTGTAGTAGACGATCTTGTCCGATCGGCCGGTCTCGACATAGGTGGAGTTGCCGCCGGCCGCCAGGTTCAGCCCCGGCGGCACCATCGCGTTGAAATCGCCGAAATTGAGATTCCAGGGATCGGCCGCGTCCGACTGGATGTCGGGATTGGCATAGTGCAGGCCATAGGCCGCGCCGCGCAGCTTGCCGATCTGGACGAGGCCGAAGGCAGTGTCGAAGAAGGCATAGGATTTCTCGACCTGGTCGCCTTGCGCATTCTCCCCGCGCAATTCGACATGCGCGCCGACCCGCATGCCCTGATCCAGCTGCGATACCGCCTCGAAGGTCAGCCGCGATTCGCGGAAGATGCCGAACCGGCGCAAGCCATAACCCGGCTGGTTGATCGGGCCGGCCGCATCCTGCTGGGCGACGCCGGCGAGATAGCCGTTGAAATAACCGCCGATGCCGATTTCAAACGGCGCGGCAACCGCGGGCGCACCCAGCAACAACGATGCCGCGGCCGCGACCCATGTACTCGACTTCATGTTTCCCTCCGATCCGTCGGCACGCTACCATCGACACCGCCGCGATGGAACGCTATCGGGGATATTTCACGAACCGCGGACCATGCTGGAAAAGACGCCGTCGCGCCGGGAAAGCCCGTGGAACAGCGCGGCGGCGACATGCAGCAGAATGGTGGCGAAGAATACCAGGCCAAGCCAATGATGGGCACGGCGCAGGATCGCCTGGAGCGCATCGTCCTGCGGCAGGATCGCGGGCAGATGCCAGGCGCCGTGCAGCACGATCGGGTAGCCCCCGGCCGACAGCATGCCCCAGCCGATCAGGGGCATCGCGATCATCAGGCCGTAGAGCAGGACATGCGAGGCCTTGGCCGCCACCGCCTGCCACCACGGCAGGTCGGGCGGCAACTGCGGCGCGCCCCGCCGCAGCCGCACGCTCAGCCGGATCAGCGCCAGCACCAGGATGGCGATGCCGAGCGGCCGATGCAGGGCGACGAGGTCGCCGTGGATCGGCCGCAGCGTCGCGACCATGCCGATGCCGATGAACAGCATGGCGACGATCGCGACCGCCATCGACCAGTGCAGCAGCCGCTGGGTCAGCGTGAAGCCGCGCGCGCTCATCGGCCGGCCTGCTCGGCGATGCGGCGGTCGAAGGAATTGGCATAAGCGGCCGACCGCGCCGGCAGCAGCGGATCATCCGACGGCCGGATGCCGGCCGGAAGGATCGTGGGATCGAAGTTGACGTCGCGGCAGGCGCCGCGATCCTCGTCCTGCGCCGCCTCGACGACCAGCCTGCCGACATCGACCTCCTCGCGTCCGGCCGGCCATGCCTTGGTCGCGTCGTCGGTCGGATCGCCCGGCCGGCCCAGGGTCATCACCAGAGTCCAGCTGAGCGGCCCCTGCATCAGCCGGGCTTTCAGGTCGGTCGCCAAACCGTCCGGCCCGATCGCCGCCGGCGCGACCGCGACGGCCGCCGCCGCCGGCCGCATCGCCCAGCGAACTGCCTGCGTGACGCCGGCGGCATCGGTCAGCAGGAAGGCATTCAGGCCGTAATAGGGCTGGTCGGCATAGCTCGCGGTCCAAGGCGCGGTGCGGGCCCAATCGTTGAACGGTCTGGTTTCGGGGTGGGCGGCGACGAAGGCCGGCAGGGCCTGCGGATCGGGCCTGCCCGTCGCGGGATCGATCATCGCGGCACGCACCATGGCAAAGAAGGCGTCGGGCGTGGCGACGCCGAACACCGGGGAATTGTTCATGCCGCTGCGCCATTCCTGGCCGTCCGGCGCCACGATGCGCACGGCCATGCTGCGCACCCGGCCGGCGGCATCCGGCGCCAGCGGGTTGCCGGTCGCGATGGCAAGGCGGCCGATCACCGGATAGCGGCCGGCAGCCAGCATCGGCGCCACCGAAAGGCGCGCCCCCGCCCCGCTGGCCTCGAACACGCCGGTGAAGCAGATGCCCTTGGCA
>JAEYTW010000313.1 GCA_023433835.1 Pseudomonadota bacterium | reverse complement strand
TGTTGACCTTCTTGATGATGATCGGCTGGTTGGACTGGTCAGCCATTCTACCCGTTCCAGTGGCGCCTAAATCGCGTTGCAGCCTCGCATTATAAAGTTAATCAGGGGTTTGCCTCGCAACATAATGTCATCACTTCGGCGTCAGCATCAGCCGCCCGGTGGCGCCCGCCTCGTAATCGGCCTTGTTCATGGTCATCGGCAGGTATTCGACCTCGGCCCAGGGCCCGGCCAGGTCACTGTAGCGCGGCGACATCGGGTTGCCCGACTGCCCGGTCGAATGCATGAACAGCGACCGGTCGAGGTCGGCCAGGTCGTAGATCGCGCGCAGCGAGGCGGCATGAACCGAGGCGAACGGCGCCTCGCGGTCGCCCATCCGGTTGCGTCCGACATTGACGGTGTAGGTATCGCCGCCGGTCGGCACCCGGATCTCGAAGATTTCGCGCAGGCCGGGAACGTTGGAGAAGGGCATATGCGCGCTCTTGGCATAATGGGCATCGCCCCAGCGCCAGCGGCCCATCTCGTCGCCCTGCAGCTTGCGCAGGTCGGCCAGGCCCAATTCCATCGCCTGGCGGGCGAGGCCGGTGCAGTCGCCCGCCGGACACCAGCGCGCGGCCACCGCCTTGTCGGTCAGAAGCGTCTTGGTGAAACGCGGGCGGGGCTGCCATACCGCCTCGTAGGCGGGCCCCAACTTGGCCTCGGTGACCAGGCGGGTGAACTGGCGGTACCAGGCCCAGAAGATCAGCGCTTCCGGCCGGTCGGCCGCTGCGGTGCCGTCCCACGGCGCCAGCAGCGCCTGGGCCTGGCGGGCGGCGCCATCGGTCTGCGGCACGGCGAGCAGCGCGGGCAGCAGGTCGCGCACCATGCCCGAGCGGATGTCGCCCTGGATCTGGCGGAACGAATCGACCGAATGGACCTGGCGGGCGGCGATCAGCTCGGCGATGCGCTCGGCCCTGTAGGGTTCGGCCCACTCGGTGGTCAGGAAATAGGGATAGTCGTCGGTCACCACCTTGTGGTTGGCGGTGATGATGGCATGGCTGGGCGGGTTGTAGGATTTCGGCAAGCCCTCGAACGGAATGAAGCCGGCCCAGTCGTAGCGGGCATCCCAGCCCGGGGCGGGGGCCAAGCCCTTCAGGTCGTTCTCGGGCTTGCGGATCGGCACGCGGGCCGGGGCGATATAGCCGATATTGCCGTCGACATCGGCATAGACCATGTTCTGCTGCGGGTTGTCGAAACGCTGCACCGCCATGACGAACTCGTCCCAGTTCGTCGCCTGGGCCAGGCCCATCGCCGCGTCGGCGGTGCGGTCCTCGTCCATCAGCGCGGTCCACTGGAAAGCCAGCGCATAGCCCTTATTCTGGTTGCCCAGCGCGTCGCGTGCGAGGTCGAGGGCGTCGGAGATGATCGGGCCGTGGCGGGTTTCTCGCACGGTCATCGTGATCGGGTCGGCACCCTTGATCCTGATCACTTCCTGGCGCGTGGCGAAGGCCTGCGGCCCGGTCGGGGTGATGTACTTGGCGGGGTCGGCCGGATCGATCTTTTCCAGGAACAGGTCCTGGGTATCCGGCCCGGTATTGGTGAAGCCCCAGGCGATGCGCTTGTTGCGGCCGAGCACGACGGCGGGCACGCCGGGCAGCGTCGCCCCCATCACCTCGAAGCCCGGTGCCGACATATGCGCGAAATACCACAGTGCCGGGGCCGACAGGCCCAGATGCGGGTCGTTGGCCAGGAGCGGCTTGCCGGTCGCGGTGCGGCTGCCGTCGATCACCCAGTTGTTCGAACCGATGCCCTCGACCTGCGGCTCGTTCGGCCCGAGTTCGGCCAGGCGCCCCAGCGCATCCTGCAAGCCCCGCGCATCGGCGAACTGGTAGAGCTGCTTCAGGTCGGGCAGGCGCACCGGCTTGTCGCCGGGATAGGGCGGAAAGAAGTCCTGCATCTCCTCGGGCGATAGCACGGTCGACAGGCGCAGGCGCTCGATCTCCGTCCGCCAGTTGCCCGACAGGTCCCAGGCCATCATCTTGACCCAGACCAGTGAGTCGACCGGCGTCCAGGGTTCGGGCACCACGCCCATGATCAGGAATTCCGGCGGCAGCGGCCCGGGCCGCTGTTCCAGGAAGCCGTTGACGCCGCGGGCATAGGCGGCCAGCAGCCGCCTGGTATCCGCCGACAGATATTGCAGCGAGCGTTCGGCGCGATAGCGGACGCCGAGGGTACGCAGGAATTTGTCGGCCTCGATCGTGCGCGGATTGTTGCCGACCACTTCCGACAGCCGGCCCGAGCCGATGCGGCGGTTCATCTCCATCTGCCACAGCCGGTCCTGGGCATGGATGAAGCCCAGCGCGTAGAGCGCGTCGTCGGGCGTCTGCGCGGTGATATGCGGCACGCCCGCGCGGTCGCGCACGATGTCGACCGGGGCCGACAGCCCGGTGGCGTTCAAGGTGCCGTTGACGGTGGGCAAGGCCTGGCGGACGTAGAGATAGAGGGCGCCGACGGCAATGGCCACGAGGCCGACCAGGCCTGCCGCTATCCTTATAAACCAACGCATTGAGCGCCTCTCTGCGAGCCCTGGGGCGCCGCCACTAGACCAGCAGGCCCTGCGAATTGCAAGAGCACCGGACCGGCATTAAGGTGGCCCGCCATTAGCAATCAAGGGGAAGCCGTCGATGTCGCTCAAGCTCGCCTTCATCGGTCTCGGGGTGATGGGTTATCCGATGGCGGGCCATCTCGCCCGCGCCGGCCATCAGGTCACCGTCTGGAACCGGACGGGCGCAAAGGCCGACAAATGGGCCGGCGAATATGGCGGCACCGCTGCCGCGACCCCGGCCGCCGCGGCCGCCGCCGCCGATTTCGTCATGGCGTGCGTCGGCAACGACGACGACCTGCGCCAGGTGACGATGGGCCAGGACGGCATCTTCGCCGGGATGAAGCCGGGCGCGGTGTTCGTCGATCACACCACGGCCTCGGCCGATATCGCGCGCGAACTCGCCAAGGTCGCGGCCGAAAAGGGCTTCGGCTGTCTCGACGCCCCCGTGTCGGGCGGGCAGGCGGGCGCGGTCAACGGCCAGTTGACCATCATGGTCGGCGGCGACGAGGCCATCTACGACCGGGCGGAGCCGGTCCTGAAGACCTATGCCAAGATGATCCGGCGCATGGGCCCGGCCGGCGCCGGCCAGTTGGCCAAGATGGTCAACCAGATCTGCATCGCCGGGGTGCTGCAGGGCCTGGCCGAGGGCATGTCGCTGGCGGCGGCCACCGGCCTCGATCCCAAGACCCTGATCGAGGTGATCTCCAAGGGGGCCGCGCAGTCCTGGCAGATGGAGAATCGCGCCCTGACCATGGCCGAGGGCAAGTACGATTTCGGCTTCGCCGTCGACTGGATGCGCAAGGACCTCGGCATCTGCCTGGGCGAGGCGCGCCGGGCCGGCATTTCGCTGCCGCTGACCGCGCTGGTCGACCAGTTCTACGCCGAGGTCCAGGAGATGGGCGGCAACCGCTACGACACGTCGAGCCTGATGGTGCGCCAGACCGCCCGCCGCAAGAAGGCCTGATTCCGTCAGAACGGCCAGCGGGCAAGGTTGGCCCGCTGGCCGTTCGGCAAGATGGCGACCGCGGTGCGCGGCCCGGTCCAGGTGATGGCAAACGGGCCCAGAGGGCTCGCCGACGGCGCCTGCGTCGCCGTCTGGCCGAGCGGCGCGCCGCCGGCATAGCGGTTCAGGATCGCCGAAAGGCTGTCGCTGGCGATCGTGGCCTGCGCCGCCGCCCAGAACGGTCTGCCGGCCGCATCGTAGATCGCGCCGGTCAGCATCGCGACCGGGGCGCCGGGAATGCCGTTGGCATTCGGCGTGGCCGTGGCCAGGAACCATCCGGTCGCGCCGTCGGGATCGTCGGCGTTGTACCACCAGCCGGCCTCGGGCAGGCCGGGCATTGCCGGCCGCGTCGTGCCGCCGAGCGCGAAGGCGCGCAGTCCCAGGCTGGTCTGGCCGAAGGTCAGCGTCGCGTCGGTACTATTCTCGGCGAAGACGATGGCAAAGCCCGACCCGGTGCAGGTCAGCCCGGCGAAGCTGCAGAAACCGGCTGTCCAGGTCGAATTGGCTGCCGCGTCATAGGTGAGGCTGGCGACATAGGCGCGATCGCCGCGGCGCTCGATGGCAAAGGACTGCTGGTCGCCCGACGTGACATGCCAATAGCGCGTGCCGGCCGGGTCGACCAGCGGATTGCCGGCCAGCATGATCTGTCCCGCGGCGAGCGTCCCGCCGACGAGGTCGCGGGCATTGGTGGCGAAGGCGATCGAGCGGCCGTCGCCCGCGATTGCCGGCGTGCCCGAATAACCGTTGCCGGGCTTGCCGGAAGCCGTCCGGCTGACCAGGGCCGAGACGCCGCGCATGATATCGCTGACCCGGATCTGGCCGTCCGGCGTCCGCCAGGCGACGAAGCGGCCGTCGGCCGATAGCGTCGGCTGGTTGCCCTCGCCGACGACGGTCCTGGTCGTTCCG
>JAEYTW010000311.1 GCA_023433835.1 Pseudomonadota bacterium | reverse complement strand
GCCGCGCGGCACCGCCGGCCTGGTCGAGACCGCCTGCACGCGCCTGCGCACCCTGTCCAAGCGTTCCTGAAAGGAAACCGCCACATGACTGAAGCCGTCATCGTCGCCGTCGCCCGCACCCCGATCGGGCGGGCCCATCGGGGCGCGTTCAATGCCACCGCCGGCGTCGACCTGGCCGCCCCGGTGATGGCGGCGGCACTCGATCGTGCCGGGGTCGAGGCGGACGCGGTCGAGGAGGTCGTCCTGGGCTGCGGCTATCCCGAAGGGGCGACGGGCGGCAATGTCGCCCGGCATGCCGCCCTGCGCGCCGGGCTGCCCGTATCGTCGGCCGCCCTGACCGTCAGCCGGTTTTGCGCCTCGGGGCTGGAAGCGATCGCGCATGCCGCCAAGCGCATCATCGTCGACGGCGTGCCGGTCGCGGTCGCCGGCGGCGTCGAATCGATCAGCCTGGTCCAGCCCAACGTCAACCGCGTCCATCTGCGCAACGACTGGTTCCTGGCCCACAAGCCGGCGATCTACATGCCGATGATCGAGACTGCCGACATCGTGGCCGACCGCTACGGCATCAGCCGCGCGGCCCAGGACGAATTCGCCCTGACCAGCCAGCAGCGTACCGCCGCGGCCCAGGCCGCCGGCCGGTTCGACGACGAGATCGTGCCGATGACGGTGCGCAAGGCGCTGCCCGACGGCGCCGGCTTCGAGGATGTCACCCTGACGCGCGACGAGGGCAACCGGCCGGACACCACGCTGGACGGCCTGGCCAGGCTGAAGACCGTGCGCGAAGGCCAGTACGTCACCGCCGGCAATGCCAGCCAGCTGTCGGATGGTGCCGCCGTCGTGGTGATGATGTCGGCCGACGCGGCGCGCGCCCGCGGCCTGACCCCGCTCGGCACTTTCCGCGGCATGGCCGCGGCGGGCTGCGAACCGGACGAGATGGGCATCGGCCCGGTCTTTGCCGTGCCGCGCCTGCTGCAGCGTTTCGGCCTGACCGTCGCCGACATCGACCTGTGGGAACTGAACGAAGCCTTTGCCAGCCAGACGATCTATTGCCGTGACCGGCTGGACATTCCGGCCGACCGTCTGAACGTCAACGGCGGCGCCATCGCCATGGGACATCCCTTCGGCATGAGCGGGGCACGCATGGTCGGCCATGCCCTGCTGGAAGGCCGGCGGCGTGATGCACGATGGGCCGTGGTCACGATGTGCGTGGCCGGCGGCCTCGGTTGCGCAGGATTGATCGAAATCCATTGATGCAGCGGCTTGGCCGGCAGCCGGACCACGTCGGCAAGGTCTGCGGGGCGGCTTCCGGGTCGTGGCCGGTCGGGAAGCTGAACTTCGGCTCTACCCTGATTCCTGCCAAATGCCGCCCGGTCTGCTCCTCTACTTGCACGACAGACTGATGCTCAGACGGTTCGCAAGCAGCGCCCTATCGACGCCAGATCGCAATATCGATGCCGGGGAAATAGTCGAAGCCGGCATCCAGCATCTCCAGAGCCTGCGCCACCGCATCTGTCGCCCGATCCTGGTCGACGACGTCGCGAAGGGTCACGCCGACCCGCTCCCGGCCTTCCCAGATGGAGACGCCGCCCGCCGGCCAGGTCTGCCGCAACGCGTCGGCCAGCGCGGCGGCGAAACCTGACGGCACTGGTCGTGGTTTGTCCTGCTCGTCCGACATGGCGGGTCAGATATCGATGACCAGCCGCGGCGTCTTCGACCGCGAACAGCATAACGCGATCTGTCCGTTCTCGGCCTTCTCCGCGTCGGTCTGGCAGAAATCGCGATGGTCGGGGATGCCGTCCAGGACCGGTGTCAGGCAGGTGCCGCAGACGCCCTGCTCGCACAAAGTCGGCACGTCCAGGCCGTGCTCGGCCAGTACGGCGGCGATGCTGCGATCCGCCGGAACCTCGACGACCATGCCGCCCGAGGTCTCCACCGTGAAGGCGTCTCCTGTCGTGTCGGGGGCGGCGCTGAAGCGCTCGACATGGATGCGCGCTTCAGGCCAGCCCAGCCGCTGCGCACCGGCGATCACGAAGTCGATGAAGCCGGCGGGGCCGCAGATATAAAGATGCGCCTCGGCCGCCGGCCGGCCCAGGGTCCGGCTCAGCACGAAACGCTGCTCGTCCGGCCCGTCGTCGTGATGGATCGTCGTCCACGGTGCCAGCGGCCCGTCGGTCAATTCGTCGCGGAACGCCACGCGGGCCGCGTTGCGTACGCAGTAATGCAGCTGGAAGTCGCGGCCCAGCGCCAGCAGGCGATAGGCCATCGCCATCAGCGGCGTGATGCCGATGCCACCGGCCAGCAGGATCGACTGCCCGGCAGCCTCGTCGAGACGGAAGAGGTTACGCGGCGGGCCGATGGCGACGAGGCTGCCGACGGCAAAGCCGGCATGGATGCCGGCCGAACCGCCGCGGGAATTGGGTTCCGCCAGCACGGCCAGCCGATAGCGGTGGGTTTCCCGCGGGTCGTTGCTCAGCGAATACTGACGCACGATTCCGGGGGCGACATGCACGTCGACATGGGCCCCGGCGGCGAAGGCCGGCAGCGTTTCGCCGTCGCAGGCATGCAATTCCAGCGAGACGATTTCCTCGGCCTCCACCTTCCGCGCCACGATCCGGGCGCGGAAGGTAGGGTCCGCGCCACCGCTCACGCGCTCTCCTTCATCGGGGCAAGGCTGACGCCGCGGAAATCGAACTTCTCCCAGGTATAGGCATCGTTGAAGTCGACATCCTTCCAGTTCAGGTCGATCGGATGGGCGGTCTCGGCAAAGGTCATGGCGAGGTTCATCAGCGTCGTCTCCTGGGGGGAGAACGCGTCGAGCGGCACCTGGTTGAGCCGGTCGATGATCTCGTCGATCCGTGCGAACACCGCATCGTAGAACGCCTTGAGCTCCTCGATGCGCGAACGGTGGAGCTTGAGGTAGCGGTCCCGTTCGTTGTCGAGCGCCCAGTCGGCGACGAAGGGATCGAGATCGCCGAACCCCTCGGGAAGCTGGCTGTCGGTCATCATCCCCTCCATCAGGCCGCGGCCATCGGCGACTGCTCGATGACGTCGTTGCGGCCCATCATCTCGTCGGCGATCGTGTAGTGGTTCTGGATCAGCATTTCCTGCTGGGAAAACACGAGATAGGGCAGCACGCCGGTCGAGATCATCCGGCTGGCCTCCTCCATCGTCGCGAGATCCTCGCGCAGCACCTCGCGCAGCCGCACTCGGGAATAGGCCTGGGCAAGGCGATCAGCGGCATTGCGCGCCTTGAAGGCATAGTTCAGCACGCGCAGCTCGACATGCTCGGCATCGATTGGCCAGAACCACATGTACTGGTGGCCGTTGGCCGTCGGGTTGAAGACGAAATGCGGGAAGAGATGGACGATGTCGAACGCCCACTCGGCGAAACGCGACGGATTGATCCCCGGCGTCAGCGTGGCAGGGTCGGTCTTGGGGAACGACGGGAACAGCGCCTTGGACCGGCCGTAGAGCACCGCCTCGGCGGCAGTGCGCTTATGATCTATGTTGCCATGGGCCGAGTAGCGGCCGAAACGCTTGCCGATCTCGATATAGGCGCGATGGCGCATCGGGTTGGACTTGCCGCCCTGATAGTCCGGCACGGTGTACTTGTGGATGTACATGTTGTGGTAGCCTTCGCAGAAGGCATTCACCGCCACGTTCCAGTTGGCCTTCAGCACCACGCGGTGCTCGCCCACCTTCTCGCGCCCCTCGGCATAGCCGGCATATTCATCCCAGATGCCGGCCAGCCACTCGCATAGCGGCTGTTCCGGGGTCTTGGCGAAGTTCAGGAACACCAGGTCGTTCCACACTTCGCAATGGACCGGGATCAGGCCCAGCAGCGAACGGTCGAGGCCGGGGAACTGGGTCTCGTCGGTCACGCCGACCAGGCTGCCCTCGGTCGAATAACGCCAGCCGTGGAAACCGCAGGTGAACTGCTTCTTGCAGCCCTCGCCCGAATGGATCAGCTTGTCGCCACGATGACGGCAGACGTTGTGGAAGGCGCGCACCACGCCGTCCTGGCCGCGGACGATGATGACCGAGGTTTTCTTGGGCGGCACGTCGACGACGATATAGCTGCCCTTGTCGGGAATGTCGGAGGCGCTGGCCGTCACCAGCCAGGCGCGGCTGAAGATCGATTCCACCTCGCGCTGATAGCCTTCCGGACTCATCCGGTCGGATACCGAGACCACCCGCTTCAGATGCGCGGTGTCGCCGCGGAAAACGGTGATGCTGTTCGTGCTCATGGCTTCACTCCTCGTCTGGGGCGCCGGGCCGCGATCGGCGCGTCCCGGGCAGGCGGCGTCGTTCAGAACGGGGGCAACTCGCCCTTCTGGTCCTTCCACGCCGCGGTCACCGGATGTTCGATCAGCGGGGTCACCTGGACCTGCATGTAAGGATAGAGGGGCAGCGAACCGACGTTCGCGTGCAGCTCCTCCAAGGTCTCGGCCTCCCAAAGGCTGATATTGGCGACCTCGCCGACCACCCGGAAGATGCGCCTGAGCTTTCCCTGCGCCATCAATTCGATGGCGCGGTCGTTCTCGCGCCGGCGCAGATCGTCCTTCTGTGCCTGGGGCACGTCGGCGGGAACGGAGACCTGGATTTTCAAGGCAAACAACATGTTCTTTTGCTTTCTTGGATCTGGGCGTTGGCTTCGGGTTCAGTTCGGCTTGTCCTGCAACGCCAGCAGTTCGGCGTGCAGGCCGAAGGACAGCATGTCCTGGGCTTGGCGCTTGAGCTTCTCGGTCAGCACGATCCGGGTCGCGCGCAGCAGGCTCTTGGGCTTCTTCGCCAGGTCGCGTGCCAGCTCCCAGGCACGCGGCAGCACCTGGTCGGCCGGCAGCACCTCGGACACCAGGCCGAATTCCTTGGCTTCCTTGGCGCGCAGGATCTGGCCGGTGATAAGGAAGTAGCGGGCGCGATTGACGCCCATCAGGATCGGGTAGACCACATGCACCCCGTCTCCCGGCACCAGTCCGCCCTGGAAATGAGCGGAATCCTGGAAGGCCACGGTATCGGCGGCGATGACGATGTCGGCCATCAACGGGATCTCGCCATGCCGCCAGGCCGGGCCGTTGAAGGCGGTGATGACCGGGACGTCGATGTTGAGGAAGTTCATCAGACCTTGCTTGCCTTCCGACAGCAGCGCGTCGACCAGTTCCATCGGCGGGCGGGTCGGGAAGATCGGATGGCCCTCGCTGGGGAAGACCTGCGGCCCGGTGAACTCGTCGCCGGTGCCGGTCAGGATCACCACCTTGTTCTCATAGTCGTTGGCGACGTCGAAGAAGGCTGCCGGCAATTCGCGGTGTGGTACCAGACCCCAGCGTAACGAGCCGCCATTGGTGTGCAGCGTCATCTGCAGAATCTCGTCGCGACGCTCGAACTTGATGCACTCGTACTTGTTCTCGTATTCCGAAAGCTTGGGCATCGTCGGTGCTTCTCCTGTTATTGAACGCCGAGATAGGCCTCGTTGATCTTGGGATCGGCCTTGAGTTCGGCGGCGGGACCATGGAAAGCGATTTCGCCGTTTTCGATGACGTAGCCGTAGCTGCTCATGCCGAGCGCCAGACGGGCGTTCTGCTCGACCAGCAGGATTGTCATGCCGTCGGCATGGATCGCCCGGATGATTTCGAACACCTGCTGAACCAGCAGCGGCGACAGGCCCAGGCTGGGTTCGTCGAACATGATGAGCTTGGGCTTGGCCATCAGCGCGCGGGCGATCATCATCATCTGCTGCTCGCCGCCCGACAGCGTGCCGGCGTTCTGGCGGGCGCGTTCCTTCAGCCGCGGAAACATCACGTAGGCATGGTCCAGCCGGCGGCGCGCCTCGCGCTTGTCCTTCTGCGCCCAGGCACCCAGCAGCAGGTTGTCCTCGACCGTCATGGTGGGGAAGATCTCGCGGCCTTCCGGCACCTGGACGATGCCGCGTGCCACCACCGCCTCGGCCCCGATATTGGTGATGTCCTCGCCGTCGAAGGTAATTGCCCCGCGCGGCATGGTGACCAGGCCTGACACGCAGTTCAGCGTCGTCGACTTGCCCGCACCGTTGGCACCCAGCAAACAGACAATCTGGCCGCGCCCGACTTCGAGCGAGACGTCGTCGAGCGCCTGGACCGACCCGTAGGCGGCATGGATGTTGGCGATCTTAAGCATCGGCCTCTTTCCCGAGATAGGCTTCGATGACCAGGGGGTGTCGGCGGATCTCGGCGGGCGAGCCTTCGGCGATCTTCTGGCCGAAGCTCAGGACCGTGATGCGGTCGGCAACCGACATGACCAGCGGCATCACATGCTCGACCAGGATGATGGTCAGGCCGCGCGACCGGGCGAGCTTGAGCAGCAGCTGGTCGACGAACGAGATTTCGCGGTTGCGCAAGCCCGCAGCCGGTTCGTCGAGCAGCAGCAGACGCGGCCGCCCGGCCAGCGCGCGGGCCAGGTCGAGCAGTTTCTGGTGGCCGAAATCGAGGTCGCCGGCCGGCGTATCGCGATAGACGGCAAGGTTGGTTTCCTCCAGGATCGCCTCGGCCTCTGCGACTGCCGTCGCCTCGGCCCGGTTCCGGGCCGGGCTGGGGCCGAAGGGGAGGTAATGGGGAATGCGCGTGGTCTGACCGACCAGCACGTTTTCCAGCACCGTCATCCGTCGCAGCAACTCAAGGTTCTGGAAGGTGCGGCCGATGCCCGCGGCGACGATGCCGTGCGGGGCGAGGCTCAGCAGGTCCCGGCCGTCGAAGCGGATGGCGCCCGCCTGGGGCCGGCAGAAGCGCGAAATGCAGTTGAAGACGGTCGATTTGCCGGCCCCGTTCGGCCCGATCAGCGCATGGATCGTGCCGGCCTCCACCTGCATCGAGAAGTCGTCGATTGCCTTCAGGCCGCCGAAGCGCACCGACAGGTTCTCGATGGCGAAGAACGCGGTCATAGCGACACCTTGGGCTGGGTGCGGATAGCGTCGGCCACGCGGGCGGGTTTGGGGGCGCGGCGAGCCTCCAGCCGCGGCTTGACCAGGCCCCACAGGCCCTGGGGCATGAAGACGATGGCGGCGACCAGGATCGCGCCGTAGACGAATTCCTGCCAGACCAGCAGGCTCTGCGGCATCGCTCTCAGCATCTCGGGCAGCAGGCCGATGACAATGACGCCGAACAGCACGCCGATGATCGAGCCCGACCCGCCGATGACAATCATCGTCAGGACGGTGACCAGCTGAGCGGCTCCCAGCACGTCGGCATTGATGAACGACTGGAACAGTGTGTAGGTGCCGCCGGCAATGCCGGCAAATACCGCTGAGACGGTGAAGGCGATGACCTTGACCCAGCGGACATCGATGCCGGAGACCGCGGCGACATGCTCGCTGTCGCGGATCGCGCACATATGTCGGCCGAGCTTGGACTTGGTCAGATACAGGGTCGCGGCCAGCACCAGCGCCAGGATGATCGCCACGACCGGGAAGGCGCTGCGGTCCGTCCCGGTCTCGTAGCCGAAGATGACCGGCGGCGGAAAGCGCAGGCCGTCCGGCCCGCCGGTGACCGGATCCCAGGTGCGGAACACCCATTGGGCGCATTCGGCGAAGGCATAGGTAGCCAGGGCCAGATAGACCGCCTTCAGCCGGGCGGCAGGAAAGCCGATCAGGAAACCGATCGCCCCGGCAATGCACGCGGCTATCGGCATGGCCAGCACAAAGGGAATGCCGACGCGGCTTTCCAGCAGCGCCGTGCCGTAGATGCCGATGCCGAAGAATGCGATATGGGCGAAGGCGAACTGGCCGGTGCGGCCCAGCAGCAGGTCGAGGCCGATCGCCAGGATCGCATAGGTCAGCAGCATGTTGCCGGTGTAGAGGAAATATCCCGGCAGCAGATGGGGCAGGATGAAGCCCGACAGGGCGACGAGCAGGATGCCCGCCAGTTCGATACCGCGCAGTCCGCCGTACATCGTCAGGCCCTCAGACTTTCTTCAGCCGCATGGCTTCGCCGAACAGGCCGTTCGGCCGCACGACCAGCACCAGCATGATGATGAAAAACGGCGTCACCGCGATCGCCTGGGGCGACAGGAAGATGCCCACCAGGTTCTGCACGACGCCGAGCACGATGCCGCCGACCACGCAGCCGGCGAGCGAGGTGAAGCCGCCGATGATCGATGCAGCGATGCCCAGCATGACGACGCTGCCCATGTCGGGCGTCATCAGCAGCTTGGGCGACAGCAGGATGCCGGAGATGCCGGCCAGCGCCGATGCCAGGCCCCAGGCCAGCATCCGCATCCGCCGTACGGGGATGCCGATCAACGCCGCGGCCCGCGGGTTCTGGCTGGTCGCCCGCAGCGCCTTGCCGGTCGCGGTGAAGTTGAAGCCGAGCGACAGGGCGATCATCACCAGCACGGCGACGACCACGATGCCGATATCCTGGCGCTGCAGCACCAGATTGCCGATGAACACCGGCGGGCCGGCAAACAAGGGGGGCAGGCGCAGCACCTCCTCGGTCGAGGGGATGACGCGCACGACGCCCTTCAGCACGAAGGACAGGCCGATGGTCGCCACCACCATGGGCACCAGCGCCGCCTCGGCATTGTATTTGAAGCCGATGATGCGGTTCAGCGCAGTGCGTTCGAACAATGCCCCGAAGACGGCGACCAGCGCGATCGCCAGCACCACCATCAGGGCGTAGTTCAGGTGGAACCAGTCGAGCAGGAACAGTCCCGCATAGCCCGCGATCATCACGAACTCGCCGGCGGCGAAATTGACGACGTCGGTCGACTTGTAGATCAGCACCAGGGACAGGGCGATGAGCGCATAGACGCAACCCATCACGATGCCGCTCAGCACAGCTTGCAGGAACATGGGCGGGCGTGCCTCCTCGGTTGGAACCGGACAGGGGTTGCGGGTCAGTTCGCCTCGACGCCGTCCCAGGTATAGGTTCCCGGCATCACCTTCTGGCTTTTGCCGTCGTACTTGATGATGACCATGGTGCGTGCCGCGTCGCGGCGCTTCGGCCCGAACTCGATCGGACCGGGCATGAAGTCGTCCTTGACGTTGAGCTTTTCCATCGAGGCGACGAACCCTTCGCGGGTCAGGTCGCGCCCCGTAGCCTCCAGCGCGGCGATGACGGCAACGGCCGAGGGAATGCCGCTCATCATGAACGGGCCGGGCTCGCGATTGTCGTTGTAGGCCTTGAACAGGCTGATGTACTTGGTGCGGACCGCGGCATCGCCGATATCGTTGAAGGCCCAGGTGTAATAGAAGTTCTGCAGCGCGTCCGGGTTGGCCACGTTCTTGGCAAAGACCGACGGCGTCGGGATGCCCTGCGCGGACTGCAGCAGCGGAATGGCGGTCATGCCGAATTCCGCGTATTTCTGCGCGATCAGGACGGCGGGTGCCGGGTAGGCGCCCGACAGGATGACGTCCGGCTTGGCCTCGCGGATCTTGAGCAGCGGCGCGGTGACGTCCGAGATGTTGGGCGGTATGCGCTCGATGGTGGCGACGGTCACGCCAAGCTTCTCGAACGTCGCCTTGGCCATCGCGGCGTTGGCCTTGCCGTATTCGTCGTCATGGACGATCACGGCGGCGCGCTTGGCCTTCAGCTGCTGGGCCGCGAAGGTCGCGAAAGCGGCGGCGTAGGTCCGCTGGGTGCCCTGGAACGACCCGAACACGTAGCGCGTCGGCGGGAACACCGCATTGTCGCCCGCCGCGTTCAGCATCGCGTAGGGCACCTTCTCGCGGTTGATGTAGTCGGCCGCGGCGCTGACCGCCCCGGTGCACGAACCGCCATGCAGCATGAAGACCTGGTCGACGGTGACGAACTTCTTCACCACCGACACGATGTCGTTCGGGTTGCACTTGTCGTCCTCGACGATCAGCCGGATCTTGCGGCCATGGATGCCGCCCTTCTTGTTGGCCTCCTCGTACATCATCTTCGAGGCCGCCACGGGATCGATGCCGTAGGCGATCAGCGGGCCCGACAGCGGCCCGAACATCCCGATCAGGATCTCGTTGTCGGTGACGCCCGGCTCGGCCCGGGCGCCGGTCGCCATGACAAGGGCGGCCAGCCCGCCGATGATGCAGCCTGCGATTTTGTTTCTGGACATCGTTTCCTCCGGTTTTCGTCTTTTTGTGGTTTGGCGGGCGGCTGCCCGGGTTCAGCTCAGTCGGCGTCGGCGAGCACCTCCGCCTCGGCGTGATCGCCGGCGTGCCAGGCGGGCCGGCGCGGCGCGTGCGGGTCCGCGACGGGAAAGTCGACAGTGGCCAGGATCAGATCGGCGGCATCGGCAAGGTCGCTGTGGATCGCGGCTCCTGCCGCCGCGGCATCACGGCGGCGCAGCGCCTTCAGCACCTCGTCGTGATTGCCGCCGGCATTACGGGTGCCCTGTTCGTTGAACACGCCGTTCAGGAACGGCCCCGCCTGCACCCACAGCATCTCGACGATCGGCAGCACCACCTCGCTGCCGGCGGCGTTGTAGAGGTAGAAATGGAAATTGTGATTGCCTGCGAGATAACGCTTCACGTCGCCGGCCTTCACTGCTTCCTGCATGCCGTCGTTCAGCGCCTCGAGCTGCAGGATCTCGTTCTGCTCCATCCGCTCGGCCGCCCGGCGCGCCAGCATGGTTTCCAGCATCAGCCGCGCCTGCAGCAATTCCTGGAACCGTTCGCGCGTCATCAGCGGCACGCAGACCGTACGGTTGGGCAGCATCTGAAGCGCATGTTCGGCCACCAGCCGCTTCAGCGCGTCGCGTACCGGCAGCAGGCTGGTGCCGAAACGGTCTGCCAGGGTGCGGATGGAGACGCGCTGGCCGGGGACCAATCCGCCGCTCACCAGATCGCGCCGCAGTATGCCATAGATGTCGTCGTGCAACGTGCTCATGGTGCGATGCAGAAATCGTTATAACACTTGGCGCAAAAGAACCCCAATTTCGCCAAAAGGCGAATCCTTGCGGCGTCAAGAGGCGCAGCGCGAGGGGTAGCAGTCCACGGATCCAATCCGAATCTCCCGTTATACTTCAGTATTTGTGAGGCATTCGTCGGTAGAGCATCCGAACGCGGTCATTCTGAATAGCCCTTGGAGGATCGTCAAGATTGTTATAACAGTTTCATCAAGACGATCGATTGGGAGCGATGATCATGTTGGAGACACGCCGATTGGGAGATCTCACGGTCTCTTGCCTGGGGCTAGGCTGCATGGGCATGTCGCAGTTCTACGGCACGCCCGACGCGGCCGGCGGCGAGGCGACACTGCGCAAGGCGGCCGAGCTCGGCGTCACCCTGCTCGATACCTCGGACGCCTATGGTCACGGCGAGAACGAATTACTGATCGGCCGCGTTATCCGCGACCAGCGCGAAAAGTTCGTGATCGCCAGCAAGTTCGGCAATCTGCGCCTGCCCGACGGCACGCCGTCGGTCAACGGCAGGCCGGAATACGTGGGCCAGGCCTGCCGGGCCAGCCTGCAGCGGCTGGGCACCGATGTGATCGACCTCTATTACATCCATCGCATCGACCCCGAGGTGCCGATCGAGGACACGGTCGGGGCCATGTCGCGTTTGGTTGACGAGGGACTGATTCGTTATATCGGCCTGTCCGAAGCGTCACCAGCCACGTTGCGCCGCGCCCATGCCGTGCATCCGGTCACGGCGCTGCAGACCGAATATTCCCTGTGGACCCGCGATGTCGAGGCCGAGATTCTTGGGTCCTGCCGGGAATTGGGGGTGGGCTTCGTTGCCTATGCCCCTCTCGGACGCGGCTTCCTCGCCGGTTCTGTCGGTGCCGAAGGTGACTTGGCGGGCGGCGACATCCGGCGCCAGATGCCGCGCTTCCAGGGCGACAACATCACCCGCAACCTGGCGCTGGCCGCGCGGCTGAAGGAGATCGCGACGGGATTGGGTTGCACGCCCGCGCAACTCGCCATTGCCTGGGTACTGTCGCGCGGCCGCGACATCGTGCCGATCGCCGGCACGACCAAGCCGCACCGGCTGGAGGAAAATGCCGGCGCCGCCGCCCTGCGCCTGACGCCGGAGACGCTTGCCGAACTCGAAGCGGCCTTCCCGCCCGAGGCCGCCGCCGGCGTGCGCACAATTCCGACGCTGCTGGCGCGGCTCGGCATCTGAGCCCGTTGTTGCCCAGCCGCCCTCTCACGCATCGTCATCGGAGATCAAATCCGTGGGACAGTCCCGAAAGGTCATCATCTCGTGCGCGGTCACTGGATCGATCCACACACCGTCCATGTCGTCACACCTGCCGGTCACGCCCGCCGAAATCGCTGAGGCCGCGATCGAGGCGGCCGAGGCCGGCGCGGCAATCGTCCATCTGCATGCCCGCGACCCCCTGACCGGGCAGCCCGATCAGCGGCCCGAAGCGTTCGAACCCTTCCTGCAGGTCATCAAGCAACGGTCGGACTGCATCATCAACATCACGACGGGCGGGGCACCGACCATGCCGGTCGAGGAACGGCTGCGGCCGGCTGCGGTGTTCAAGCCCGAGATCGCGTCGCTGAACATGGGGTCGATGAATTTCGGCCTCTACCCGATGCTGCAGCGCTTCAAGGAATTCCGACATGACTGGGAGCGGCCCTACCTGGAGGGGTCGCGTGACCGCATCTTTCGCAACACCTTCGCCGACATCGAGAACATCCTGACGACCTGTGCCGGCAACGGCACGCGCTTCGAGATCGAATGCTATGATATCGGCCATCTCTACACCCTGGCCCATTTCGTCGATCGCAGCCTGATCCAGCCGCCACTTTTTGTGCAGAGCGTATTCGGCATCCTGGGCGGTATCGGTTCGCACCCCGAGGACGTGCTGCACATGAAGCGTACGGCCGACCGGCTGTTCGGCGACAGCTATCGCTGGTCGGCCCTGTCCGCCGGCCGCACGCAGATGACGGTTGCCGGCATGGTTGCGTCGATGGGCGGCAATGTTCGCGTCGGCCTTGAGGACTCGCTGTGGATCGGGCACAAGACCCTGGCGAGGTCCAATGCCGAGCAGGTCACGAAGGCGCGTCAGATTATCGAGGGGCTGGGTCTCGAGATTGCGACACCAACCGAGGCCCGCGAGATGCTGCAGCTCAAGGGGGCGGACCGAGTCGCATTCTAAATATCGCCTGGACGGTCGAGTTCAGGGCCGCTCCCCCTGCTGCAAGGCGTCAACCAGCGCTGGTCGCTCGACTTCGTGTCGGACGGTGTCGGACGCGCTGACCGCCGGCCGGCGCTTCCGGATCCTGGCTGTGGTCGACGACTTCACCCGGGAATGCCTCGACCTGGTCGCCGATACGTCGCTGTTGCGCCGTCAGGTTGCCCGCGAGCGTGATGCGGTCATGGCGGTGTGCGGCAAGCCGCTGACGGTGGTCTCCGACAACGGCACCGAACTGACCAGTACGGCAATCCTGGCCTGGTCGCAGGAGCATGGGGGCGGCTGGCGCTACATCGCCCCGAGCAAACCGCAGCAGAACGCCTTCGTGGAAAGCTTCAACGGCCGGATCCGGTTGCCATTACCCCAAACATCGTGATTCCATCAACCCAAGGACTCCAGCTCTGAACGGTTGCCCTGCGGGGTTGAGTTAACGCAAAACGCCCCGCTTTTTGGCGGGGCGTTTTGTGATTTGGTAATCTGGTTGCGAGGACGCGCAACCACTTGTACCGAACCAGAATTCGCCTTTAGCAGCCGAACACCACCATGCCGCGCGACCGCACGCCCTGCCCGCGCATTGGCCGGACGGTGGCTTTCGCACAGCGTCGGATGGCATCATGACAATAGAAAGTCGGCCGTGAAGAATCGCCAAGCCGCTGATTTGACGGCGAAAATCGCTTTGGGCAAGTAGTCGAATTTGCAGAAAACGTGAGTTTTGGAGGGTGTTTCCCTGCGTTTTCGATTCCTGTTTTCAGGAGTATCCGATTCAATCATGACGTGGTTTGGTGGCATCGGGGATGCGATGTCGACGCCGCGTGACGATCGCCAGAAAGACCTGTTTCGCCCGGCTCTGGACCAGGTCATCGACCTGAGCCACCCGATGGTGCGGTTGGCCTGCCATATCGACTGGGCCTTCATCGAGGCTCGGCTGGGCGAGGTCTACAGCCCGGGAGCGGGCCATCCCCCTCTCCCGATCCGGCTGATGGCGGGGCTGCTGATCGTCAAGCACATGCAGTCGCTTTCCGATGAAGCCCTGTGCGCCCGCTTCCTCGACAGCCCGTATGTGCAGTTCTTCTGCGGCGAGCAGGTGTTTCGCCATGACCTGCCGTTCGATCACTCGTCGCTGACGCGCTGGCGCCAGCGACTGGGTGAGGAGCGGCTGTCGGCACTGCTGCAGGAAAGCCTGTCGATCGCCCACAAGGCCGGCGCGATAGAGACCAAAGATCTTGAGCGTGTGGTGCTCGACACCACGGTCCAGCCGAAGGCAATCGCCTATCCGACCGACGCACGGCTGATGCGTCGGGCGCTGATCAGGCTGGTGGCCATGGCCAAGCGGTCGGAGGTGACGCTGCGGCAGAGTTACCTGCGTGTCGCCAAGCGGGCCGCGATCATGGCCAGGCGCTACACCCATGCCCATCAGTTCAAGCGCGCCCCGCGTGAATTGCGCCTGCTGCGCAGCCGGCTCGGCCGTGTCGTCCGCGACATCGATCGCCGGATCGTCGGCAATGCCGCCGCCAAGCGTGTGCTGATACAGAACCACAAGCAGCGTGGTCCGAAGGTCTATGCCCTGCACGCGCCCGAGGTTGAGTGCATCGGGAAAGGGAAGGCGCGCGCGCCCTACGAGTTCAGCTGCAAAGTGAGCGTGGCGACGCCGGCAACAAAGCTGTCAGGCGACACGACAAACTGACCCCATGACGACATGAGGAACTGCCCCCTCGTCTGAGGAGGAGGTCGGCATGGATCAGTTGAAGGATCAGAGTTCTCTGCGGGTTAGGGATCCGCGGGGTGAGGAGATGAAGACGCCGGACGATGTGTCGTCGATGGCGCGGCTGAAGGCGCTTGGCTGGGGCGTTAAGCGGATTGCGGCGGAGCTTGGCTGCTCAAAGAACACGGTTAAGCGGTGGCTCCGGCACGGCTGTTGGCGCCCGTGCGTGACGCCGTCGCGCTCGAAGAAGCTGGACGGTCTGTCCGAGTTCCTGGCGGAGCGCTTCCGCCGTCATGGCGGCAATTGCGATGTGATCCGGCAGGAACTGGCGGCCGAGAAAGCCATCCAGGTCAGCCTGAGAACGATCGAGCGCGCCGTGGCACCGCTACGTCGAGAGCTCATTGCCGAGGCCAGGGCGACGGTACGCTTCGAGACGCCGCCGGGGGAGCAGCTGCAGATCGACTTCGGCGAGCGCCGCGTTGAGATCGCGGGCGCGGCCACCAAGGTGTTCTTCTTCGTCGCGACGCTCGGCTATTCCCGCCGTCTGCACGTGCGTGCCTTTGGCCATGAGAAGCAGGAGAGCTGGTTTGGCGGGATGGAAAGCGCGTTCGTCGCCTTTGGCGGCGTTCCGCGCGAGGTCCTGCTCGACAACGCCAGGGCGCTGATTCTGCACCATGATCCCTCGAGCCGGGAGGTGGTGCTGCATCCCCGGCTGCATGCGTTTGCCCGGCACTGGGGCTTCAGGGTGCGGGCCTGTGCCCCTTATCGCGCACGGACCAAGGGCAAGGACGAGCGCGGCGTGGGTTACGTGAAGAAGAATGCCATCGCCGGTCGCTGCTTCGCCAGCTGGGGCGAGACGGAAGCACATCTTGAGGCCTGGACCCGCGATGTTGCCGACACCCGGATCCATGGTACGACCGGTGAGGCCCCGGGGCTGCGTTTTGCCCGCGACGAGCGCCATGCTCTGCGCCCTCTCGCCGACAGGCCGCCCTTCATGGCCGCGCGCGACCTCGTGCGCCGGGTTGGTACCGACTGCGCCGTCGCGGTGGACGGCAATGCCTACTCGGTCCCCTGGCGCCTGATCGGCGAGCAGGTACGCGTCACGGTCGCCCATCAGCTGGTGCGGGTGCATCATGGCGGCCAGGAGGTCGCCATCCACGGCGAACTCAAGGGGCGGCATGGCCGGCGTGTCGATGACGCTCACCTGGCCGGCCTCGTGGGGTCCAGGCAACGGCCGACCTCGCTGCCGGCGGCCAAAGCCGAGCCCGGTGCTCTCCTCAGGCCGCTGTCGGAGTACGAGGCGGTGGCGGGAGGGCGCTTCTGATGGATAGCCATGACCATCTCATTGCCTTGCTGGGCCGGCTGAAGCTGACGGCGCTGCGTGATCAGCTCGACAGCCTGATCGATGAAGCCGGACGGCGCGAACTGACGATCCGGGAGGCGCTCACCATGTTCTGCGAGCGCGAGGTCGCCCGGCGCGACCAGCGCCGCATCGACATGTCCTTCGGGCTCGCGCGCTTTCCCTCTGTGCGGGACCTCACCGGCTTCGACTTCGCCGCCCAGCCCTCGATCGACAAGGGACAGATCCGCGAGATCGCCACCGGCCGCTTCATCGCCAACGGCGAGGCCGTGCTGCTTCTGGGTCCGCCAGGCGTGGGCAAGACGCATCTGGCAGTTGCTCTCGGCCGCGAGGCCATCGTGGCCGGCTACAGCGTCCTGTTCACGCCGGCGACCACGCTGGTGGCCCAGCTCGCCAAAGCGCATGGCGACGGGCGGCTTGAGGAACGTCTGGGCCATTATGCCAAGCCCAAGCTGTTGATCGTGGACGAGCTCGGCTATCTGCCCTTTGAGCCTGATGCCGCCCACCTGTTCTTCCAACTGGTCAGCCGGCGCTATGAGCGGGGTGCCATGCTGGTCACCTCCAACCGCGCGGTCGGCGAATGGGGCGACGTATTCGGTGATGCCGTCGTTGCCACGGCCATCCTCGACCGGCTCCTTCACCACAGCCACGTCATAACCATCCGCGGGGATAGCTACCGCCTCCGCGAAAAGCGTCGCAGCGGCCTTTTGCAAAAGGCCGCTGCGACGC
>JAEYTW010000392.1 GCA_023433835.1 Pseudomonadota bacterium | reverse complement strand
CAAGAACAAACGACCCGAACTTCAAAACCCGGAGCGTCTCCGCTCCGAACCTCTCCGCCCGCCGCGGCCGTCTTCTAATCAGATCCGCACCGAAGCGCAACACCTTTTTTAGAGACGAACCAACCGCCCCCGGGCAAACCTCTCGACCAGCCCGGCCGCGTCGTGGGGCGGTTTATGAGCCCCACTTTCGGAACCGTCAAACCCTTTTTTGAAGAAAAATCGGCAGCCCCATTGCCGGCATGTGACGCCCCTAACGGATTGGAAATTGACCGCGCACGCGCGCACGTACCTTCTTTAAGAGATGCTGCCGCGCGCACATGAACATGCAGCCGGGGAACCTTCTCGAGTCATCCTTTCGGACTAGTCCGACGAGGTGTTTTTGACGCTCGTCCAGCCTCGGAATCGCGAATGCGGTCGATAAAATTTTCCGCGAACCACCCCGAATCACCCGCCGGACCCCG
This sequence comes from Pseudomonadota bacterium, assembly GCA_023433835.1. GTDB lineage: Bacteria > Pseudomonadota > Alphaproteobacteria > Ferrovibrionales > Ferrovibrionaceae > JAFKFH01. Next base: position 5,229 of record JAEYTW010000392.1, on the reverse strand, counting down.
AATCACCCCGCGGCGAAATCACCCGCGCGCGGAAAAAAATGCGAACTCGATACTTTTAGCGTAGCCGAAAGGTACGAATCGAGCCGTCGACTCGCGAATCGCCCTCGGGCGATTCGTTCCGACGACGAGAAAATAAATCCGGATTCATTCGCGTCAGGTGACAGCAAACGTAAACAAATACTTGACGGAGCACGGATATCCGGCCAAGGTGAGCCCATTCGGAAATCGCTGCCCGGCTGCGTTGGTCTGTCTGCCATCGCGGAACTTTTTCGTAAGAGTCGCTTCGGGCCGTGACGTAGGGGGATGGATGTCCGGACACTCCGACAGCGCGCTTCGGCGCCGCGCCGCCGCTGGTGGCCTTCGCAACACCACTCTTCGCATCGGCGGCCTCGACCTGATCGCCAGTCCTTATGCACTGCTGCTGGCCGGCGTCGCCGTGATCGGCGGCTCGCTGCTCGCCTATCAGGCGCTGGAGCGGCGCGATGCGCCCCGGCGGCTTGCCGGCTATGAAGCGCCGCGCCCGGCCCCCGCGCCCTCGATCGAAGCGCCGCGGCCGAGCACTCCGGACAATTCGCTGCGCCGCGCCACCGAGGGCTACATGCCGGTGCCGCAGCCCCAGGGCCGCCCCAACGCCCCGGTCGAGTTGGCCGAGTCAGGCGCGAGCCCCCTGCTGCCCCCCGCCGATCAGCGCGCGGCGGAGAGCCCGCGCCCCGTCGGGCCGGTCGCGGCCCACGCCCCGCTCGAGCGTCAGCCCGGCGGTTCGCTGCTCGATCCGTTGCTCGATCGCGCCTGGGTATTCGGCAGCCAGCTGTTTTCCTCGGGCCCGGCCGAGCAGGACGCGACCTCGACCCCGCTCGACGACGCGACCCAGGCGGCGCTGCCGGTCGTGCCGGAACCCACGACCGTCATCCGCCCGATCGCGGTCGGCCGCGGCGATACGCTGACCCGTGTCCTCCAGCGCGGCGGCGTGCCCGACGATCAGGCCTATCAGGCCGCGACCGCGCTGGCCGACGTGTTCAATCCGCGCCGGCTGCAGCTCGGCCAGGAAATTACTCTTACCTTCAACCGCTCGGATGCCGGCCTCAGCCTGTCGCAGGTCCAGCTGGCCGACGGCGTCGAGCGCACCGTGGGCGTGACGCGCCAGGCGGAAGGATTTTCCGCCTATCAGACCACCATCCAGCTCGACCGCGCCCCGGCGCGCGTCAATGCCAAGATCACCGACAGCCTGTACCAGGCAGCACTCGATGCCGGCCTGCCGATGCCGGCACTGTCGGAGATGATCAAGCTGTTCTCCTACGACGTCGACTTCCAGCGCGAGGTCCAGCCGGGCGACAGCTTCGACGTGCTCTACGAGAGCTACACCGACGATACCGGCAAGATCGCCAAGACCGGCCGCCTGCTCTCGGCATCGATGACGCTGTCGGGGCGCGAGCTGCGCTATTACCTCTACCAGCCGCAGGGCGAGGCCGAGGCCGACTATTTCAACCAGAAGGGCCAGAGCGTGCGCAAGGCGCTGCTGCGCACCCCGATCGACGGCGCGCGGCTGTCCTCGGGCTTCGGCAGCCGGCGTCATCCGATCCTCGGCTATTCGATCATGCACAAGGGCGTCGACTTCGCCGCGCCCACCGGCACGCCGATCCAGGCGGCTGGCTCGGGCACGATCGAGAAGGCCGGCTGGAACGGCGGCTACGGCAACTACGTCCGCATCCGCCATTCCAACGGGTTCTCGACCGCCTATGCCCATATGAGCCGCATCGCCGCCAAGCCCGGCACCCCGGTGCGCCAGGGCCAGGTGATCGGCTATGTCGGCACCACCGGCATGTCGACCGGCGCGCATCTGCATTACGAGGTTCTGGTCAACAACCAGCAGGTCAACCCGCTGAGCCTGCGCCTGCCCACCGGGCGCAACCTTGAAGGCCGCGAGATGAAGCAGTTCCAGGCCGAAATGGCGCGCCTCGACCGCGAATCGGAGAACACGCCGGTCCGCAACTGGCTCGCCGGCGGCAATTGACGGCGGGCCCGGCCATGCCCGGGCCCGGCACCACCCTGACATGAATTTACAAACGGTAACTGGCCGCGGGCTTTGCCCCGCCCCTTAATCGTTCCGGGCGTCGCCGATGACGCCGGAACGATGGCATGGACAAGCTTTCCGAACATAAAGTCGCCGATGTCGACGGCCTGAGGCAGCGGCCGGCACGTCGCCGCCTGCCGGGGCTGGCCGCCACCGGCGCGGTGCTCGTGCTTGGCGCCATGGCGCTGATCCTGCTGATCGCCGGCCAGGCCGCGATCAGCCAGCGGCGGGCGACCGCCCGCGTCGAGCAGCAGACGGCGCTGGCCCAGGATCTCGCCACCGCCCTGGTGACCGCCGAGAACGGCGCCCGCGGTTTCGTGCTGACCGGCGATCCCGATGCCCTCGAACCCTATTACCGCGGCCGCGAGCAGGCGCAGGTGGCGCTGGCGCGTGCCGCCGATTATCTCGACGACTGGAGCCGGCGCGGCAACCTCGCCCACCCGCTGGCCGAGATGGTCACCACGCGGTTGACCGGCCTGAGCCTGATGGTCGACCTGGCCTACCGCGACCTTGCCGATCCCGGCCGCCGGCCGGAGCGGCTGTCCCCCGAACCGGGCGGCGGCGACATCCTGCGCCGCGGCCTCGATCGCGCGATCGGCACGATGCGGGCCGAAACCACCGCCCATCTCGAACGCATCAACCGGCGCGCCGACATCCTGCTGCCGGCGATGACCGCCGTCCTGGTGCTGGGCGTCGGTCTGTCGCTGCTCGGCTTCATCGCCTTCCGGCGCGAGACGCGCGAGCGCAAGGCGGCCGATATCAGCCTCGGCCAGCATCTGCGCGAGGCGCGACTGCTGCGCGGCCTGACCCAGGGGATGCAGACCGTGCGCAACCGCGCGGCCGGTCACCTGGTGATCACCGACAATCTCGCCGACGTCTTCGCCGACTGCTCGGGCATCCTGTTCCTCTACGAACCCGACCGCGATCGTTTCGCGCCGGTGGCCGACTGGGGCCCGCTGATCATCGATTCCGACCGGACGGACATGCTGCCGTCGCACTGCCGGGCGGCGCGGCGCGGCCAGCCCGTCACCGGCCGGCGCGATCAGGCCGAGCCCTGCTGCGAGCACGTGCACGGCAACGGCTATTGCTATCGATGCCTGCCGATCCTGATCGAGGGGCAGGTCGCCGGCATCCTGCATCTGCGCCTCGCCGCCGAGGCCGATCCGGCGGCCGCCTTCGCACGGCTGGGGTCGCTGCCCGAATCGGCCGCCGGGCTGCTCGGGCTGGCGCTCGCCCCGCTCGACCTGCGCGAACGGCTCGAGGCGCTGGCCCTGCGCGACCCGCTGACCGGGCTGTGCAACCGCGGTTTCCTCTATGAAGTGCTGGGCCGCGAACTCGACCGCGCCGCCGCCGCGGGCCAGCCGGTCTCGCTGGTCATGGCCGATATCGACCGCTTCCAGGCGCTGACCGACCGCCACGGCCATCGCGCCGGCGACGAGGTGATCAAGACCGTCGCCGGTTTCCTGCGCAGCCAGCTGCGCGACGCCGACCTGTTGTGCCGATTCGGCGGCAACAAGCTGGCGCTGCTGCTGCCCGATACCGATCTCGACGACGCCTTCCGCATCGCCGAGCAATTGCGCCGCGGCGTCGCCCGGCTGCGGCCCGCCGTCGGGCGCGAGATCATCGAGGATCTGTCGCTGTCGCTGGGCGTCGCCGGGGCGGGCCGCGACGGCCGCAGCGCCGAGACCCTGGTGGCCGCGGCGGACCGCGCCGTTTCGCGGGCGAAACTCGACGGGCGCGACCGGGTGATGCTGGCCGACGAGGTGCTCGGCGCCGCTTGACATCGATCGGCTGCAACCCTTCGATAGGCCCGACGCGAGGGGAGCGATAATGACCGAGACGATCACACTGCACGGCAGCTTTCTGTCGGCCCCGACCTACAAGGTCGGCCTGATGCTGGCGCTGACCGGCCAGCCGTTCGCCTATCGGCATGTCGACCTGTCGAAGGGCGAGCATAAATCGCCCGGCTATCTCGAGCTGAACCGCTTCGGCCAGGTGCCGGTGCTGCGCCACGGCGCGGAAACCGTGGTGCAGTCGAACGTCATCCTCGACTATCTGGTCGACGTCACCGGCCAGCTTGGCGGCGCCGATATCCGCGAACGGCGCCAGGCCCGCGAATGGCTGGCCTGGGAAGCCGACCGGCTGTTGACCTGGGTCGGCCGCACCCGCTTCTTCACCCGCTTCATGCGCCCCGATCCGGCGGTGGCCGACTACTTCCGTGCCCAGGCCGGCGGCGGCATCCAGGTGATCGAGGATTGTCTGCAGGGCCGCGACTGGCTGGTCGGCGCGGGTCCCACGATCGCCGATATCGGGTGCTATGCCTGCCTGGCCTATATCGACGAGGCGAATATCGCGCTGGACGACTGGCCCGCGGTGGCGGCTTGGACCGGGCGCATCCGCGGCCTGCCGGGCTACAAGGCGCCCTACGACCTGCTGCCGCCCAACGACCGCGACTGAGCGCTATCCCTCGGCGGGCGGCGGCGGTACCGGTTCGGGCGCCGGCACCGGGCGGGAGGCCAGCGGTTCGCTTTTTTCCTCAGGCACGGCCGGCGCCTGCGGCGTGACCACCGCCGGCTGGCGCCAGGCCAGCGCATCGAACGCCCCGCAATGCGGACAATGGCTGTGCCACTCGGCCGCGGCGTGGCCGCATTGACGGCAGACCCAGGCCGGATCGACGCTGTCGGCCGCCCGCTCGAGCCAGCGGCGCACATCGCCGCCCTCGGCCTCGGCGATCCGGGCGCGCAGGCGGAAAACCCGCGGGCTGCCCTCGGCAATGCCCTCGAGCGCGCTGCGCGCCGCCGCGACGTCGCCGGCCGCCAGGTCGGCCTCGGCCAGCGCTACCAGGCTTTCCGGGTGGTCGGGGGCGGCATCGGTCAGCTCGCGCACGCGGCGCAGCCGGTCGCGATCGGTCTCGGCGCCGAGCGCCTGGAGATAGAGCCGGACAAGCGACGGATGCGGGGCGATGCCCCAGGCGGCCCGAATCGCCTTGGCCGCCTTGTTGCCCTGGCCCTGGTGGGTCAGGAGCTCGGCGTAGAGCGCGGTGGCGGGGACCAGGTCGGGGGCGGCACCGTGCGCGCCCTTGGCGAATTTGAGCGCCGCAGCGCCGTCGCCGGCCGCGACCGCGTCGCGCGCCCGCGCCAGCTCGATCAGCCCGCGCT
>JAEYTW010000289.1 GCA_023433835.1 Pseudomonadota bacterium | reverse complement strand
GGCCTGAGCTGCGCCGTGATCGCCTCGGCGATTAAGTCGAATTCCAGCACGTCGAAGCCGCGCGCACAGGCGGCCGAGGTGCCGAAGCGCAGGCCGGAGAGTTGCGACAGGTCGTCCGGGTCGCCCGGCAGCGGCACGCGGTTGGCGCCGATGCCGATGGCGGCAAGCCGCGCCACGGCGGTCGCGGCATCGATCGCGCCGCCGCGCAGGTCGACCAGCACCAGCGGCGTGTCGGTGCCCCCGGTGACCACACGGTGCCCGGCAGCCTGCAGCGCCTCGGCGAGGTAGCGCGCGGTGGCCAGCACCCGGCCCTGGTATTCGGCATAGGCCGGCGTCGCCGCCTCGGCGAAGACCACGGCCTTGGCCGCCATGACATGCAGCAGCGGCGTGCCCTGCAGCAGTGGCGACAGGGCGTCTTCGCAAGCCCGGCCGAGCGTGGCGTCGCGGGTCAGGATCAGCCCGCCGCGCGGGCCGCGCAGGTTCTTGTAGGTCGTCGTGGTGACGATGTCGGCATGCGGCACCGGGTTGGGGAACAGGCCGGTGGCGACCAGGCCCGCCATGTGGGCGATGTCGACCAGCAGCGCAGCGCCGACACGGTCGGCAATCGCGCGCAGGCCGGCGAAGTCGATCGCCCGCGGATAGGTCGAGCCGCCGGCAATGATCAGCTTCGGCCGCAGCCGCTCGGCCTTGTCGGCCACCCCGGCCATGTCGATCAGCCCGTCATCGGGCCTGACGCCGTAGTGATGGGCTTCGTACCAGCGGCCCGACAGGGTCGAGCCATGGCCGTGGCTGAAATGCCCGCCATCGGCCAGCCGCATCGACAAGACGCGGTCGCCGGGTTCGAGCAGCGCCAGGAATGCCGCCTGGTTGGCCTGGGTGCCGGCATGGGGCTGGACGTTGGCGTGGGCCGCGCCGAACAGTGCGCAGGCGCGCGAGGTGGCCAGCGTCTCGATCGTATCCGCCACCCCGTCGCGGCCGAGGAAACGCCGGCCGGGATATCCCTCGATCGTCAGGTTGGTCAGGATTGAGCCTTGGGCAGCCATCACCGCATCCGAGACGTAGTTCTCGGAGGCGCCGAGTTCGGTCCAGCCCTGGACGCGGCGGCGTTCGGCCTCGATCGCCGCCGCGACAGCCGGATCGAGGCTCATTTCACCGTGACGTAGCGCAGCGGGAACGTGTTGTCGGCCGGCTGGAACAGGTCGACCTTGGCCGATGCGGCCCAGACCAGCGCCTGCTGGTGCAGCGGCACGTAGGCGTAGTCGTCCATGTAGATCTTCGTCGCCTCGCGGATCATCTGTTCGCGCGCCGTCTTGTCGGTCTCCCGCTCGATGCGGTCGGCCAGGTCGTCGAAGGTCTTGTTCGAGTAGCCGCCGATATTGGCCTGGCCCTTCTTGGTCACCGGCGACGGCGTCTGCAGCAGCGAGTCCAGCACGTTGTGCACGTCATAGGTCGAGCCCGGCGACCAGGCCATCAGGTACATGCTGGTGGTGCCCGGCGAGAAGTCGCCCTTGCGCATGATCTTGGCGAAGAACTTGTTGCGGGTCTGGGCGTTCAGCGCGACCTTGATGCCGATCCGGGCCAGCATCGGCACCAGGGCGACACAGATCTTGTCGTCGTTGACATAGCGGTCGTTCGGGCAATCCAGCCCGACCTCGAAGCCGTCGGGATAGCCGGCAGCGGCCAGCAGCTTCTTCGCTTCCTCGGGTTTCAGCATCGCCGGCCGCTTGTCGAGATCGGCGACATAGCCGTTGATCACCGGCGCGACCAGCGAGGCGGTGGGATAGGACTGGCCGCGCATCACCGAGCGCCTGATCGCCTCGACGTCGATCGAGCGGTAGACCGCCTCGCGCACCCGGCGGTCCTGGAACGGGTTGCGGCCCTTGATGTTGGATTCCGGCAGTTCGGGCCGCTCCTGGTCCATGCCGATGAAGACGCCCCGGGTTTCCGGTCCCTCGATCACCTACAGCGCGGCGTCCCGGCGCAGGCCGTCGGTATCGGCCGGCGGCACTTCGTAGATCATGTCGATATTGCCGGCCTTCAGCGCGGCGACCCGGGTCGCCGGGTTGCCGACCGGCGTGAAGATCACCTCGTCGAGGTTATGTTCGCGCTTGTCCCACCAGCCGGGGTTGGGCACCAGCACCGTGCGCTCCTCCGGCTTGCGTTCCTTCAGCATGAAGGGGCCGGTACCCATCGCGTTGCGGGTCGCGAAATTCTCCTGGTTCTTGGTCATGTCGGCCGCGGCGGCCGCATTGTTCTTCTCGGCCCAGGTCTTCGACATGATGCCGAGCGAGGCCCATTTCATCGCCAGCAGCGGATCGGGATACTTGGTATCGATCTCGACGCGGAAATCGCCGGCGCGGCGGAGCGCCTGCACCGACGAGAAATAGGCCTGCATGTTCGATCCTTCGCCGCGCGCGCGGTTGAGCGAGAAGACCACGTCATCAGCCGTGAACGGCGTGCCGTCGGAGAACGTCACGCCCTGGCGCAGGTCGAAGAACCAGGTGGTCGGCCCGGTCTGGCCCCAGGCGGTGGCCAGTGCGGGTTCGAGGGCCAGCTGCCTGTTGCGGCGCGCCAGCGGCTCGTAGATGTTGGCAGTGAAGGTGATCAGGAAGGTTTCGTTGCGGGCGTAGGGATCCATCGACGAGAGATCGCCGCCCGAGGCCCAGCGGAAGGTGCCGGCATCGGCTAGGCCCGGCGCCAGCATCAGGCTCGCCGCGATCAGGAGGGCTGCGCGCTTGGTCATCTGGCGTCTCCGTTATATCTGCCTTCGTAGGGAATGGACGTCGCTTCGCCGCGCGGCGCCCGGGCGCCGGCCAGGCCGGCCAGTGCCATGCGCACGGCCTGGTGGCCGCGGAACAGGACGGCTTCCTTCCAGTCCGGGGTGTCCGGGTAATATTGCCGGCGGATCGCCGCCTTGATCGGCCGCGCCTCCGGCCCCAGCGGGTTGCCATATTTGTGCAGCCAGTGATCGGCCCGCAAGCTGCGCTGGCCGGCGAGACGATCATAGGTGCCGAATTCCAGCGTGCCGAAGGTGACGCGTGCCTCGGGCAAGGCGCGCATGAAGCCGTAATGGGTGGCGCCGTCGGTGACCTGGGCCACGGTCTGGCCCTTGCGCATCTCGGTCATCGCATCGCCCCAGAAGGCGCGGACGCGGGCCGCGCCGGCACTGTCCGGATCGTAGTCGGTGATCATCTCGCCATAGCCGAACGGGCCGAGGCCCGTATGGAAATCGATGACGCCGATGTCGGCACGCCCGCGAAGCCGGGTATCGATGATCCGGTGCAGCGTGCGGTTGGACCAGGCGGCACCGCCGCCGCCGAAGAACAGCCCGTCGGGATGGCGGAACTGGCCGCTGGCGACGGCCCGGTAGTAGGCCAGCTCGCCGACCTTCTCGCGATAGGCCTGCAGCCGGGCATCGGCCGCCTCGCCTTGCCGCCCGGTCAGCACGGGCGGCAGGAGATCTTCGGCGATGTCGTCATAACCCGGGTTCTCGGGATAGGGCCTGGTGTGGTCGACATGGTTGCGGTTGAGGTCGCAGCCTTCCTCGGTGACGCGCCTGAGCCAGGCGAAGCCATGCGGGTTCATCGCGTGGATCAGCAGCACGGCGGTATCGGCGGGCAGGGACGGCGGCTGGCGCAGCCAGTCGACCTGGATACCCGAGCCGCAGAAGCCTTCGACGCCGTGCGTGCCGGAAATCAGCACCAGCACGCGGCTCGCATCTTCCGCGCCGAGCCACGCGGTATCGGTGGTCAGGCTACCGCGGTCCGGCCCGCGGTTCGGGTTGGCATGGGCCTGCAACACCGCGCCGGCCTGCGTCGCGGCGCCCAGGAATTTTTCCCTGGCCTCGGCGTAGGTGGCGGAAAACGATGCGATCGTCATGCGGTGGGCCGCAGGCAATCGTCGGCCACCGGCCGCATCGCCACGAAATCCTGTTCGTGCTGGTTGCGCGGCAGGCCCTTCTTGGTCGGCTGGTTCGACATCGGGTTGACGATCACCGAATAGATCCAGCGCGACCAGGGCGAGATGTTCTCAGGGCTGCCGTGCAGCAACTGGTCGCCGAAGATCAGCACGGTGCCCCGCCGGCCGACGGCCGAGACCAGGCCGGCCTGATCGATCGTCGCCTTCACCGCCGAGCGCGGCACGGTCCACAATTCCCATTTCTCGCCGTCGACGTCGCGTACCGCCGGCACGTTCATGCGGTGCGAGCCCGGCACGAACCACAAGGGCCCGTTGAATTCGGTGACGTCGTCGAGGAAGACGTGCAGGTTCAGGGCCAGCGGCTTGGGCACGCCGTCGCGCGAATGATGGGTGTGGAAGTCGGTGTGCCAGTCGAAACCGTCGCCGATGAAGGCATCCTTGACGTTGACCTTGCACTGCTGGACGTAGAAGTCCTCGCCCAGGATCTGGCGGGCGGGGCCGAGCAGGCGGGGATGATGGGTCAGGTCGGCGAAATGCCGGTCGCGGCGATGCACGCCGAAGACGTTGCGCACGCTGGTCCCGTCGGCCTCGCGCGCGTTCTCCGTCCCTTCGGCCGCCATCAGCCCGGGCATCGCGCCGCGCAGCGTCTCGATCTCCTCGACCGAGAAGATGTCATGCAGGATCAGGAAGCCGTCGCGGTCGAAACGGTCGAGTTGTTCCGGGGTGAGCAGCATGTGGGGCCTCGCTGGGCGGATCGGACTGCCCTGGACGATAGCCGGCGGCGCCAAGAAATTTCTTGCAAAGCTTGGCGCCAAATTGTCAGGATTTAGTGATTTTCACTAAAGATCGGCAAATGGGCGGGAAATTATCGCGATGGATCGCATCGACGTAAAAATTCTGGAGCGGCTGCAGGTCGATGGCCGGGCCACGCTCGCCGAACTGGCCGAGACCGTCGGGCTGTCGGCGACGCCCTGCCAGCGCCGCATCAGGAACCTGGAGGAGGAGGGCGTGATCCGCGGTTACCGTGCCGATCTCGACCGCGCCAAGGTGGGGTTGGGCGTCACCGCCTTCGTGCTGATCGACATGCTGACCCATACCGAGGCGGATACGAAGCGGTTCGCCGAGGCGGTGCGGGCGATCCCGGAGGTGGTCTCCTGCCATGCGCTGGCGGGCAATCACGACTTCCTGCTGGAAGTCGTGATCCCCGACCTGCCGGCCTATGCCGATCTGATGCTGGCCCGGCTGGGCGGGCTGCCCTGCGTCAAGAACATCGCCAGCTGCTTTTCACTGGCCCATGTCAAGGAGCCCGACCGGCTGCCGCTGGCCCGGCCTTCCGCCAGCCGGACAAGTCTATGATCACGGCCAGCGCGGCGAGCGCGATGCCGTAGGCGACCACGGCATTCCAGCCGGCCATGTTCCAGGCGAGCGTGGCGCCGGCCGACCCGGCCGACCCGCCGAGGAACATCGCGGTCATGAAGATCGTGTTCAGCCGGCTGCGCGCCTCGGGCCGCAGCGCATAGATCGTGTGCTGGTTGGAGATCAGCGAACCCTGGACGCCGAGGTCGAGCAGCACCACGCCGACCACCATGCCGGCAACCGATCCCCAGGCGCCGAACACGATCCAGGCGGCCAGCGCCAGCAAGGCGCCGCACAGGATGACGACCCGGGCGCCGTAGCGGTCGGCCAGCCGGCCGGAGATCGGCGCGGCGAACACGCCGACGGTGCCCAGCACGCCGAACAGCCCGGCCACGTCGGCGCCGAGGTTGTAGGCCGGTTCCTGCAGATGCAGGGCCAGGATGGTCCAGAACACCGAGAAGGCGGCAAACAGCGCGGCCTGCTTGATCGCGGCCTGGCGCAGCACCGGTTCGTCGCGCCACAGATGGGCCAGCGAGATCATCGCACTGACATAGGCGATGCGGGCATGGGGCGCGCTGCGCGGCAGAGTCACGGCCATCAGGGCGGCGAAGGCGAGCGAGACCGGCACGGCGATCATGAACATCTCGCGCCAGCCGGCATGGGTGGCGACGAAGCCGGCGATGGTGCGGCTGAGCAGGATGCCGCAGAACAGCCCGCCCATCACCGTGCCGATGACCGAGCCGCGGCGTTCCGGCGTCGCCAGGCTGGCGGCGAACGGCACGATCTGCTGGGCGACGGTCGAGGTGATGCCGACCAGCGCCGAGGCGACCACCAGGATCGCCGGGGTCGGTGCCACCGCGGCGGCCACCAGGGCGAGGGCCAGGATAACGAACTGGACGACGATCAGCCGCCGCCGGTCCATCAGGTCGCCCAGCGGCACCAGGAACAGGAGGCCCGCGGCGTACCCCAGCTGGGTGGCCGTCGGGATCATGCCGATGGTGGCCGAGCCGGCGAATTCCCGCTCGATCACGCCCAGCATCGGCTGGTTATAGTAGATGTTGGCCGCGGCGGCGCCGCAGGCCAGCGCCATGGCGAAGGTCAGGCCGCGGCCCATGGCTGGCGCCGACGCTTCCGGCATGACATCTGAAGCACTCATTTCCCGGCCCTTTCCGGCAACTGACGGGGACTGGCCATAGCATGTATCCCCATAACGATTTGCGCGGTAGTCTGGCCGTCTGATAAGCCAGCTTAACGAAAGTCGATATAATGGACACCGACGCCGTCGCCGTCCTTGTCGCTGCCGCGGGGGGGGGGCGCCAGGAGGGGGCCCCCCCCCCCCGGGGGGGGG
>JAEYTW010000338.1 GCA_023433835.1 Pseudomonadota bacterium | reverse complement strand
CACGCCGGCGACGAAGTCGTGGGCCGCCCGCATCTTCTCGATCGCCTCGAGCTCGACGGGCGTGTGGCTGACGATCTTCAGCAACTGCTTGTGCGACCAGACGTCGTGTTCGAGCGGGGCGATGTTGAAATCGCCGACGATGACGATGCGGTTGTCGCGCTGCCGACGCTCGGCGAACCAGTCCGTCATCTCGGCCACGAAATCGAGCTTGTGGCCGAACTTCTCGTTCACCGTGCGGTCGGGGATGTCGCCGCCGGCGGGGATGTAGAAATTATGCAGCTCGACCCCGCCGGGCAGGGTGACGCCGATATGGCGGCAATCGTCCTTCGAACAGAAGACGCGGCGATGATCGGCGCTGAACGGAATGCGCGAGGCGATGGCGACGCCGTTATAGCCGGGCTGGCCGCGGATGACGCGATGGGTGTAGCCCAGCGTGTCGAACAGTTCATGCGGGAACAGGTCGTCGGTGACCTTGGTCTCCTGCAGGCAGATGACGTCGGGGCTGTACTGGCCGACCACGTCTTTGACGCCTTCGCCGCGCAGGCGGATCGAATTCACGTTCCAGGTCAGCACGCGCCAGGGCGCGGGCGAGGCGGGACCGGGTTTGGCTTTGGGCATTGGCGGATGGCTGCTTTCAGAACAGGTGAAGCGTCTGGCCGACCAGGCCGAGCGGCCAGCGACCGGCCTCGTAGAGGCGCAGCTTCAGCAGGAAGGGATGATCCTCGTCGGCATCGGCCGCGAGTGCCAGGGCGGCGAGCCGCGCGGTCAGTGCCGCGGCTTCGATCGCCTGGTCGATCAGCGCCTCGTCGACCCCGTCGTCCTCGGCCCGGGCCGCCGCCAGTGCTCCCTCGCGGGCGGCATGGGCGGCCTTGGTGGCGACGGCGGTCAGCGCGAGGCCCAGTTCGGACTCGTCGAGGGTGTCGCGCACCACCGCCAGCAGGTCGGCGCGGATCTGTTCCTCGATGTCCCAGGTTTCGGCATCGGATTCGAGTTCGGCGGTCAGGAGGGCGGCATCCGCCCAGGTCTCGACCACGGCGATATGGACGGGGTCGAAGCCGAGCCCCGCGCCGTAGAGCACCGCATCCGCCTCCTCATCCAGGCCGACGGGCTGGCCCAATGCCGCAAACCACGGAAACCCCTCGACATGCCGGGCCAGCCGCACCACCGGGCGCAAGGCCGCGGGCAGGGCGAGCAGACCCTGGTCGTCGTCATCGTCGTTGTCGTTGGCGAAATCCATTCCGAACCTGAAAAGAGCCGATCTGCTCCTATAGGGCCGCCGGCGCGTCCAGGCAAATCCTATCGCGCGCCGGGCAGGGGTGCGATAGCGGCATATCAGATCAAGTCCTTGATTCTGTTGGCGTCAATAGCCGCGCCGGCGATCGATGGCACCCGAAAGTGGCAGGCCCTGGGCAATCTCGGCGGCAGTCCGGGCCAGCGTGCGGGCCACCTCGGCCGGGGCCGCCTCGCCGGCGATATGCGGGGTCGCGACGATCCCGGGATGACCCCAGAACGGATGGTCCCGCGGCAGCGGTTCCGTCGTGAAGACGTCGAGCGCCGCGCCCGACAACCGGCCGGTGTCGAGGGCCGCGAGCAGATCGGCCTCGACCAGGTGTTCGCCGCGCCCGATCTGGATCAGATAGGCGCCGTGCCGCGCGCGGGCGAACAGGCGGGCGTCAAGGATGCCGCGCGTTTCCGGCGTCAGCGGCAGCAAATTGACCAGGATGTCGGCCTGGGCCAGCACCGCGTCGAGGCCGGCCGCCCCGTCGGCCCGGCGCCAGCCGGCGACGCGATAGCCGAGGCCCTGCAGGGTCGCCTCCACCTCCTGGCCGATGCGGCCGAGGCCGAGGATGCCGACGGTGACCTCGGAGGCGGGCGGGGCGATGGTGCGCCGCCAGCGCGCCTCGCGCTGCCGGGTCAGAAAATCGCCGAAGCGGCGATGATGCCACAGTACGTGGAACAGCACGTATTCGGCCATCGCGCGGCCCTGCATCGGGTCGAGCACGCGCACCACCGGCAGGTCGGCGGGCAGGTCCGGGCAGGCCAGGATATTGTCGATGCCGGCACCGACGCCGCAGACCGCCTGCAGCCCGGGGAAGCGGGCGAACATGCCGGCCGGCGGACGCCAGGTCAGGGCCAGGGTGACGGCCTCGGGCGTGGCGGTATCGGGATCGACCAGCATCACGCCGGGCGCATGCTGCGCCACCACCTCGGTGAAACGGACGCGCATCTGCGGGCTTTCGGCCAACACGACGCAGTGCACCTTGCTCATTCCGCCCACCCCGGCAACGCGGTCTTCGATAGCGGGATCTCATAGCGGATGAACGGGATCGACAGCCAGGATTTTGGCAGGTACTTCAAATCCCCGCATAACGGCAGATCCAGGAGGGGCGCCGACGTGAAAGCCGTCTTCAGCGACGATCATCGCAGCCACGATCCGCAATTCTTCCTGGTGCGCGGCAAGGTCATGCGCACGACCGAACAGCCCGAGCGCGCCGACCGCCTGATGGCGGGCCTGAAGGTCGGCCGGCACGACCTGGTCGAGGCCCGGCGCTTCGGCGCCGGCCCGCGCGCGCGGGTGCACAGCCCGGAATACCTGGCCTTTCTCGCCGAGGCTTGGGACCAGTGGAAGGCACTGCCCGATGCCGGGCCTGAGATGATCGCCAATGTCCATCCGGTGCGCCACCAGGCGAGCTATCCCACGGGCGTGGTCGGCCGGCTGGGCTGGCATACCGCCGATACTTCCTGCCCGATCGGGCCGGGTACCTTCGCCGCCGCCTGCGCCGCCGCCGATGTGGCGGCGACGGCGGCCGAACTGGTGCTCGGCGGCGAGGATGCCGCCTACGCGCTGTGCCGCCCGCCGGGCCACCATGCCTATCGCGACATGGCCGGCGGCTTCTGCTACCTGAACAATGCGGCGATCGCGGCGGCGCATCTGCGCCAGCGGCACGAGCGCGTCGCCATTCTCGACGTCGACGTCCATCACGGCAACGGCACGCAAGGTATCTTCTATGCCCGGCCCGACGTGCTGACCGTATCGATCCATGCCGATCCCGGCCGGTACTACCCGTTCTTCTGGGGCTATGCGCATGAGCGCGGCGAGGGCCCCGGCCTCGGTGCCAACCTGAACCTGCCGCTGGCGCTGGGCACCGGCGACGACGGCTACATGCCAGCGCTGGACCAGGCGGCGGCAACCATCCACGCGTTTGCGCCCGGCGCGCTGGTGGTGGCCCTGGGCCTCGATGCGTCGGAACACGATCCGCTGGCCGGACTGAAGGTGACGACGGCCGGTTTCCGCCGCATCGGCGAGGCATTGGCGCGCTTCGGCCTGCCGACCGTGCTGGTGCAGGAGGGCGGCTATCTTTCCAACCTGCTCGGCACCAATCTGGCCGCCGTGCTCGACGGCTTCGCCGCGGCGCGCTAGCAAAGCATTGCGCCCGGCCCTCGGGGGAGAGGGGCCGGGCGCAAGTGTCCTTGGGGACACGACGCCGGAGGGGGAAATCCGACGTCAGCGACCGGCTGGCTCCGTCGGCCAGGAGGGGGAACCGGATCGACTTCGCTGCCGTGCCGGTCGCTGTCAGGAAGGCATATGGGGTGTCGAGCCCCGCGATACCAGGGTCGTGCCCCGGAAAAAGTCATGCGCCTCGTGCATGCCTCGAAAACAGATCAGCCGGCGCGCCCCAAGCGGCCGCCGGCTGACGGAAACCTGTGGGAGATGCCTTAGTTGACGGTCTTCTCCCACTGTTCGACCTGCTTCTCGGCCTCTTCCTTGGCCAGGCCGTAGCGGATCTGCAGGCGGCCGACCAGTTCCTGGCGCTGGCCGTTGATGACGGTGATATCGTCGTCGGTCAGCTTGCCCCACTGCTGGCGCACCTGGCCGGCATATTTGTTCCAGTTGCCCTTCACGCGATCCCAGCTCGGGATCACCTTGCCTTCCTGGGCCTGCGCGGCGGTGGTGGTGAGCGACATCACCGGGGCGACGCCCAGGGCGATGACGATGGCGGTGACGGCGGTGGCGCCGATACGATTGAGCTTCATGGCGTGCTCCTGCGATGCTCAGGGGATGGCGGTCGTCGTTACTGGACTCGGCGTTCCCAATCCTTGACCTGGCGTTCGGCCTCCTCGCGGGCGACGCCGTAGCGTTCCTGCACCCGGCCGATCAGCTGGTCGCGCTTGCCGTTGATCCGTGCCAGGTCGTCGTCGGTCAGCTCGCCCCAGGCGGCCTTGACCCGCCCGACGACCTGCTTCCATTCGCCTTTGATCTGGTCGGTATTCATCGGAAGAACTCCTTCATGCTGGTCCTGGCGGCGACGCCGACGCGCGATCGGCGTGTCCTGCAAAAGAATGCGCCAGCGGGAATTCGGTTCCGACGAGTGCCCTTCAGGCTTTTATTCAGCCTGGCCCGGTTCGTCGAGGCCCAGATGTTCCTCGATGCGGCGCAGCCGGTCGTCGATCGGCTGCGTACCGCTCAGCCCGAAGGCGCGGGCATAGGCCTCGGCGATCGGCGCGGCCAGGCCCGGGCGGTCGAGCGTGGCGGCCTCGCCACGATGGATCGCCGACAGGCAGACATGCTCGACCCCGCCATAGACCAGGTCGCGCATCGCCGCGGGCGAGAGCCCGGCGGCCTCGGCCCCGGCCAGCGTATCCTTCAGCAGGTCGGTATAGCGCCGGTTCAGCGCGCGGCCGGGCGAACGGCGATAGGCCGATGTCGCGCGCACCTCGCGCAGGAACATCAGGTACAGCTCCGGGTTATCCAGAATCACGTCGAAGTGGCGCAACACCAGGAAGCGCAGCCGGTCGAGCGGATTGCGGATCGCCACCAGTTCGCGTGCCGTGCGCTCGGTGATCTCGCCGAACCAGTCGACCGTGACCGCCAGCACCAGGTCGCGCTTGGACGCGAAATAGAGATAGACCGTGCCTTCGGCCACGCCGACGTCGCGGGCGATGTCGGCCATCGTCGCCTTGGCATAGCCGCCGGCCTGCACGAACCGCGCCCGGGCCGCCTTCAGGATATCGCCCCGCCGCGCGCCGCGGGGGGGCGGCCGGCCCGGCGG
>JAEYTW010000286.1 GCA_023433835.1 Pseudomonadota bacterium | reverse complement strand
GCGCCCCCCGCCCCCCCCTTCCTGGCGGCCACCGCCCGGCCCCAGGACATCGTCGCCCGGCTCGGCGGCGAGGAATTCGTCATCGTGCTGCCTGCATGCTCCACTGCCGACGCGATGGCCATTGCCGAGGCCTTGCGGCTCGGCATGCACCGGCTGACCGTGGTCGTCGCCGGCCGGGCGGTCGACCTGACGGCGAGCCTGGGCCTGGCGGTCGTGGACGACGACGATTCCGATTTCGCCGCGCTGCTCGACCGGGCCGATCAAGCCCTCTATGCCGCCAAGACGGCCGGGCGCGACCGCATCAAGCTGAGCCCGGGCGGGCTGCTCGGCCAACGCCATGGCCGCAGCCTGCGTCGCCACGGTCGCCCGCACGGTTCCGACCAGACGTCGATGCCGATGACGGTCATCGACGGCACCCGCCATTTCAACTCAGGCACGCTGGCCGGCCCACGCCCGGCGGATGCGCGCCACCGCAACTGAGCCTGCCGTGAAGAAGCCTCTTTCCTTCGGCTGGATCGGGCAGGTGCCATTGCGCACCCTGCTGCTGATCGCGCTGGTCTGGGGCCTGATCGTCAGTGACGTGATCGACGAGCGGCGCGGCCTGATCGGCGAGACCACGGCGCGCAACGACGCCATCGCCTCGACCCTGGCGCTGCAGACGGCGGAGACCGTGCTGCAGGTCGACCACATGCTGGCCGGGCTCGCCCGCGACATCGCCGACCTGCCGGACGAAGGGCTGAGCTTCAGCCCCCGGCTGCACGACATGCTGGCCCGCCGTGCCGCCTCCGAGCCGGGCATAGCCAGCATCTTCATCACCGACGAATACGGCATCGTCCGCCATTCCTCGCACGAACCGATGTCGCCGGGCGCCGATCAGTCGACCCGCGAATGGTATATCGGGCCGGCCGCCTCGGCCGAGGAGCGGACATTCATAGCGGCGACCATCCGCCTGCGACTGTCCAACAACGATATCGAACCCGGCTACGTCATGTCGCGGCGTCTCGGGCGGGGGGCGGAGACGTTCAACGGCGTGATCGCGGCGACGGTGCCGACGGTCAACCTGACCAGCCTCTATGCCAAGCTGCTGCCCGGCGACGGCCAGACCATCGCCCTGTGGCGCGACGACGGGTCGCTGATGGCCGAATGGCCCGGCCGCCATGGCGACTATCCCCAGCACGAGACCCAGGAAATCCGGCCGCAGCCGATTGGCGACGGGCTCGTCGTCGACATGGTCACCGGCCGCGAGGTCGTGCGGGCCAGCGAAGCCGTGCCGGGCTTTCCCCTCCATGTCGTCGTTTCGACCGAACTGGTGCCGCTGCTGGCAGAACGCTGGGACCGGGTGCTGTATCGCGGGGTCGCGGTCGCGTCGTTCACGACGCTCGCCCTGTGTCTGGCCGCCTGGTGGTCCCATAGCGTCCAGCAGCGGGCACGACGGATGCGGGCCAAGGCCCAGCGCGCGCAGGACCGGCTGGCCTCGGTCGTCGATTCACTCGACGAACTGGTCTGGAGCTTCGATCCGGTGCGCGGCGAGCTCTCGATCCTGGGGCGGGAATCACAGCGCCACGCCGTGCTGCGCCGCAAGCTCGAAGCCGCCTTCGGCGTCAACGGCGCCCAAAGTTCCGGCACGCAGAAACCGCTGCGCGAGGTCGACTGGTCGCCCCAGGAACTGGTGATCGAACAGAAAGTGCCGGGACCCGACGGCAGCATCGCCTGGCTTCTGGTGCGCGGCCATGGCGTGGTCGACGACCGCGGCCGGCTGATCGAGGTCGAAGGCATTGCCGGCGACATCACCGCGCGCAAGGCGGCCGACGCCCAGTTCCAGCACAGCCGCCGCCTGCAGGCGCTGGGCCAGCTCACCGGCGGCATCGCCCATGACTTCAACAATCTGCTGGGCGTCGTCGTCGGCAATCTCGAGCTGATGGCCAAGGCTGCGAACCTCGCACCGGCGATGTCGGCGCGGCTCGACTCGGCCCTCACCGCCGCGATGCGCGGCGCCGACCTCACCGCCAAGCTGCTCGGGTTCTCGCACCCCAGTGCCGAACGCAGCCAGGTGATCGACTGCAACGATATCGTCGTCACGATGCGCGACCTGATTGCCCCGGTCCTGCCGCTGTCGGTCGGCCTGAATCTCGAACTCGCGGCGCCGCCCTGCCTGGCGCGGGTCGATGCCGGGGGCCTGCAGGACGCGCTGATGAATCTGGGACTGAACGCCCGCGACGCTATGCCGGACGGCGGCCGGCTGACGATCGCCACACGGCGCGAGCACGTCGAGGATCCCGCCACGCTGAACCTGCCGGTGGCCGGCCCCTACGTCATCGTCACTGTACGCGATACCGGCACCGGCATGCCGCCGGACGTGCTGGAGCGCATCTTCGAACCCTACTTCACCACGCGCGAACACGGCCGCGGCACCGGTCTCGGCCTGTCCCAGGTCTTCGCCTTCGTGCGCGGCGCCGCGGGGGCCGTCACGGCACAGTCCACCCCCGGCCACGGCGCCACCTTCGAACTCTACCTGCCCGCCGTCGACGAACCGTGCGACGGCGAGGACGATCGTGACGGAGAAGGCGGTGACGGGGCGGAGGGCCCGCGGGCGCGCGGCCGGGGGCCGCACCGGGGGGGGG
>JAEYTW010000260.1 GCA_023433835.1 Pseudomonadota bacterium | reverse complement strand
GCATCGGCCTTGGCGTCATAGGCATCGACGCCGCGGGGCCGCGCCGACCAATGGCGCGGGCCGCTCTGACCCGCACGGATGCCGGCCGCGACCATGTCCTGGCCGGTCGGCGTATCGTCGCGATATTGCGGCCCGACCTCGAACAGCCCGTGATCGGGCATCGAGCGGTCGGCATTGCGCTTCGAGGCGGCCAGCAGGCCTGGCAGGATCGAGGGGCGCATCGCGTCGAGATCGGCCGATATCGGGTTGGCCACCGCCATCTCCGGCGCGCCGCCGCCGAACAACACCGCATGGGGCGTCGGCACGAACGAATAGGTCACCGCCTCGTTCATCCCGCGGGCGGCGATCGCCCGGCGGATGACGCGCACGCGGCGCTGCATCGGGCTGACGCCCGGCGCCGGCACCGCGCGATCCTGCGGCAGCGGCACGCTGGGGATGGCGTCGAAGCCTTTGAGGCGCAGCACTTCCTCGACCAGGTCGGCCTCGCCGTGGATGTCGGGCCGCCAGGACGGCGGGGTGACGCTGAACACACCGCCGCCGGCCGCCACGACGCAGCCGACCGCTTCCAGCGCCGCCTCGGCCTCGGCCGCGGTGACGGGTACGCCGCCCAGCGCCTGGACGCGTTCGGGCCGGAAGCTGTACTGGCGGCGCCATTCCGGGGCGACGCCGGCAACGACCGGCTCGCTGGCCTCGCCGCCGCAGAGATCGAGGATCATGCGGGTGGCAAGCTCGATGCCCGGGCGCACGAACTCGGGGTCGACGCCGCGCTCGAAGCGATAGCGGGCATCCGAGATGATGCCGAGCTTGCGCCCCGTGGCCGCGGTGCGGATCGGGTCGAACAGTGCCGCCTCAAGGAACACGCGGGTGGTGGCGTCGGTGCAGCCCGACTGCTCGCCGCCCATGATGCCGCCGATCGATTCGACGCCGTTCTCGTCGGCGATCACGCACATCTCGGGGCCGAGCTGGTAGGTCTTGCCGTCCAGCGCCAGCAGTTCGTCGCCGTCGCGGCCGAGGCGGACATGCAACTGCCCCCGGACCCTGTCGGCGTCGAAGACGTGCAAGGGCCGGCCCAGCGCATGGGTGAACCAGTTGGTGATGTCGACCAGCGCCGAGATCGGGCGCAGGCCGATCGACTTCAGCCGGTCCTGCAGCCACTTCGGGCTGGGCCCGTTCTTCACGCCCCGGATCTCGCGGCCGATGAACAGCGGGCAGGCCGAATAATCATCGATCGAGACGCCGATCGAGGACTTGAAGTGCCCCTCGACCGCCTCGGTCTTCAGCGGCTTCAGCGCGCCGAGATGGGCGGCCGCCAGATCGCGGGCGATGCCGCGGATCGCGGTGCAGTCGGGCCGGTTCGGCGTCAGCTTGATGGTGACGACCGGATCGGACAGGCCCATCACTTCGGCGAACGGCTTGCCGATATGGGCGGCGGCGGTCTCCGGCAGGTCGATGATGCCGTCGTGCTCGTCCGACAATCCCATCTCGCGCTCGGAAACCAGCATGCCGTTGGAGGCGACGCCGCGGATGGTCGAGGGCTTGAGCACGAGGCCGGTGCCGGGGATGGTCAGGCCGTCGCGGGCGAAGACGCCGACCATGCCGGTGCGGGCGTTGGGCGCGCCGCAGACCACCTGGATCGGGCCGGTGCCGGGATCGACCGTGCAGACGCGCAGCTTGTCGGCGTTCGGGTGCTTCTCGGCCGACAAGACGCGGGCGACCACGAAGTTCTCGAGGCCGGCGGCGGGGTTGTGGACCTCCTCGACCTCGAGGCCGATGGCGGTCAGCTTGGCGCAGATGGTGGCGAGGTCGGCCTCGGTATCGAGGTGCTCGCGCAGCCAGGATTCGGTGAATTTCATCGCGAAAGCCCCTGTCCCAGGGTCGGCAGATCGAGGGCGGCGAAGCCGTAATGCTTAAGCCAGCGCAGGTCGGCCTCGAAGAAGGCGCGCAGGTCGGGAATGCCGTATTTCAGCATCGCGATGCGGTCGATGCCCATGCCGAAGGCGAAGCCCTGCCATTCGTTCGGATCGAGGCCGCAATTCTGCAGGACCTTCGGGTGCACCATGCCGGAGCCGAGGATTTCCAGCCAGTCGTCGCCTTCGCCGATCTTGATCTCGCCGCCCTTGCGGCTGCAGCGGATGTCGACCTCGGCCGACGGTTCCGTGAACGGGAAGTAGGATGGGCGGAAGCGCATCTCGACGCGGTCGAGCTCGAAGAACGCCTTGCAGAATTCGGTCAGCGTGCCCTTCAGATGGCCCATGTGGATGTCGCGCCCGATCACCAGCCCTTCGAGCTGGTGGAACATCGGCGTATGGGTCATGTCGCTGTCGGAGCGGTAGGTGCGGCCCGGGATGATCAGCCGCAGCGGCGGCTTCATCGACATCATCGACCGGATCTGGACGGGCGAGGTGTGGGTGCGCAGCACCATGCGCTCGCGGCCCTCGGGCGTCGCCAGATAGAACGTGTCCTGCATCTGCCGGGCGGGATGCTCCGGCGGGATGTTCAGGGCCGTGAAGTTGTGGAAGTCGTCCTCGATATCCGGGCCTTCGGCGATCGAGAAGCCCATCGCGCCGAAGATCTCGGTGATCTCGTCAATCACCTGGCTGACCGGATGGATGCGGCCCTCGGCCTCGGGGCGCGACGGCAAGGTGAGATCGAGGGTCTCGGCGGCCAGGCGGGCGTTGAGGGCTGCTTCGCCAAGCGTCGTCTTGCGGTTGGCCAGCGCCTCGGTCACCTGGTCCTTGGCGAGGTTCAGGCGCTCGGCGACGGCGCGGCGCTCCTCGGGCGGCAGCCCGCCCAGTTCCTTCATCCGGACGCTGATGTCGCCTTTCTTGCCCAGGGCGGCGAGGCGCACTGCTTCCAGCGCGTCCAGCGTGCCGGCCTCGGCGACGGCGGCGAGATGCTTCGCGGCCAGAGCTTCGATCGTCTCGGTCATCGGATATCCACAAAAGCTAAGGGGGCCAACTCAACAGTCGGCCCCCCAGGCAGCAAGACTATATAGCCGGTGGGGCCGCGGTTCAGGCGGCCTTGGCGATCGCGGCTTCCGCCTGCGCCACCAGGGCCTGGAAGGCCTGCGGCTCACGGACGGCGAGGTCCGCCAGAATCTTGCGATCGACCTCGACGCCGGCGAGCTTGAGGCCGTTCATAAATCGCGCATAGGTCAGCTTGGCCGATTCCTGGCGGACGGCGGCATTGATGCGCTGGATCCACAGGGCGCGGAAAGTCCGCTTGCGGACGCGCCGGTCGCGATAGGCGTAACGCAGCGCCTTCTCGACCTTCTGCAGGGCAATGCGGTAGTTCGTCGAACCGCGACCGCGATAGCCCTTGGCGAGCTTCAGGATCTTCTTGTGACGGGCGTGACTGGTCACGCCCCGCTTAACGCGAGCCATGGACTATCTCCTCAGGCGTTCGGCAGGTAGTATTTCTTGATCTTCGCGGCATCACCCTCGAAGCAGATTTCGGTGCCGCGGCCATCGCGGATCTGCTTGGGCGTGCGCTTGATCATGCCATGCCGCTTGCCGGCATTGGCGCGACGGACCTTGCCGGTCGCAGTCAGGGAGAAGCGCTTCTTGGCGCCGCTCTTGGTCTTCAGCTTGGGCATTTTCTGTCCTTTCAAAAAGGATGAACCTCGGGCCGCCTCGGCATGCCCTATGATGAGCCGGGCCACCCGTCGAAGAGGCGCCTTATAGCGGGGGCGGGCCGGGAATGCAAGCCGGCCTACTTCGCGCGTCTCTGTGTGAATTTCGCGCCACGCTTTTTGTAGGCGCCGTGGTTCCGATGATTCGGCGCGGCGGTTCCCAGAACATTAATCACGTCTTTTGTATACCCCGGAGACTCGCCGTTATGGCTGATGCGTCTTGATGAGCCCTGAGTATCGTTCCGAAATTGCACCAAACAGCCGGGAAGCGCCAGTATGCCGGGTGGGCCAAATTAAGTGGTCCGATAATCTTGCTATTTTGCGGCAGAGGTGGCGATATATCCACCTCAGCGCCGGGCCAATGCGGTTCGAGCCACAGAACGGAGGCCCGCAGAATGGCGTTGTCAGCGGAAATGCGGCGGCTTCAGAACAAGTGGGCTACAGCTCAAAGTTGGCCGCGCCGGCTTGAATGGCTGGAAATTACGGGTATTCGAGGTTGGACCGGGCAGCGGATTGATTTCCAGTTTCCTATCGTTGCTCTAGTTGGCGAAAACGGGTCAGGTAAAAGCACTGTTCTTCAGGCTGCTGCTGCCGCTTATCGCTCGGCGCCGAAAGATAGATATGCGTCAGATTTCTTTCCAGATACGCCCTTTGAGAAAATTGAAGGTGCGACAATCCGATATTCTTATAGGCAAGGCCAGGATTCGCAAACAAAGACTGTGAGGAAGCCTACGAACCGCTGGCGCGGCAATCCCGAGCGACCGGAGCGCTCGGTCCAATATATCGATCTGCGAAGAATTCAACCGGTTGGCGCTCGCATGGGGTATGCGCGGATTCTGAAATCTGGCGTCGCAGAAGGCGCGTTCGTAGCGTTTGACCTGCCTCGGCTTCAACGCCTTACTCAAATCGTCGGTAAGCAATATACTAGCGCTGGCATTTCCGTTACCGACGCCGGCGCTGATAAACCTGTTCCAGTTCTACAACTGGGAGGACTTCGTTACTCGGGCTTCCATCAGGGTGCCGGTGAAATCGCCGCTGCCGAACTCTTGGCAGTGGATTATCCAAAGTACTCTATCGTTCTTATTGATGAAATCGAAACCTCCCTCCATCCGCGGGCACAGCGGCGATTGATGAGAGATTTAGCCAAAGTTGCCCGAGATCGAGAAATTCAAATCATCCTTACAACTCATTCTCCATATGTTTTGGATGAACTGCCGCCTGAAGCCAGAATTTACCTGATGGATGGAGCGGGCGGCAAAACTGCTGTGGTCGGGGTCAGTCCTGAATTTGCCATGACTCGAATGGATGACGAACAACATCCAGAATGTGATTTGTACGTTGAGGACAATCGCGCGGCTACACTGGTGTCTGAGATACTGGTGGCTTCTGATCGTGATTTATTGAGCAGGGCTAAGCTAATTCCATATGGCGCGGCATCGGTTGGTATGGCGCTTGGAATTATGGCAAGCCAAAACCGCTTTCCCCGTCCTTCTCTGGTTTTTCTGGACGGTGACCAAGCCGCCGCCCCTGGCTGCATTGTTTTGCCTGGCGAAGATGCCCCAGAGCGCGTTGTGTACGAGGGTTTGAGGGGGCAGAACTGGCCGGGCGTGGCCGAACGGGTTGCTCGAGGTCCCGCCGAAACTATCGACGCCTTAAACAATGCAATGGCTCTAGAAAATCATCATGATTGGGTGAAATTTAGCGGCGATCGCCTCACACTAGGTGGTGATATACTTTGGCAGGCGCTCGCGTCATCTTGGGCATCTAACTGCGCTACTCAAGAGCAGTTGCAGACAATTTCACAGCGCGTTCGCGATGCGTTGGATGGGGAAGCGCAAGGTTAGGCTTTTGCCCACCGCTTTTCGTAGCTTTCTTCGCCGCGGCCGGGTCGTTGCCGTCGTTCAACGGCATACTTCCTCGACCTCGTGGATGACGTATGCACGACCTGCACCGAATTGCTTATTAAGTCGGAGGGCGTCTCTGGCTGCGACGTTTCCTTAGCCGTTTTTATTTTTCGTCGGAAACTGCGCATGCTCCGCAAGAACCTTGAGCAGCCCGCGTTGGAATTCCGCGCTAAACACTCCCTTGTCGATGGCTTGTTCGATCAGGGGCAACAGTTCGCTCTCGGGCATGTCCAGTGGACGGATTTTCATATGACCGTCTGGCCACCACGAAAAGCGGATCTCTTCCTGGCTCTGCTCTTTCACGTATATTCGTTCTATGCGACAGCCATTGATATCTGCCGTAGCTATCTCAGTCGCATAATCTGTGTCGCGCACTGACCCCTCCATTTTGTACTTTCGAGTAAGCATATAGTAACAATCTGCTGGCTAACACCCCGTCAAGCCCGATCAGATTTCAAAATGAGATACCATTTACTTCGGTAGCCGCACGGTGACCAGAAGGCCCACCGCACCCGCGGATTCAAGCGCGATATCCCCGCCATGGCCGCGGATCACGTCGCGGGCGATGGTCAGGCCGAGGCCCGTACCCCCGGTCTCGCGGTTGCGCGAGCCGTCCAGCCGCTGGAACGGGGCGAAGGCACGCTCGACGTCCTGCGCTGCGATTCCCGGGCCTACGTCGCGAATTTCCACCGTGATTGCCCGGGGCCCGTCGCGCAATTTCACCGCGACCGAAAAGCCGTATTTGCAACCGTTCTCGATCAGATTGGCGAAGGCCCGCCGCATCGCCACCGGCTGGCAGGGCAGGGTGGCATGGTCGGGCCCGTCATAGAGGGCGTCGCCGCCGGCGTCGGAGACCTGGTCGCACAGGCTGATCAGGGCCGAGGCGACATCGACCACGGCATGGGGTTCGCGGGCCAGATCGTCGCCGGCGAATTCCAGGCTGGAGGTCACCATGGTCTGCATGTCGGCGATGTCGGACAGCATCTGGCGGCGCAGCGTGGCGTCGGGCTGGTATTCGGCGGCCAGGCGCAGCCGGGTCAGCGGCGTGCGCAGGTCGTGGCTGATCGCCCCCAAAAGTTGCATGCGTTCGTCGACGAACAGCTTGATCCGCCGCTGCATCTCGTTGAATGAGGCGGCGATGGCGGCATATTCCGGCAGGGTCATCTCCGGGATCGCGGTCGGTTCCCGCGACCGGCCGAGGCGCTCGGCGGCGGCCGACAGCTGGATCAACGGCCGCGTCAGGTCGCGGGCGAGCTTGAGCGACAGCCAGAAGATCGCGGCGAGGCCCAGCACCGTCAGGATGATCGGGCGGAGGGGAAATTGCGGGCCGGTCGCTGGGACCATGGTCAGCCAGCCGCCATCGGGCAGGGCGACGCCGATGCGCAGCCGCCCCATGATGATGGTATCGGCAGTATCGATGTCGAGCCGCCGGGCCGACAGTTCCGGCATGACGATGGCGGCCGGGCGGAACCGGCTCCATAGGCTCAGCGTGCTGAACGGGTCGGCCTGAACCCGCACCGCTGTGCCCAGCCGCCGCGCCAGCTCGGCCTGCAGTTCGGCGAAGGGCGGGGGCAGGGCCGATGTCGTCATGTCGGGCGGCGCCGGTTCGACCTCGAAATCCAGGAAGTCGCCGAGGCCCAGGGCCGCCAGCGCG
>JAEYTW010000273.1 GCA_023433835.1 Pseudomonadota bacterium | reverse complement strand
GCCGCCGAGGGCCGCTTCGGCGCGATGCACGACCGGGCCCGCGATTACAGCGACCGGCTCCTCAAGGTGATGACCGGGGTCGAGGACCGCATGGTCGAGCAGCACGAGCGCATTGCTGATCTGGAAGACCGCCTGGCCCGCTCGGAGGCCGAAAACGAGGAATTGCGGCGGATGATGCATTCGCTGCTGCTGGCGATCGAGGGCGGCAATGTCGGTTCGGACGAGCCTGAACGGCTCGGCCCCGCCCTGCGCGACCTGGAAAACCGGGTCGAACAACTGATGTCCCCGCCGGCCGCGCCCCGCCCCGCGTTGGCCGCCGCCGCGGGCGGCGCCGGGATGATGGCGGCGATCGCCGCGATCGCCGCCCCGGCAGAGGAAGCGGATGAGCCGCATCTCGAACTGACCGCCGATCTGGTCGAGCACGCCGAGGAGGAGCCGGCGCCCGCCCAGGCCGCGACGGTCGACGAGGATCCGCTCGAGCTGGCCATGCCGGAAGAAGCCCCGCCGGCCCCCATGCAGGAGGAGGAGCGCGGCTTCACCTTCACCGACGAGGAGCCGGCCGCCGCCGCCGAGGATGATTTCACCTTCGACGAGCCGGAAGAGGAACCTGCGCCCGCGCCGCTGCTGCACGCCGCCGAGCCGGAAGGCCTGAGCCCCGAGGACATCGCCGCGCTGCTTGGCAGGAAGTCGGAACCGGTCGAGACGATCGCGCCCGAGCATGCCGAAGAAGCGAGCTGGGACGATGCCCTCGACCTCGACATGGAAGCAGCGATGGACGAGCCGGAGCCGGCCCGCGCCCCGGCACCGCCCCCATCAGCCGGCCGCCCGGCGCTGAGCGATGCCGACACCGCCCTGATGAACTCGATCATGGCGACGATCCGCGAGAATTCGGCCCCCGCCGCGGCAACGGCGCCGGATCCGACCGCGGCCCATGACGACGTCGACCTCGACATCGACCTGGACCGCCTCCTGTCCGACGCCGCCGACGACGAGCGCGCCAAGGGCCAGGCCGCCGCGCCGGTCCGCTCGGCCTTCGACGACATCGACATCCCCGAGCCGGCACCCGAGCCCGATCGCCCCAACGATGCCCACGCGCCCGATTTCGACCCGGAGATCGACGCGATCCTCCAGCATGTCCGCAAGGGCATCGCGATGCCGAAGGGCTGAGGCGGAAGCCTCTTCCACAAAATAAGGACATCCGGCCCCTCGCGGGGCCGGATGGTACTTGTCGCTGCTGCCAGCTTGAGCGCCAGCCGGCAACCACCGACGTCCGATGCTACGACGCCCCCGTCATCAATTCGACTTCTGCTGACGCGGGGTGGGGGGAATAGCACCGCCCAGGAAATAGTACGAGTACTGTGCCGTGTGAGTGTAGAGGACGTAGGGGCCGAGGGCCTCCAGCGTTTCGATGGGGTCGGCGTCGGTCGGCAGGGTGTAGGTCGTCCAGACCGGCGACCCGGTGCTCCAGTCATAGAAGCCTTGCGTCGGTGCGAACGGGTACTGCTGGACGGGCCAGTAGGGCTGGATGGGGCTGGCGAACGTTTGAGCCAACGTCACCAGCGTCGCCATCGCCTCGCCGAACGGCAGGCTGGTGAGCTTGATATCCATCAGCGGGATCGTGATGGAAATCTGCGTTTTCCCGATCATGCCGTAGAAGGACGAGTAGTTGCCGGCCGCATCGGGCGTCACCGAGAAGGCGTTATAGATGTTGTTCCAGGCAGCCGGCACGATGTCCAGGTTGCTGATCACATCGGTATTCCAGTAAGGCACCGGCGAGAACCCGGTCGCGATGTTGCCCGGGAAAGTCTGGTTGAACAATTCGGCGAAGTATTTGTTGCCGGGGGTTGGGCCCGCAGTAGGCAGGACATAGACCGGGCCCCATACCGACTTGCCGCTCTCCCCCTGATTGACGGCGACGAGGGCCGCATGGAGATAGAGCGGCAGAACCTGGGTCAGCGCACCGCCGAGGCTGTGCCCCGAGAAATACAAGCTGGCTCCGGTCGTGAAATCGGGGTTGTTTGGCAGATTCTGCAGGAAGCCGCCCAGGCTCTGGCAATTGGCAGACTGGCTCGTGTCGAACAGCTGGGTCAGCAGATCGGTGACGCCGAGCGCCGAGCCGCCGTCGATCCAGGCTTCGGTGGACGGGGTCAACTGGGTGAGGTTGATCGGGTTGAACTTGGACCAGCTGACCTGGTTCGCCGGGAGAACGTTCACATCTTCCGACAGCCAATCGGTGATCGACTTGAAGTTGGTGCCGGCGACCGAAACGACGTAGCTGTTCTGCGACGGGCTGTAGGCGACGAACGCCGAATTGGTTGGGGTTCCGGTCGTCGCATCCTTCGCCAGTTTGGTGTAGACGCACGGCCCCCATACGACCGACCAGTCGCCGCCGGCCGTTTCGGGGTTCATCAGCGGGTTCACGAGCTTGAAGAAACCCGGCCAGTCCTGGGTCCATTCGTTCTGCGCGTTGTAGAAGCCGTAATTTCCGAAGTAAGTGCCGCCCTTCAGGTAGATCGAGAGAAGAGACTGCAGGTTGGCGGGCGTATCGATCTGCCCGGCCGCGCCATTGGAAGCCAGGTTGATCGCGAATACAGTCTGAACCATACCATATGACATGAAGACCTCCCTTGGTTGTCGTAGTGCGACAACACGATCCGTCTGGTTGACGATAAGATCAATCTCCAAAGTAGTTTTTTCGGGCATTTTGACAAATATAACACAAATATAATCTTTGGAACCCGGCCGTCACAAAGAGTTCCAAACGTAACATCAGTGCATAATTCGAAATTTGTATTTATAAATATTTTTGATGTTACTTTATTTCCGAGAATAAGACGAGAATAATCTATTTTTCTTAAAATATATGCGAGAATACATACAATAATACCGCCATATTTATTTCAAAGCCTATCGATCAACGTTCTGAGAACGCCTTTCAACAAAGCCACTTCGTCGGGGGAATAGCTCGCCAGCAGTTGCGTTTCGTGCTGCTTGGCGGCCGGCAATAGCGCCGCGACGGCGGTCGTGCCGGCGGCGGTGATGCGTACCTCGATGCGGCGCCGGTCGCTCTCCTGCGCGGTGCGGGTAACCAGACCCGCTTCTTCCATCCGGTCGATCACCTTGGTCAGCGTCGGCTGCTCGTAGAGCACGCGGCGGGCCAGCTCGCCGATGATCATCGGCCCGCCGTCGGACAGCGTCGCCAGCACCCGCCATTCGGCCACGCCCAGGCCCGCGCGCTTTACCTGCGCATGGAAGTCGCGGCTGACCAGATGGCTGGCCCGGGCCAGCAGGTAGGAGAGGTAATCGTCGACGAAGCCGCTGGTCATGCGCCGCCTGCTCCCATCGCCGCTTCGGCGCAGGCCGGGGCCCAGGGCAAGGAATGTCGCAAGCGGCACGGCGCTTGCCCTGGATCCCGGCCTTCGCCCATCGGCGCTGACGTAACCTCAGTATTCACCCCAGGAGCCATCGTCATCCCCGCGAAAGCGGGGATCCAGGGCAAGGATGCCGCAAGCGGCACGGCGCTTGCCCTGGGCCCCGGGTCAAGCCCGGGGCGACGATTGGCCTTTAAGTCGCCATCCCGGCCTAAAGTCAGCGCCCATGGGCCTTCGCCGGGGTGACGACCGCTTTTCGGCGGCGGCGAAGAGGGATGAGGTCTTGCCGTTATATGAATTTTCATATAATATGGTCGCAATTAAAGCCAAGGGAGGGCTGACGATGCTGGCCGACCGCGTTGAAGGCAAGTGGATCGATGCATTCGCCGAAGTCTTCGGCCTGTGCAAGGTCGGGCGCGGTGATGCCGTCGCCATCCTCTCCGAAACCCAGTCCCGGCAATTGAACGTGCAGCTGGCCGAACTGGCGCTGGACCGCCTCGGCGCCCGCTGGTTCCATGTCGTGGTGCCGACGCCGCGCCAGACCGCGCCGGTCGCGGTGCGCTCGACCGGCGCGTCCGATGCCATCGGCCGCCTGGGCCCCGTGGTCTCCGCCCTGTCGCAATCGGTGTTCGTCGCCGACCTCACGGTCGAGGGCCTGCTGCATGCCGTCGAGCTGCCCGAGATCCTGAAGGGCGGCGCCCGCGTGCTGATGGTCTCCAACGAGCATCCGGAAGCGCTGGAGCGGCTGATGCCCGATCCGGCCCTGGAGGGCAAGGTGCGCGCCGGACTGAAGATGCTGCGCGGTGCCCGCGAGATGCGCGTGACCTCGGCCGCCGGCACCGACCTGACCGTCGCGCTGGAGGGAGCACGGGTCGGCGGCGGCTGGGGCTTCACCGAGAAACCCGGGACGATCAGCCACTGGCCCGGCGGGCTGTGCCTGTGCTTCCCCAAACGGGGCAGCGTTTCCGGCCGCCTCGTGATGGCGCCGGGCGATATCAACCTGACCTTTAAGCGCGCGATGGAAACGCCGGTCACGCTGACCATCGCCGACGACTACGTCACCGCCATCGACGGCGACGGCCTCGATGCCGCGCTGATGCGCGACTACGTCGCCGCCTGGGGCGACCGCGACGCCTATGCGGTCAGCCATGTCGGCTGGGGCATGAACCAGAAGGCGCGCTGGGACAGCCTAGTGATGTACGACCGCAACGAGACCAACGGCACCGAGCAGCGCGCCTTCGGCGGCAACTTCCTCTATTCGACCGGGGCCAACGAGGTGGCCGGCCGCCATACGCTGGGCCATTTCGACCTGCCGCTGCGCAACTGCACCGTGACGCTCGACGGCGCCGCCGTGGTCAGGGACGGCCGGCTGCAGGGGGATCTCGCCTGATGACCGTCCTGCCCGTCGTCCTGCTGCACGGCATCGGCGGCGGGGCGCGCGGCTTCGCACCGGAGGTCGCCGCGCTGACGGCCAGAGGCTACCGGGCGATGGCCTGGGACCAGCCGGGCTACGGCGACAGTCCGCTGCCGCCGACCAGCGACTGGGCCGAGGTCGTCGCGGCCTTCATCGCCTTCCTCGATGGCCATGGCCTCGATCGCGTCACGCTGATCGGCCATTCGATGGGCGGCATGCTGGCCCAGGAAGTCGTCGCCCGGCACCCCGAACGCGTCGGCCGCCTGGTGCTGGCCGGCACCAGCCCGGCCTTCGGCGGCGACAGCGCGGCCTGGCGGCAGAAATTCCTGGCCGGGCGGGGGGGGGCCCGCTCGACGCCGGACAGGGCATGGCGGCATTGGCCCCGGCCCTGGTCGCCGGCATGGTCGGGCCCAATCCCGATCCCGACGGCATGGCGCGGGCCATCGCCTGCATGAGTGCGGTGCCGGAGGCGACCTATCGCGCCTCGCTGGTCCTGCTGACCCGGTTCGACCGCCGGGCCGACCAGGCCGGCATTGCCGTGCCGACGCTGGTCCTGGCCGGCGAGAAGGATCGCAACGCCGCGCCGGCGGTGATGCGCCGCATGGCCGAGACCATTCCCGGCGCGCGCTATGTCGAGCTGGCCGGCTGCGGCCATGTGATGAGTTTCGATCAACCGGCAGCGTTCCTTGCCGCCCTCGTCGACTTCCTGCCAAGAACGGGAGAGATGTGATGGAATTCCGCCTGAACGATCGCCAGCGCGAGCTGGTCGCGCTGGCCGGCCGCCTCGGCCGCGAAAAATTCGCCCCGCGCGCCGCCGAGATCGACCGCGACGCCCGCTTTCCC
Source organism: Pseudomonadota bacterium (assembly GCA_023433835.1). Classification (GTDB taxonomy): domain Bacteria; phylum Pseudomonadota; class Alphaproteobacteria; order Ferrovibrionales; family Ferrovibrionaceae; genus JAFKFH01. Next base: position 1,287 of record JAEYTW010000273.1, on the reverse strand, counting down.
TTCGAGAACTACGCCGACATGCGCGAGGCCGGCCTGCTGGGCTTGTGCGTGCCCAGGGAATATGGCGGCATGGGGGCCGACTACGAGACCTATTGCCTGGTCGCCGCCGAGATCGGCCGCCATTGCGGCGCCACCGCCCTGACGCTCAACATGCATAGCTGCGCGATGATGTGGTCGGGCGATCTGGTCGATGCCCTGCCGCTGACGGCCGAGCAGCGCGCCCGCCACCATGCCCATCGCGGCCGGCACTATGAGCGGGTGGTGCGCGACGGCGCGATCTACGCCCAGCCCTTCTCCGAGGGCAATGCCGCGGCATCCGGCCGCGCGGCCTTCGAGACCACCGCGGTCAAGGTCGATGGCGGCTGGCTGATCAACGGGCGCAAGGTCTTCGCCTCGCTGTCCGGGGCGGCGAACTACTACGGCCTGCTCTGCACCGAGGAAAAGCCGGGCCAGGACCACGACCGGCGCGACACCATGTACATCGTGGCGCCGGCCGATGCGCCTGGCGTCTCGGTGGTCGGCGACTGGGATCCGCTGGGCATGCGCGGCACGGTTTCGCGCACGCTGATCCTCAAGGATGTCTTCGTGCCCGAGGATGAGGAATTGATGCCGCCCGGCGTCTACCACACCGCGGCGCTGTCCTGGCCCCATATGTTCATGACGATGACGCCGACCTACATGGGCATCGCCCAGGCCGCCGTCGATTTCACCCGCGGCTATCTGCGCGGCGAAATCCCGGGCATGCCCCCGATCAAGCGGCGCAACATCGTCGCCAAGCAGCTCGCCTTCGGCGAGATGCAGATCAAGCTGGAGCAGGCCAACGCGCTGTTCCGCCGCGCGATCTCGGAGGCGAGCTTTCAGCCGTCGAAGGAACAGCGGCTGCGCGCCTATGCCACGCAGTACACGGTCATGGAATTCGCCAACGATATCTGCCGGCTGGCGATCCGCACCTGCGGCGGCCATTCGATGCTGAAATCACTGCCGCTGGAACGGCTCTACCGCGACAGCCGGTGCGGCGCGCTGATGCTGCCCTGGACCGCCGAGATCTGCCTGGAGCGGATCGGGCGCGAAAGCCTCTACGAGTCCGGCGAGACGGACTAGGCGCATGATGGCCCAATGGGTCGCCGGCTGGGCGGCCCATCAGCCTGGCAAGGCGGCAATCGTCCACGAGGGCGGCATCGTCAGCTACGCCGACCTGGCCCGCCGGATCGAGCGCGCGGCCGCGGCGCTCGCCGCGGCGGGGGGGGGGCGCGGGGCCCGGGGGGGGCCGCTCGGGCAGAACCGCCC
>JAEYTW010000159.1 GCA_023433835.1 Pseudomonadota bacterium | reverse complement strand
CCATCGGCGCGCGACCATCGTAACCGTTGTGCTTTTCGTGCTGCTGCTGAAGGAGTGACGACCCCGATGCGGGCAGCCCGGCATCGACCTTTCACTCTACTTTTGTACAAAACCCAGCTACGCTGATTGGTGGTGGCCGACACCGGCCATGCACGAAGGAGGCGAGCATGCTGCAGGCCGTCATCGACCTCTCCCACTTCAATACCGTGAACAGCTTCGCGGCCGCCCGCCAGGACGGCATCATCGGCGTCATCCACAAGGCCAGCCAGGGCACCGGCTATACCGATCCGACCTATGCCCAGCGCCGGCCGCAGGCGGTTGCAGCAGGCCTGTTGTGGGGCGCCTATCATTTCGCCACCGGCGACGACCCGATCGTCCAGGCACAGCATTTCCTGGCTGCGGCGAAACCCGACGACGCGACGCTGCTGGCCCTCGACGTCGAAAACAATCCCGGCGGCACGACGATGACACCAGGCGGCGCCAAAGCCTTCCTGGCCGAGATCGGCCAGCGCACCGGGCGGCCTTGCGTGCTCTATTGCGGCGATTACCTGAAACAGCAACTCGCCGCCGCTCCGGATCCGACCTTCGCCGCCTATCCATTGTGGTACGCCGCCTATACCAGCGCGCCCCAAATTCCTGCGACCTGGCAGAGCTGGACGATGTGGCAGTACACCGACGGCGTGAACGGACCGCCGCCCCACGCCGTCGCCGGCATCGTCCAATGCGACCGTAGCGCCTTCAACGGCGACGAGGCGGCATTGCGCGCTTTCTGGCCATCTTAGCCGCCTTAAGAATTCGACCTGCACGCCGCAAAGCTGCTATATAGATAGAGAGCCTACCTACTTTCCCCGAGACCGGATGCCCGACACCGCCCACGACCTGGCCGTTGCCCTGCGGCCCGCCCTCTATCGCCTCTACCGCCTGCTCAGGCGAGAGAGCGAGGGGTTGGGCGTGTCCGGGCTGCAATTCCTGCTGCTGGCGGTGATCGGCAAGAATCCCGGCATCGGCACGGCCGAACTGGCGCGGATGGAGCGGCTGCGCGGGCCGACGATGTCGGGCCATGTCCGCACGCTGGAGGCTGCCGGGCTGATCACCCGCAGTGCCGGCGAGCATGAGGACAAGCGCCGGGTCGGCCTGAACGTCACGGCCAGGGGCCAGGACGTCATCGATGAAATGCAGCGCCGGCGCACCGACTGGCTCGCCCGCCAGCTGACCAGATTGTCCGAGGCGGAACGCGAGGCCCTGGCCGCCGCCATTGCCCCCCTTGCAAGGTTGAGTGAATGAGCGCGCCTGAGGAAAACGACGACAGCCCGGAAGCCCAGGCCCGCCGGCGCGAGATCCGCCGGGTCTATTACGGGCTGATGATCACCCTGGCCCTGTCGGCGCTGGACCAGTCGATCGTGGCCACCGCCCTGCCCCGCATCGTCGGCGATCTCGGCGGCGTCACCCATCTGTCCTGGGTGGTGACGGCCTACGTGCTGACCACCACGGCCACCATGCCGCTCTACGGCAAGCTGTCCGACCAGTACGGCCGCAAGCCGATGGTCTATGCCGCGATCCTGATTTTCCTCGCCGGCTCCGCCCTATGCGGCCTGGCGCAGAGCATGACCCAGCTGATCGTCTTCCGGGCGATCCAGGGCCTGGGCGCCGGCGGGCTGCTGCCGCTCGCCCAGATCATCATCGGCGACCTGGTGCCGCCGCGCCAGCGCGGCAAGCGCCAGGGGCTGATCGGCATGGTCTTCGCCGTCTCCAGCGTGGCCGGGCCGATCGTCGGCGGCATCATCACCGATGCCTTGTCCTGGCACTGGATCTTCTACATCAACCTGCCGGTCGGGCTGATCGCGATCGTGATGATCGGCACGGCCTTGCGCCGCCGCCACCAGGAAACCCGCCGCCAGATCGACTATGCCGGCGCCATCCTGCTGGCCGCCGCCACCACCGCGCTGCTGCTGGTGCTGAGCCTCGGCGGCTCGACCCTGCCCTGGCTGTCGCCGCAGATCATCGGGTTCGGCATTGCCGCCGCGGCGCTGACGGTGCTGTTCGTGCGGCGCGAACATGCCGCGCCCGAACCGATCCTGCCGATGACCCTGTTCGGCAACCGCCTGTTCGTCGTCGCCTGCGTCGTGCTGGCCCTGACCTTCATGGGGCTGATGGGGGCGAGCGTGTTCTTCCCGCTGTTCTTCCAGGTGGTGCTGGGGGTCGATGCCGCCTCGTCGGGCCTGCTGATCAGCGCGCTGATGTGCGGCATCGTCATCTCTTCCTTCACCAACGGCCGCATCATGCACCGCACCGGCCGCTACAAGCCGGCGCAGGTCATCGGGCTGGGCGCCGCCTCGCTCGCCTTCGTGGGCTTGAGCTGGGGCGCCCTGACCGGCAAGGGGCTCTGGGTGATCGAGCCGGCCTTGCTGGCGGTCGGCATGGGCCTGGGGCTGGTCATGCCCAACATGACGACGGCGGTGCAGAACGCCGTGCCGCTGCGCGACATGGGGGCTGCCACCGCCACGCTCGCCTTCTTCCGCTCGCTGGGCGGGGTCATCGGCGTCGCGGCCTCGGGCGCGGTGCTGTCGGGCAAGCTGCACGGCCAGCTCGGCAGCCTGGGCGGCCACGGCGACATGGCGCTGGCCGCCAGCATCGACCAGATCCGGGCGCTGGACGCGGCCGAGCGCCTGGCGGTGGTCGCCGCCTATCGCGACGCGATCTCGACCACCTTCATGATGGGCATCGGCATCATCGCGCTGGCCTTCCTTCTGGTCTTCCTGCTGCCCGAACTGCCGCTGCGCGCGACCCGCGCGGCCGAATAGGCAAAGTGTGACGGCCGGCAATGCCGGCCGCCCGCCTCCGGGCGATGCTCCGGTCACGCACTGGAGGATGAAGCCATGCCCGCAAACGACAAGCGCCTGGACGATGCCATCCGCACCGCGCTCCGCGGCGGCGGCCATGAAAACCTGCATCAGGTCATGGCCGACATGTGGCGGCAGATGAGCGACAAGGCGATGCGCTCGCTCGACATCGGCCGGGCCGAGCAGCCGGCCAGCGTCCATGTCCGCGTCGTCAACCTGCAGCCCTAGGCGGACATTCCCATGTGCACCGACCTGACGATGCTGGCCTGGAGCGTGGCGCTGAGCCTCGCGCTTCTCATGCCCGCCGGCATGGCCAGGCTGGCGACGACGGGGCCGGCGATACCGGCCGGCTTGCTCGGCCGGGCCGGCCGGGCCCAGGCCGACCTGCTCGAAAGCCTCGTGCCCTTCGCGATCTGCGTGCTGGCCGTGGCGGTCATGGGCAAGGCCGGCCTGCTGTCGGCGCTCGGCGCCCAGATCTTCTTCGCGGCCCAGCTGGCGCGCGCCGCGTTTTCGCTGGCCGGGATCGGCTGGATGCGGCTGCCGGCCTGGTTTGCCGGCATGGCCGGGCTGGGGCTGGTCGCCAGCGCCCTGTTCCAGGGCTGAAAAAGCAAACGGCGGCCGGGTCGCCCCGGTCGCCGCTCAATCGGTAGCCTTCGTCAGAGCGACGAATTGATCCACTGCAGGATGCTGCTCTTGGGCAGGGCGCCAACCTTGGTCGCCGCCACCTGGCCGTTCTTGAACAGCATCAGGGTGGGGATGCCGCGCACGCCGTACTTGGTCGGCACGGTCGGGTTCTCGTCGATGTTGAGCTTGGCGATGGTCAGGTTGCCGCCCATCTCCTTGGCGATGTCTTCCAGCGCCGGGGCGATCTGCTTGCAGGGGCCGCACCATTCGGCCCAGAAATCGACCAGGACCGGGCCGGTCGCCTTGAGGACGTCGGTCTCGAACGACGCATCGGTCACGGGAGTGGTCGCCATTTGGTTCCTCGTTCGTATCAACAACTGTTGGTGTAAAGGTAGGAACCCGGAGGGGTCAGGTCAAGGATGGCTGCAGGACCCGGTCGAGCAAGGCGGGCGGCAATTCCATCAGCCGGGCGCCGTCGGTCCAGATCAGCGCGCAATCCACAGGAAGACCCGGGAAAACCTGGGTCAGGACCGCGCGATAGAGCGCCATCTGGCGCAGATAGACGCGGGCGACATCCTCGGGCACCGCCGGCGGCGGGCGGTTGGTCTTGAAGTCGACGACCAGAACCCGCGAGTCCGTCACCACCAGCCGGTCGACCTGGCCCGACACCACCTGGACGCCGACCCGGCCGACGATCGGCAGCTCGGCCCGGCTGCCGGGCCCGAAAACGGCGGCGAATCGGAGATTGTCGAGCACCGCCAGCACTTCCGCGGCCAAGGCGGCCTGGTCGGCCGCCGCGAGGCCCAGCCCCGGCTTGGCC
>JAEYTW010000132.1 GCA_023433835.1 Pseudomonadota bacterium | reverse complement strand
GTCGGCGACCGCGCGATCGCCGCGCTCGCGCGCCAGCGTGCCCGCCACGCTTTCATCGGCACCCGCCGCGCCGTCGACCGAGACACCGAGGTCGTTGACCACGACCGAGGCGCCCTCGGCCACCGCGGCCCGCGCCACCTCCAGACCGATCGAGCCGCCCGCGCCGGTGATCAGCACTACCTTGCCCGTCAACACGCCCATTTCCGTTCCCTCCACTTTCTAGGTTTTTGATCCTATCAAAGGAATCCGGCTTGCGCATTACCGATATCAGGGAAATCACTGTTCCATTGGCGGGGGACATCGCCAACGCGCTGGTGAACTTCAGGGAACACACCGTATCGCTGGTCGCGGTCGTCACCGACGTCATGCGCGGCCCGCAGCCGGTGATCGGCTACGCCTTCAATTCGATCGGCCGTTTCGCCCAGGGCGGCATCCTGCGCGATCGCGTCATGCCCAGGCTGCTGGCGGCAAAACCCGACGACCTGCTCGATACCGGCGGCAACGGCTTCGACCCCGCCGCCGTGCTGCGCGCGGCAATGCGCAACGAAAAACCGGGCGGCCATGGCGATCGCGCCGGGGCGGTGGCGGCGATCGAGCTGGCCTGCTGGGACGTCAACGCCAAGCTGGCCGACGAGCCGGCCTGCGCCACCATCGCCCGCCATTACGGCCGCGAGCCGGCCGAGGCCGTGCCGGTCTATGCCGCCGGCGGCTATTATTATCCCGGCGATTCGACCGCCCGGCTGGCCGACGAACTGCGCGGCTATCGCGACCAGGGTTTCACCGCCTACAAGATCAAGATCGGCGGCGCATCGCTGGCCGACGATATCGCGCGCATCGAAGCCGCGCTGGCCATCTCGGGATCGGGTGCCAATCTCGCGGTCGACGCCAACGGCCGCTTCGATTTTGCTACCGCGGCGGCCTATGGCCGGGCGTTGAAACCCTATGGCCTGCGCTGGTACGAGGAAGCCGGCGATCCGCTGGATTACGACCTCAACGCCCGCGTCATCGAGGCCTATGGCAGCCCGGTCGCCACCGGGGAAAACCTGTTCTCGCTGCAGGATGCCCGCAACCTGATCGCCTTCGGCGGCATGCGGCCGGGCATCGACGTCTTCCAGATGGATCCGGGCCTCGCCTACGGCCTGGGCGAATATGTCTGCATGCTGGCGGCGATGGAGGCGCGCGGCTTCGGCCGCGCCCAGGCCCACCCGCATGGCGGCCATCTGATCAACCTGCATATCGCCTGCGCCCTGGGCTTGGGCGGTTGCGAAGCCTATCCCGGCGTTTTCCAGCCCTTCGGCGGCTATGGCCCGGCCTGCGCGCTGGGCGACGGCGTGGTGATGCCCTCGGATGCGCCGGGCTGGGGGCTGGAGGAGAAACCGGAATTGCGCGATGCATTGAGGAGGCTTGCATGAAGATCGCGGTGGTCGGCTGCGGCGCGATGGGCTCGGTCTACGCCGCCCTGCTGGCCGATGCCGGCAATACGGTGCTGGCGGTCGACCCCTGGGTTGCCCATATCGAGGCGATCAGCACCCGGGGCCTGCGCATCGAGGGCGCCAGCGGCGATCGCACGGTCGCCTTGCGCGCCGCGACGGCGGCACCGGCCGAGGCAATGGACCTCGTCGTCGTCGCGGCCAAGGCCACCGGGATCAGGCAGGCCGCGGCCGAGGCCGCGGTGCTGACCGGGCCCGATACGGTGGTCCTGACCATCCAGAACGGCCTGGGCAGCGCCGACATCGTGGCCAAAGCCGTCGGGCCCGACCGCCTCGCGGTCGGCATCGCCGGCGGTTTCGGCGCGGCGATGAAGGGGCCCGGCCACGCCTTCCACAACGGCATGGAAGTGGTGCGGATGGGCGCGCATGCCGGCCTCGGGCCCGACCGGGTCGAGGCGATCGCCGCGGCCTGGCGCGCCGCGGGCTTCCGCGCCGAGGCGGCCGGCGATATCGCCGTCATGCAGTGGGACAAGCTGATCTGCAACGTCGCCTACAGCGCCCCCTGCGCGCTGACCGGCCTGACCGTCGGCCAGGTGATGGACGATCCGGAGGTCGGCCCGGTCAGCCGCGCGGCCGCGACCGAGGCCTGGACAGTGGCACGCGCCCGCGGCATCGGCATCGAGATCGCCGATCCGGCCGCCCATGTCCGTGCCTTCGGCAACCGCATCCCCAATGCCCGGCCGTCGCTGGCCCAGGATCTCGAGCGCGGCCGGCGCGGCGAGATCGACATGATCAACGGCGCCATCCCGCGCGAAGCGGCCAAGGCCAGCATCACCGCGCCGGTCAACGCCACCTTGGCGGCGCTGGTGCGCCAGCGGGAGGCAGGCTTCACCCCTTAGCGGCGACCGACACCCGCCGCGCCATCTCGCGGGTCGAGGGCACGCGGCGCTGCTCTAGCGCCGCGGCCGCTTCGTCCGCCGCGAGATTTTCGATGACCGCGAGCAGGGTGCGCCGGGTGGCCGCCACATCCGCTTCCGGCACGCCGGCGATCGAGAGGCGGTTGACCTCCTCGGCCAGCGGCACCAGCCGATCGCGCAACGAACGGCCGAGCGGCGTGAGGTGCACGAAGACCTTGCGGCGATTCTCCGGCACCTGGTTGCGGGTGACGTAGCCCAGTTTCTCCATTGCCTTCAGCGCGGCGAAGGTGGTCGGCTCCATCACCCCGGCCTGCTCGCTCAACTCACGCTGGGTCAGCCCATCCCGCTCCCACAGCACGCGCAGGAACGACCAGTGGCCGAACGAGACGCCATGCTCGGCCAGCCGCGCCTGCAGCGCCCGGATCAGCGCGCGCGACACATCCTTGACCAGATGGGCCAGGCGATCGTCCGGCACCACCTCGCGCCAATGATGCAGGATGACCTGCGTCGGCTCGCCGCCATTGCCGGACCGGGCCACGGTTCCTCCCTTGTGACAACAGAATATTAGATAACTAAGAGTCCGATGCAAGGCGCCTTGACCGCAGATATCCGGTAGTCCTATTAATAGGATATGTCGCAGCCACAGAAGCTTCAGCCCGGCCCGATCGCGCTGTACGTGCAACTGGCCAGCATCATGCGGGCGCAGATCAAGGCGGGCTTCTGGGCCAATGGCGCCGAGATTCCGACGATCGACGAGCTCTGCATCCGTTACGGCGTCGCGCGCGTCACCGTGCGCCAGGCCCTGCAGATGCTGGCGGCGGAAGGCCTGGTCTCCAGCCAGCGCGGCCGGCGCACCTGCGTCACCCATGACGCCAGCCGGCCCGATGCCGCGCCGCTCTATGCGGTGATGGAACCGATGCTGGTGATGGCGCCCGATCACGTCATCACCGTTCTGGGCCGGGACGAAGTGGCCGAGCTGCCCGAGGGCGGGCGTTTCCTGGGCCAGGCCGCCGGCCCCTACATGCGCGTGCGCAAGATCCATTCGGAAGGCGGCGCGCCCTATTGCGTGATGGAGATCTACATCGCGCGCGATCTCTATCGCCGCCTGCCCAAGGGCGCGGACGAACGCGAAAAGCTCGCCCGCCTGGTCAAGACGCATGCCGACCCGGCGCTGGCCACGGGGCGCGAGCGGCTGACCGTCGCGGCCGCCGATTTCGACGAGGCCGCGGCGCTGGCCTATCCGATGTCGGCCCCGGTGGCACGGCTGGCCCGCGTCTTCTGCGACGAGGCCGACCGCATCATCTATTTCGGACAATTTACCTATCGCGGCGACCGCTTCGGTTCGGAGCGCGACCTGTCGACCTACATCAAGCACGTCTGGTAACAAGCCAGCGACCGGAGGAAGCGCCCAGATGGAGTACCAGGCCAGCCGCAATGCGGTGGTCGGCGGCGTCGCGTCGACCACACTCAGGATGCAGACCACCGTCGGGGGCGCCTGACCATGGCCGTCCTGCTCGACGCCTCCGCCCGCGTCGCCGTGATCGGCGCCACCGGCGCCTATGGCCGCGCCCAGGTGCAGACCATGCGCGGCTCGGGCACCGTCATCGTCGCCTCGGTCTCGGCCGGCCGCGGCGGCGAAACCATCGACGGCGTGCCGGCCTTCGACACGGTGGCCGAGGCGGTCGCCGCGGCGGGCGCCGATTCCGCGATGATCTACACGCCCGCCGCCGGCGCCCGCGATGCGCTGATCGACTGCGCCGAGGCCGGCATCAGGCTCGCCGCTGCCGCCGCCGAATTCGTGCCGGTCCACGACACGCTGGAAGCGCTGGCCGTGGCGCGCGAGCACGGCATGTGGGTGGTCGGCCCCAACTCGCTCGGCATGATCAGCCCGGGCGCCGCCCTGCTCGGCTCGATCGCGCCGGGTTTCGCCCTGCCCGGCCGCGTCGGGGTGATCGGGCGCAGCGGCACCCTGACGCTGACCACCACCCGCATCCTCACCCAGGCCGGCATCGGCCAGAGCACGGCGGTGCATATCGGCGGCGACATGATGGCCGGGCGCAACCCGCACGAATGGCTGGACGCCTTCCTGGCCGACCCGGCCACCGACGCGGTCGCCTATCTCGGCGAGATCGGCGGGGCCAAGGAATATGCGATGCTCGACCTGATCGCGTCGGCACGCAAGCCGGTCGTCGCCCTGATCGTCGGCCGCCATGCGCCGCCCGGCAAGCGCATGGGCCATGCCGGGGCGCTGATCGGCGCCGACCGCGAGACGGCGGCGGCCAAGCGCGCCGCCCTGGCCGAGGCCGGGGCCGCGGTCGCGGAC
>JAEYTW010000059.1 GCA_023433835.1 Pseudomonadota bacterium | reverse complement strand
GTCGATGGCTACCGCCATCAGGCTTTCCAGCATGCGCGCCACCTGGGCCGAGGCCAGCCGGTAATACCGATGCCGGCCCTGGGCCGCGACCACCACCAGCCGGGCCTCGGCCAGCTTGGCCAGATGGCCCGAAGCGGTAGGGGGCGCGACGCCGGCGACATAGGCCAGCTCGGACGCGGTCAAGGCCTTGCCCGCCAGCAGGGCGGTCAGCATGTTGGCGCGGGCCGGGTCGCCGACCAGGGCCGCGACTTCGGCGATCTGGGGTGCTGTGCTCATGATCGAAGCCTAGCGCGGACGGCCGGCGAAGTCTTGCCGCCACGGTTCGGCGGCGGCCGAAGCGTCGCTCAGCCGAAGTCGCAAGCCTTCAGGTGCCGCGTCAGCGCGGCGACGAACGATTGCACCAGGGGCGCCAGGTAGCGCTGCGCCGGGATGACCACGCCCAGGCGATAATCGGCCGCGATCGGATCGGTCAGCCGCACGAAACGGATGGTGCCGGCCGCGATCTCGGGAAGAAAGCCGATCTTGGTATAGATGCCTATGCCCATGCGGTCGAGGATCGCCTGCTTGGCGACGACCAGCGACGAGGCATGCATGACGGTCGTGAGATTGGCCAGGCCGAGATTGAGGTCGCGGTTGATCAGCGAGTCGGTGCCGCGCACATTGTGCGTGCGCACGAAGCGGTATTCGAGGCACTGGTCGAGCGCGACTTCGCCGGCATTCGCCAGCGGATGGCCGGGATAGACCAGGCAGCCGAACGGCGCCGGCCGCTCGACGACGATGCGGACATCATGGTGGATCAGCCGGGTGAAGCTGATGCCGATATCGGCCACGCCGTTGGCCACGTCGTCCATCGTATCCTCGGGCTCGACCGTGCGGATCGTGAAGATGACGTCGGGGTGGCGGCGGCGGAAGGCCGCAATGACTTCCGGGATCAGGCGCAGCGTCGTCGAATCGATCGCCGAGATGCGGATATGGCCGGTGCGCTGGCTGCGGAACGAGGCGATCGCCTGCTGCAGCTGGGTGTAGTCGCGCAGCGTGCGTTCGCAATGGGCGACGATGGTCTTGCCGATGTCGGTGACCTCGACGCCGTCGGCGGATCGGCTGAAGATCAGCACGCCGAAATTTTCCTCGGCCTTGATGATCTGGCGGTTGATGGCCGAGGACGCCACGTTCAGTGCGGTCGCGGCGCGGCGGATCGACCCCTGGCGCGCGACTTCGGTGATGTAGCGCAGAATGGAATGATGCATCGCCTCAACTTCCCCTGCTGCTGAGCCGGAACAGCTGGTGTCCCTGCGTGGCTGGTTAATGGAAGTCCGACCAAGAGACGCAATATGCTTTCAATTTTCGTAAGATCTGCTTCATAGCGTGTACAGATTAAAATCTACACTAGCAAATTTGCACGATAGTTTTCGCCGCTTTTTCGCGCGCGCGCGACTCCGGCGACTCTGGCCGGGGCGCTGCCGATCCGGCAGCGCTAGTGGCGAGAAATAGCACCACGCTGCACAACTGTTGGTCCGTAAACTCGATGGCGGGTTCCACGTCATCGAGGGAGAGACACAGTGAGCGGAATCTCGCATCGATCATGGATTCGCGGCGCGGGAATGCTGTCGGGCATCATCCTCGCATTGAGCCTCGGCCAGGCCACGCCCGCCCGGTCGGCCGGCTGCTTCTCGGCGCCCTACAACTGTTTTCCGAGGGGCGACATCAATCCGGCGACCCCCTCCAACAATGCCGCCCAGGAGCTGGCCTGGGCCCTGTTTGCCTGGAATGATTTCCTGTCGCTGAATTTCCCGGCGGCGCAGTCGGGCACGACCTATCTGCCGACGCCCTCGACCACCAACGGTCTCGACCACGGCGCCGGCAACTACACCACGGTGTGGCAGACCTGGCCCGAGGCCCGCGACATCTTCCTGCCGATGGGGGCCGCCCCACCGGCCTTCGGCGCCAACCATGTCAAGCCCGCCGCCTGCCCCAGCTCGCCGCAGGTCGTCGGCAACGGCATGGTGCTGGACGAATATTACCAGGCCGACCACATGGGCCCGGTGATCGACAAGAACGGCCAGTACGTGCGCTTCGGCATGAACTTCAACAAGCCGATGTACGACTATGTCGTCACCAACACGCTCTATACCGCCGAGGGGCAGGCGGCGTTCGACACCAACCCGAACCATTCGCTGGACATCGTCAACTGGCCGCGCGGCGCCTATAACGGCGGCGCGCCCGACACCCAGGGCTCGATCTTCGTCAAGACCGCCTGGAAGGTCCTGGGGGCCGGCGACGACCCGCAGCGCTTCTTCAAGGCCTATGCCTATTCCTATACCGAGAAGGGCGGGCCGTTCCCATTCTTCGACCAGCCGACGATCGAGGCCGACTCCTGCAGTGTCGTGCTGCTCGGTCTGGTCGGCATGCATATCGTCCATCGCAGCAATTCGACGCCGCAATGGAGCTGGGCGACGTTCGAGCATGTGCAGAACGGCCCCTGGCTGCATGATTTCGCCGACGGCACGCCGGCCGGCCCCTACAGCTTCTTCACGCCGGCGACCTGCACGTCGAGCGGCGGGGCGCCGTCCTGCGCCTACAACACGCCCCCCGCCAATCCCTGGAACCCGAATGTCGTGTCGCCCACGCGGGCGAGCCAGCTGGTCCGGGTCGGCGCACCGGGACCGATGGCCGAGATCGCCAACCAGGCGATGATCGCGCAGTTGACCGCCGCCTACGGCCCGACGGTGTGGAACAATTACTTCCTGGTCGACATCCAGTTCCCGACCAAGGTGCGCATCACCAATCCGGCGACGGGTTTCGCCGTGCCCAACCCGGCCGACCCCGACGGCATTCCCTCGCCGGGCTTCCTGCCCAATTCGACGGTGGAGAACCCAATCCAGGGCTTCCCCGAATTCCCGGCGGCGTTCGCGACCACCAACGGCTTCCCGGTGCCGCGTTGGGATCGCATGCTGAACGTACCGCTGCTGCCGCCGGTCAATCCGTTCGCCCTGAGCGTCTGGAGCATCACGGGCGGCGCCTCGCGCGTGACCTCCACCTGCGTCGGCTGCCATCAGGATGCGACGATGACCAGCGGCGCCCAGGCCGGCAACGTCTACGCCCTGTCGCGCGCCCAGAAGACCCATTGATCCCGCCAGCCAGTCCCGATCGGCGCCGCGCGGCAGCCGACGGTCACGAGCCATACGGAGAACCCCTGATGACCACCTTCGACCGTAGATCCTTCCTGCGCGGTGCCGGCGCCGTCGGCGGCATCGCCCTTGCCAACCTGCCGCCCTGGCCCGCCGCGCTGGCGGCCCTGCCGCCCCTGCCCGCCACGCCGGGCTTCGTGACGATGAGCGCGGCTTTCCTCGGCGTCGCCGAGAACGAGATCAATCCGTCCGTCACGCCCGACCGCTACAGCCAGGCCGACATGATCAACACCACCGCCGTACAGGGCTTCACCCTGGCCGGCGTGATCAGCCTGGTCATCGCCTATAACGGCCTCGTCACCTCGATGCCCCCGGCCGCCGCCGCCCAGACCCTCGTGACCTCGGGCGGCGCCAATGGCTGCATGTCGCGCATCATCTATCTGATGTACCTGTTCGGCGTCTGGTACGGCGGCACCGAGATTTCGCGCAATGCCGGTTCGGCTGCCTTCATCCCCGCGACCCTGCAACAGGACCTGATCGTATCGAGCCGCGCCTACAAGGAGGGCTGGATCTGGCGCATGGCCCAGGCTCATCCGATGGGCTACAGCCAGTTCAACTTCGGATCCTGGGGCGACACGCCGCCGCCGCTGGCCGATTACGGCATGGTCTGATCCCCGAGCCCCCCTTCCGAAGGAGACCGCCATCATGGCTGGACCCTATGACGTCATCATCGTCGGCTCAGGCTTCGCCGGCTCCTACCTCGCCTATCAACTGGGCATGGCCAAGAAGAAAGTCCTGATCGTCGAAGCCGGCCCGACCCATCGCTCGCGCGAAGACTACATGGAGAATTTCTTCCTCAATACCTTCAAGGCCCCGGAATCGCCCTACCCGCCCAACGCGCTGGCACTGAATCCGGCCAAGACCAACGTGCCGCGGCCGACGATCCCCGAACTGGTGATCGGCCTGCCCGACCAGACCAAGAGCTATCTCACCTACACGCCGGGCTCGCTGCCCTTCGCCAGTACCTACGAACGGATCGGCGGCGGCACCGGCAATCATTGGATGGGCACCTGCCTGCGCTACAGCACCAACGACCTCAAGCTGAAGACGCTCTACGGCCACGGCCTCGACTGGCCGCTGACCGTCACCGATCTCAATCCGGGTTACGCGCAGGCAGAGGCCTTCATCGGCGTCTCGGCCGACGCCAATGCCCAGCGGGTGATCGACCCGTCTTTTCCGCCGGTCTACGATTATCCGATGCCGGCCCTGCCGATCTCGCGGGTCGACCAGATCTTCACCACCAAGGTCACCGGCACGCCGCTGACCAATGAAAGCTACGCGATCAATCAGACGATCGTCACCCAGACGCCCGCGGGCCGCAATTCCCGGCCCTATCAGGGGCGCCGGGCCTGCCACGGCAACACCAACTGCACGCCGATCTGCCCGATCCAGGCCAAGTTCGACACGACCTACGCGATCCAGCGCGCGCTCGATACCGGCTATGTCGACATCATGTACAAGACCGTGGTCGACTACGTCACGGTCGACACCGCGACCAGCCGCATCAACGGCGTGCACTACCTCACCTACAACGACATCACCGTCCCCGCCGCCTCCGGCGCCACCGGATCGGGCACGCTGACCGCCAAGCAATACGTGCTGGCGGCCCATGCGATCGAGAATGCCAAGATCCTCCTGAACAGCGCGCGGGTGACGGGCGTCAACGTCGCCAACTCGAGCGGCCTGGTCGGCTGCAACCTGATGGACCATCCGACCTATCTGGCCTGGGGCCTGATGCCCGAGGGGCAGCAAGCCTACGGCTATCGCGGGCCGCTTTCTACGGCCGGCATCGAATCGCTCCGCGACGGCCCGTTCCGATCCAACCGTGCTGCGTGGCGCATCGAGATCGGCAACGAAGGCTGGAACTGGCCGACGACCGATCCCTACACCTCGGGCCTCGACTACGTCTACGGCACCAACAACGGGGGCCTCAACCCGTCGCTGGCCAAGCTCACCAACCGCAGCTACTGGACCAAGCTGAACAACCTGCTCACCCGCCAGTTCCGCGTCGCCTTCCTGGTCGAGCAGGACCCGGAGAGTACGAACCGCGTCAAGCTCCACCCGAGCCTGACCGACAATCTCGGCATCCCGCGCCCGCTCCTGACCTACAACCTGTCGGACTACACCAAGGCGGGTTTTGCCGCGGCCCGCACGGCAACGACAACGATGATGCAGCGGCTGGGCGCGACCGAATACACGGTGACCAATTCAGGGCTCACCAGTTTCACCTACCAGGGCCAGAACTATAACTACAACGGTGCGGGCCATGTGGTCGGCACCCATATCATGGGCACGGCCCAGGGCAATTCGGTCGTCACCCGGCATCAGCAGAGCTGGGACCACGCCAATCTATGGCTGGTCGGCTGCGGCTCGTTCCCAACGGTATCGACCCAGAACCCGACCCTGACCCTGATGGCGCTGACCTACATGACGGCTGAGGCGATCAAGCCGCTGGTCTGACCGCGATGTCGACCCCAACCATACCCCGGCGC